>JBHBMT010000105.1:0-6305 GCA_041773075.1 Moraxella sp.
GATGTATTGTAAGCAATAAATAATATAAAACCAACCAAAGCACCAGTTAAAAATATAAAAATTTTAGAATAGTGTATTTTCATGGTTGCTACCTTAATTTGGATTTATTGATTGTAATTTTTGGTTTTGGATCATCTTTAGTGTGCAGGGTGCGTACAACGCTTACCACTTAATTAACAAAACCCTCTTAGAGGTTGTTTGAAAAAAGTTGACCAGTACACCATCATGCTGGGTTACTCTATCGCTAACCCAACCTACCAAGCTATTGTTCTGCATCAGTTTTCCTGCTTAGTATATCGGTTCTTTTAACGATATCAGGAATTCTATATTGACCTTGTAATTTTTGAACCCAAGTTTTAGCAGTGTCTATGCTAATATCAATGCAAGTAACATACAAAGGGTGTTTGCTAGTACCACGATATATTTTATATTCTGATGGGGTGCCATAAAAATTTGTCTTGGCAATGCCAATAATTGGCTTTTTGATGATTAATTGGTCATATAAATATTTACCAAGACCTGCTTTATCCTGACCATCTAAATACACATAGCCATCAATAATGATAACATCAAAAGGATCATTTATTTTGTCTATCAATCCTAATAAACATGGCATTTCTCTTTTATAAAATTGACCTGATTTATAAGGACTGACATTATGAATAACGGCTTTGTATTCGTTTAATATAATGTTATTCTCAATACCAGTAAATCTAATTGCTGAAACATTTGCTGTAGTTTTACCATCAACATCATGATAATAAGCATCTAAAATAAGATAAATCAAAATACTTTCCTATTAATATAATCTTATAATTAAATTTGGATTTTTAATTTTTAAATCATGAACAACTGACTTGTCCAATGTTTCATCTATAGCAAGCTCTATTAAACTTCCAAAATATTTCTTATTACTAAAAATTGACAAGTCATCTAACCCTTCAACACCTCTAATGCTGAGAGATTTTATATTTTTGAAGGAATTATTTTTAAGCCATGTATCAAAAAGTTGCCGAATATAACTTTTGTCTATGCGTAAAACTAAATGACCAACTTTATCACAAAAAATGAAATTGTGATAATTTTCTATTGTTCTAAATATTTCTGGTAATTGTATTGGGCAATTTAAGTATGATTTTGTTTTTAATACATCTCCTTGCAGAAACAATGATTTTACCATACCTGAATCAGGAAAGTAAGAAATACTAATATGCTCATAATAATCCTTATCATCCCAAAGATAATATGAAAAACTATTATTTGAGCGATAATAGTAATAGAAAGACCTCGGAAGTTTTTTGTCGTAGTTTTGCAATTCAAATTGCTTTAAATCATCCAGAATTGGATTATTGGGATTGTAAGACCAATGAATCTTGCTTTCTGTAATACCATCTTCATTACTGTAACCCTCATAAATACATTTCCCATTTCTAAAATTGTAAGACATTCCTTGATAAATGGAATTTTGGTATATCTGCGGAATTGTTCCACAACCATAAAAATCTTCTGCTTCATTGCTGAATGAAGAGCTATCAATAGAAATTGGAGATGGTAAAATACCTGTTAATGTTTTTTGACATGGAGATATATAAGGCTTAGTAACATAACCACTCTCTACTTCAAACACATCGAGTTGAAAATTATCTTTATCAAAAAATACAATCCCTGTATAAGGCTGATTTTGTAAAAACCAACGATTATCTTGATTTTTTAACAAATTAGATTTTAATCGAAAAACATTCATATTACTCCTCTCTCTTATATATTTTGCCATCTTGTTCGCTGCCTTTAGGCAAAGGCTGTATTCTGCCAGTGGGAATATTTACTTCTTTGGGCAAAATACTTGTACAACTAGTGCAAGCTGGTTGCACTACCAGCTGCACGCCCCACTCAGTGCATCCGTCGCATTGCCATCAGTAATTGTCAGATTAGGTCTGGATTAGTACAGGTTTTTATCACCTTTAGTCCAACCAATGAACTCATTTTAATCGACAGACTTGTGATAAGTTAGATACGAAAATACATTATAAAAATACTGAAAATTATCTGTAGCAGAATTTTTACCAAAAGCATCGTATAGACTACCAAATTTCTTTTGTAGCATATAAGGTGGTTTAGCATCGGCTATTTTAGGATTATGTTTAACAAATTGAGTTTTATTATTGGCATCTTGATAATACCAAAATACAGGAATTGGATTTTGGCTTGTTCCCATTGCGTTATCATCAAACTCTTTGGTATTCACCATTAAAAATATTGCTTTGTTGTTGCCAAGATTAGGGCGATGGATATTGGACATTATGGTAGATACGGCTTCCAAATCATCAATGCCGCTAAGCAAGTCTGGTGCGTACAAATATTCTGGGTAAAAACACTCATAACATCTCAGTGCAAAGTATTTATCCATTTTTGGCGAATAAAGAACTGTTTGGTAATAGTAATATTGTTCAAGCGTCCCCAGTTTATAGCCGTAAGGACTGTGCAGATTTTCCGAGACATAAGTCATGTTCATATCTTGTAAATGGACGACCTTGGATTCTTGGATGTAGCTATTGGTATCACTGATGCTTGCTTTAGGATGAAAAAATATTTTGTAAAAAATCCCCATAGCTACGCAGAACAAGACAAAAAGAACTATTTTATAAAAATTCTTTTTGTCTATTATGCTTTGATTTTGCAAATTTATCATTTCTTGCCACCAGATGTAAGACCATTAATACTGCCAGCTAAACCACTTGCAATCAGATCCTCCATTGTAATTTTTTTTAACAAGCTCTTCACCCAATCCCTTTGTTGCTTCTACAGTGCGCAGGGTGCGTACAACGCACCATTGAAACAGATTTGCTTAGCAACATCAACAGCACGCTGATTTTTGTTCTTCTATAAGTTTGACCATTTCTAGTTTAAATTCGTTGCTGTACTGCTTACGCTGTTTTGCCATGAGAGATTACTCCTAGTTTGGGGTAATATAACCTCTTATGGTGTGTCTGGGAATATTGTAGTGGTACATAGACACCCGCACTCCAGATTAACGGTGCGCTGTGCGCACCCTACTGTACTGGTGTTTGAGCAGTGCTGGTTTGGGATAATAACCCTAAGGCAAGCATGGTGGCAGCTGATAGAGGGGATAAACAAAAGCGTGTCATGGGAGGTCCTTTGGGGTTGATGGGGTGGGTTGTATTGTTTATGGTTGGGTGTCATTCCACCCAACCCAACGGGCTTTCAGAGTCAAATATCATATTATTGTATTAAAAATAAAACCCATTACCGAAATAAAACTTGCAACAAAACCAAAGCAGTAGAAGAAACTTTCCATTTTTTCACCATTATTCCTTTTACTTGAAAATAACCTTTTGTGCAAAAAAAATATAAAAACCATAACGTAAATCAAGAGATTGATTGCAACTCCTAATTCAAAATCAAAAGGTGTAATACGCGCCCTGAAATCTCCATTAAAAAATTCATTTATGGTTAGTGCCATCAGGATACCTAGATTGAACAATCCTGAGAAATAAAGAATATTATTAAATTTATGCAGTTTATCATAGCGAAAATTAACGATATATAACTTTCCTGTACAAATGCAGTAATAGGGAAGCAAACAGAAAGCATGAAAGCAAAACCATAATGCTAAAAAAACCAGAGAATAGCCAACTGGACTAGCTGTCATTTTTTACACTCCTTTACTTCCGGCATTAGCTCGCAACCTACTGCTATTCGCACATCCGGATCTAGTGCGTAGGGTGCGCACGGCGCACCTTAAAAACATATAATTCATTGATATTATTCAGTTTTTTAAGTCAGGCTATGCAAGCTGACATCCTTGTTTGGACAAACCATTCCAAACACCGTCCAACATACCCAAAGCAAAAATCAAGCATCACCTGCCGTCATCCAAGATGGACTCTGGTATAGTATATAATAAAAGCCACCAAGATCATAATCAATCAATCAATCCAATCATCACCATCTGGATAATCAACATCACCGCGCACCATGCCGATGATAAATTTGTTATAATAAGATCAAATGGGTTATTTTAGGACATCTCATGTATTTTTTACTCTCCCCTGCCAAAAATCTTGACGAAAAAACGCCCGTGCCGCTGCCTTTGGCAGATCACTACAGCACGCCTGCACTGATCGATCAGGCCAGCACTCTGATGCAGACCCTCAAAGACTGCGATGTCATCGATCTGCAAGAGCTGATGGGCATCTCCGCTAAGATCGCTGAACAAAATGTGCTGCGCAACCAAAACTGGGCTTATCCCTTTGATGACACTGCCAAGCCTGCCATCTATCTGTTCGATGGCGATGTCTATACAGGGCTAGATGCTTACCACCTAAGTGAAGATAATATTCATTATCTCAATAAGCATTTGGGCATCTTATCTGGCCTATATGGGCTGCTTGCGCCACTGGATTTGATGCTGCCGTATCGCTTGGAGATGGGTACAAAATTTAAAACACCACAGGCGGATAATCTGTACCAATTTTGGGGCGATCTCATCACCGATCTGATCAATGCACGCATGAAAGAATCTGGCCTTGACACCTTGATAAATCTAGCATCCAATGAATATTATGGCGCGGTCAACCCTGCCAAAATTGACGCGCGCATCATCACGCCAAGATTTGAAGATCAAAAAAATGGTCAGTATAAAGTCATCAGCTTTTATGCCAAAAAAGCTCGTGGCCTGATGGTTAATTACGCCGCGAAAAATCAGATCACCGATGTAGAAAAACTCAAAGATTTTGACGCCGATGGCTATTATTTCGTGGATGAATTGAGCGATGATACGCAGTGGCTATTTCGTCGCGATGAACAGGTTTGATGACTGATCGCAGGTTGGATTGCACCTTGATCGATCTTATTTAAACTTACAATAAAGTGGCTGATGGCCGCTTTTTTGTTTTATGTTTTGGTTAAAATAAAAAGCATGGATATCATAATCATCAAGCGATCCTACAGTGGCACAGTTAACTTTGCATTTTTGCAAATTGACTTTGCAAAGTCAGCGCTTTTTTATCAAGATAACGCCCTTATAATACAAGTATCAATCAATCGATGGCCAAAGCCATCATTTAGGAGCGTTTTATGAAACAAGTAGCAAAAGTCTATGCAGCACCAAGCAAGCACTGGGTAGGTGATGGCTTTCATGTGCATGGTATGTTTAATTATCAAGAAACACACAAAAACCTTGATCCATTCTTATTGATGGATTATGCCTCACCAGAGCATTTTCCTGCCAATCCGCGTGCCGCACATCGCGGTGTCGGCGAGCATCCGCACCGCGGTTTTGAGACGGTGACCATTGCCTATCAAGGCGAGGTCGAACACCAAGATTCAGCAGGTGGCGGTGGCGTTATCGGCACAGGTGATGTGCAGTGGATGACAGCAGGGTCAGGATTGATGCATGAAGAATTTCACTCAGAGGCATTTTCAAAGACAGGTGGCATGTTTGAGATGGTGCAACTGTGGGTAAATCTGCCTGCCAAAGATAAGATGACCGCGCCCAAATACCAAGCCATCACCCATGCAGACATTCCCGAGGTGCGTCTGGGTGATGCAGGCACAGCCAAGCTGATCGCAGGCGAGCTTGATGGTGTCATCGGTGCTGCCAGTACATTTAGCCCAATCAATCTGTGGGATGTGCGCCTAAATCAGAATGCTGAGCATACTTTTGATCTGCCTGAGAGCCACAACCTGTTGGTGCTGGTCTTGGATGGCAAGATTTTGGTGAATGATAAGGATGAGGCAGGCGCAGCGCAGCTGGTGACTTTTCACCGAGGCGGCAGTCAGCTGACCATCAAAGCGCAAACATCTGCCAAAATCCTCATCCTAAGCGGTGAGCCATTGAATGAGCCGATCGTCGGTTATGGCCCGTTTGTGATGAATACGCGCGAAGAGATCATCCAAGCTGTACAAGATGTACAAAGCGGTAAATTCGGTCAAATTCGCCCAGACAGCTAAACTGCCTTGTCAAATAAAAAAATCGCCCATCGTACTAATGGGCGATTTTTTTTGTGATGCCGATCAATTATACCGCTTGAATTGCAGTCAATGCGATGGTATAGACGATATCATCCACCAAGCAGCCGCGAGATAGGTCATTGACAGGCTTGTTTAGACCTTGTAGCATTGGGCCGACAGCGATGACATTGGCATTTCGTTGTACAGCTTTGTACAGCGCATTACCCACTGATAGGCTTGGGAAAATAAAGACATTCGCTTGACCTGCCACAGGTGAGTTTGGTGCTTTTGATTTTGCCACACTCTCAACGACTGCCGCATCATATTGTAGC
>JBHBMT010000106.1:0-55822 GCA_041773075.1 Moraxella sp.
ACAGCACCACACTCAAAGCCCAATATGCCACAGACAGTCTAACACCAGATTTAAAGATGGCGATTGGCGGTAGATATACTGTTAGAGGCTTTGATGGGGAGCGTTCATTATCTGCGGATAATGGCATCTTGGTAAGACAAGATATCAGCTTTTATCCAAGCTTTTTAAATCAGCAAAAAGCAAACAATCACAGCACCACAATTAATCAAAACAACATAAGAAACAGCCAATCAAACCATGCCATCTATCTGGGATTGGATGCAGGCTACATCACAAGCCACGACAAAAGCCAAAATGAGCGATTACTTGGACAACACTTAGCAGGTGCTGTCATTGGCATCAAAGGACAATATACACCAAATACAAATAACCCCTACCTAAGTTTTAATTATGACATTTTCACCTCAAAAGCAATCAGTGAGCCTAATGGATTTAGCAACAAAGATTGGGTGAGTGGTGTGAGTTTGGGGATGAGTTTTTAGGGAGGTAGCTATTTTAAAAAAAATGGGTAAATAAAGTCTTGATATTGAGGGTGTTAGAGCCTCCTAAACTTTGGTAATTGCAATAAAAAAAATGAGAAATATCGCACGTTTTTAAGGAAAAACTTAAGGTGTATGATCATTCTATCAAGCAAGTTTTTGATATAGACGGGCATATTTGGTCGTTTTGGTAAAAAAAAAGCAGGTATATTTAATAAAATATTCTACAAAAATATTAAATTATAACTAATTATAATAAGCTCTAAGGACGAATATCAATGACAGCATTATGCTTAACTGCACGAAATAGTTCATCCATCTCACCATCTGTTACCGCAATACACCCTTCTGTCCAATCCTTGAGCAGATGAGTTGCGCCAATCACATCGCCAAGTCCATTTTTTATGCCATGAATTTTAATCAAGCCACCTGCAGATTTACCATGTGCCTTAGCATGAGCAATGTCGGTGGCATTAGGATAGGAGATGCCTAGATTTTTATAATAAGCGCTATTAGGATTTCTATCGTTAATATAATAAACGCCCTCTGGTGTGCGCCCATCGCCCTCAAACTCTTTGTGCCCAACAGGATTTCTGCCCAAAGCAATGGGATAGGTTTTGATGAGTGTCTCACCTTGGTAGGCTTGCATTTCTCTTAAGGACTTATACACAATTAGCTTATCAATTACTACTGTTTCTGCCAAAGCAGGTTGCGCCAATAGCTGAAGCTGGCGCTCACTCAACCCAAGCTCACTCATTTGCTGCACCACTTTTTTGCTCTTTGGGGTTGATGCCAAAGATGGCATCATTGTGTATAGCCATATCAATACACCCACAATAACCATCGCCAAAATAATTGGCACCCAGTAAATCTTTTTCATAAAACACCCATCAACCCTTGACATCCTTGTTTATCAAACCCATCTAGCTAATTTTATATTATAAAACATTATTTTGTAAAGTATTGTTTAAAATAAGTGACAATCACCATTGTTTAGCAAGTAAGGCGCAGACAGAATCTTCTTATATACCCATACTGAACTTTAGTCATACTCTATCATAGGTGCAAATCATGCCCACAACGATCGCAATATTTGGCATTTAGGGCATGACCGAATTTACCACAATTAGGGCAAGCCACAGGTTGCAATTGTGGGCGCATGGTGCGTGTCAATTCAGCAGTAAAAATACCTGTAGGCACAGCAATGATGGCATAACCTGTAATCATGACCATGCTTGCAATGGCTTGCCCTAGGGGTGTTTTGGGAGATATATCCCCATAGCCTACGGTTGTTAAGGTCACAACCGCCCAATAAATAGATCGTGGAATGCTCGTAAAACCATTTTCAGCACCCTCCACGACATACAAGATAGATCCAAAAATCGTCACCAATAGCAACAAGGACAAAAAAAACACCGCAATCTTATGCTGGCTGGTTTTAAATGCCGCCGCCAGAAATCCCGCTTGGTGCATATAGGATTTGAGTTTAAATACCCGAAAAATGCGTAAAATACGCAAAATGCGCACCACTAGCAAATACTGTGTTCCCACAAAAAATATGCTTAAATAGCTTGGCAGCAATGCCACAAAGTCCACCACTCCAAAAAAGCTAAATGCATAACGGCGACGATTGGGCGCAGAATATAAGCGCAAAGCATACTCTATTGTAAATAAAATGGTAAATACCCATTCAGCATAATAAAACAAAGTCCCATGCGCCAAACGTAAAGCCAAGACGCTATCTAGCATAATTACCACCACACTGGCAATAATGGCTATTAATAGCACCACATCAAAAAACTTACCTGCGCGTGTATCCGTACCTTCAATGACAATATGGATACGCTCTTTGAGTGATGCTTTGTGATGAGATTGCTTAATGGGATTGTTGGACTGCATGGGTGTCGCTATGGCAAACAAAAATGCTTATTTTATACCAAATAGCTGCCCTAGGATAGTGTGGACGCGCCATTGACTCAAAAAATTTTTTAAGTATAATTGGCGTGCATTTTCTTTTTATCCCCTTGATTTATGACCCACCCCAATCGCACTGCTTTTTTGCAGGGCTGTCAGTCTGCCCTACCCATCGCTTTAGGCTACATCCCTGTAGCAATTGCTTTTGGCATGGCGACAACTGCAGCAGGATTTCCAACGTGGGTGATTGTGGCGATGAGCCTGTTTATTTATGCAGGTGCAAGTCAGTTTCTGCTATTTGCCTCCATCATGAGTGGTGCTAGCGTCACTGCAGTGGTGGGACTGTGCGCTTTGTTGGACTCTCGGCATCTACTGTATGCCCCTTTAATGAAACGCCATCTTAAATCCAGTGATGGCATGATTTGGATTGCACCACTCATTACCGATGAAGTGTTTGCCACAGCAATGGCAAAATTAAAAGACATTAACAACCAAAAACCATGGCTGATTGGACTTGCCATCATCTCATGGATGTCATGGTGGGGTGGGACGATTGTGGGGATTTATGGTGGCAAATTACTTGCCAATTACCCCACCATGAGCGCAGTGATGAATTTTGCTTTTGTGGCGCTATTTGTTTCACTCTCCACCCATGCTTTTATCAGCGAACCACGCTTTCGCATCGCCCTTATTGTGTCAGCAGTGGTGGCACTCATCTGCACACAGGTTGGTCATGGTGAAATTGCTCTATTGGGGGCAGGCTTTGCAGGTGTTATTGTACAATTGGTATTTACCAAACTCAAGAGATAAACAAGGATAACTATGTTTAGTCAGGCTAATGTTTCAACACTAGTCATTGCAGTGGTGGCGATGGCGATTTTAACCGCGCTTTCTCGTGCCCTGCCATTTTTGTTGCCTGACAACTCCCCCATTATTCGCTTTTTTACTGCCGAAAATTCGCCGCTTGCTCCCTTAGGTGGTGCAATTATTGTAGCAATGACAATGGTGCTGATGTTGCCGTTTTTTGAAACACCGACCGAACACAGCCCAATGATTGCAACCATCTGTGGTATCGTTGCTACTGTGATTGCTACCGCCAAAAAAATCAACACAGGGATGAGTGTCATTATTGGCATGGTTGGATTTTTGATTGGTAGCTTGGTTTATTCAATGTTTTAAACCCACCTTTACAACCAACTTCTATAGACAAAGATAAGTTTTAATTTTAGATTAAGCATATTTTTTGTGTCATTTCAACCACTGGTAAACACTCTTCTTCGTCACTCCAAAATAATTCCAAAGTCTAAAGCGTGTAAAACCCTCTAATAAGCATTAGATGTACTGAACAATAAAATATTTGTACTTGCAAACCCTGATATTTTCCAAAATTTTAAAATTAAAAATGCTGTAAAGTTGTTATTTCGCAGTAGCTCTATAATAAGATATACATTACAACTGTTTTTAAATATTAGCTCTAGGGTGTATTCTTTAATTTTCCTATCCACCTAAGAGCACCCCTCCATTAATTCTAAACTTTCTTTGTTTCCCAAAATTATCTGGTATACCTTCCCCCCTTCAATATCATATCTAATGCCAGTTTTTTCTGTAGAATCATCATACCAATATATATAAATGGGCTGTTCTGTGTAGTCGCTGATTTTTTTAATTAATTTATTAGAATTGTAGCTTTTTAAAACTTTATCTTCGCTGTCCCCAATTTTAATGAGTTCATTAGTTGTAATTACGGTATTATCCTGAGATGTCATATTATCCAAATAAATTGCCATAATAATATCATTCATAACAAAAAAAGAAAAATTATTTGGTAATTCTTTACTATGAGCAAATAAACAGTTGGGTACCTCAGGATTTTCATCTGTGGTTTTTACAAAGTTATTTTTATTATAGGTTTGACCTATTTTTATATCCCCTATACCAGTTTTACTAAGTTTCAAACCATTTTGATTATTGCTAACATGCGATTGTTGTTTGCCTAAATTTGGTTGTTGAGCTTGTGGCACATCCTTGTACTCCAAAGATGCCACACCATCATAATGACGCTCCAATGCGGCATCCTTAGAGCATCCAAAGCAACAAAAAACAAAGCAAAAAACAAAAAAGTAACGCACTTTAATTCTCCAATATTAAGCCTATAACATATCTAAAATTTTAAGTTAATCTCCCATCAGGATCTATAAAGCATCCTGACACTTCATAACACTATTAACAATTTAGCAATAATATAGAAAAAACATAGCGTTTTTGCATTACCTGTTTGTTAAAAAGCGGGGCTAAATCTTGAGTTTAATGGCGAATACGAAATGTCAGGGTACTCTAGTTTTTGCCAAAGTTTCATTTTACCATCAAAGCTCACTTTATTGCTAGACAAGATGGCAGTCTGTCACACGACACACTCTATAGCAAAGCAAAATAGCATAACAATATCGCAAGCTCCTAAGGTGATTTTAATGTCAAAACCAATTAAAATAAACCCCCAAAGCACAAAACTTTGGGGGCGATATGGTTTATAAACCAATTCTTAATAGGAATAATTAGGCGTTGTCAAAACGTCTTTGCGCTTCGTCCCAGTTTACCACATTCCAAAACGCTTTGATGTAATCGGGGCGTTTGTTTTGGTATTTTAGGTAATAAGCATGCTCCCACACGTCCAAACCGATGATAGGCGTGCCTTCGCAGCCTGCTACCGCTGTACCCATCAAGGGGCTGTCTTGGTTGGCAGTAGATACGACAGCAAGCTTGTCGCCTTGTTTGATCAACCACGCCCAACCAGAACCAAAACGAGTAGCCGCTGCTTTTTCAAATTGCTCTTGAAATGCTTCTACCGAACCAAAATCACGCACAATGGCGTCTTTTAGGCTACCGCCCAAAGTGGTGCCAGTTTTTAGCACTGTCCAAAATAGACTGTGATTGGCATGACCGCCCGCGTTGTTGCGTACGCCAGTTTGTTTATCAGCAGGCAATTTGTCCAAGTTTGCAATCACTTCTTCGGCAGATTTGTCCGCCCATTCAGTGCCTTCTAGCAAACCATTGGCATTATTGATATATGCTTGATGATGGCGAGAATGGTGAATTTCCATAGTTTCTTTGTCAAAATGAGGCTCTAGGGCATCATAAGCGTAGCCAAGCTCTGGTAGGGTGTATGCCATGTGCAATATTCCTTAACAATGATTAATTAATTACTAAAACCTATACCCGCATAGGTTGATAGTTATAATAAGGTTAAATGATGACAACTTCAAGACAAAAACCAAAAAATTTACTTAGAGCACATGACGTTTCAATTTGAGTAGAAAATTTAGACAAACACCTGTTTTTTTAGGCAAAAAACCTAAGGTAGTAGGTATTGTTATTTAATAATAGCTTGCTTGTTGCACCCACTGCGCTACTGCCAGCGCTGATACCTGATGAAACAGCTTTTGAGACCATTAATTAAGCTCCTTATATCCATGTTGTTCAGCAAATTTGCCAAAAGCCCAAAATATATAAACGAATGAAAAAATACCTAAGCCATACAAAAGAATCAGCGCCCACCAAATATATTGCTCATCAATCACTCTTTGGGTGTCAGCATAGCTTCTAATGACTTCGCCATCTACTTCCAAAGTGACCAGCTGGGGGTTGGGATTGCTTAGCCATAGAAAGTCGGGCTGGTAGTACCAGCCAATTTTAGCCATCTTGCCCAAATACGGCTGTAGCGTTTTGTTCTGTGGGCAAAAACTAGTAATTAGGTTGGTATAGGCAGAGTAATTACAAAAATATTCTGTACCCGCCATCTTTCCCACAGGGGTAAGGACAATGATATTATTACTACCTCCACGACTGGTTCTAACCGAATAGGTCTTAAGAATGCCTTCACTATACTGAAGTTCGGACTCTTTGGGGAAGTCACGTCCCTTATGCACTATCACTGGCTCAAGTACCAATAGCCAAAAGTATAGTATTGCAATCAACAGGCGCGCAACTATCGCCACCCAATACCAGCCTGTCCTATTTTCAAATCTTTTTAACATGATTATTTTCTTTATATTTCCTAAATAGAGATTTATTGTAACTTAATCTTAATACGATTGCAATACATCTGTTTTTGCACGTATTTTCACCATAAATATGGCAAAATCTTATCAAAAAGATAAAATAAGTCTAAAAGTATTTTTTTTATGCATTTTATCCACCATCAATTGCCTACCTAAAATATACCAATCATTCTCCAAGGTATGGGTATTTGCGAATTTTAAGAGTCGGTATTTTTTTTAAGCGTGTGAAATATCAACATACCTCAACTCCTGCCATACAAAACCCTTTATCTGATGATGGTTTTATTCCCTCTGTTATATTGTTATAATTTTTGGTTTTTTACTGCCTTATGTATATATGCCTAGACAACCCATAGACGCCACCGCCATCATGACTATGATACTATGTTGCATGATTTTAGGATTGCAACAAGTCGCCATCAAACTATCCGCCCAAGACATTGCTCCTGTTATGCAACTGTCTTTGCGCTCATTACTTGGGTTGGGGCTTGTGTTGATTGTGATGGGTGTTCAACGCCAAATGCATTTTGACAAACGTCAAATTGGCTTGGGGGTGTTTGTAGGTGCTCTATTTGCTTTGGAATTTTTGTTGTTGGGTGAGGCTTTGCGCCATACAACTGCCACACGCAGCGTGGTATTTTTGTACACATCGCCTTTATTTTCAGCCTTATTTTTGCATTTTTTTAATAAAGATGAGCGTTTGGGCGCACAAGGTTGGCTAGGGCTTGGTTTGACATTTTTTGGAATTATGGTCGCATTTTTGAGTAACAGTGCTCAAGCTGGCAGCTTAATAGGTGATGGATTGGCGCTACTGGCAGGCTTGTCTTGGGGGCTAACCACAGTTATTATTCGCTTGACATCTCTTGGTAATTTACCTGCCAAACATATGCTGGCTTATCAATTATTAATGGTATTTGTGATATTACTAAGTTATGCCCTGCTCACCCATCAAACCACCATCACCATCAACACTACCAGTGTATTAAGCGTGGTATTTCAGGGGGTGTTTGTTGCTTTTTTGGCATCTATGTCATGGTTTTGGTTGCTGTCGCGTTATCGTTCTGCTGACATTGGTGCCTTGATATTAATGACTCCTGTTTTTGGGGTACTGCTTAGTGCTTGGCTATTGGATGAGTCTTTGACATTAATCTTTGGCATAGGCGCAAGTTTGGTATTGGTTGGGCTTATTTTGGTTGTTAGACGCTAACACCAAATGCCCAAATACACAGCCCCAGCACCAACACAAACACATAGCGCCCCACCCACGCATTATGACGAAAAGCACGAAAACACGCCCAACGTTCGCGCGCCTTAATCAGTGTATATTGATACCCTATCATACCAAGCACAGGTGCCAGCAAACTGGCAAACGCACCAAAATGATAAAACAACACCCAACCCATCAATACAATAAACACCCCCAAAAGTGCCATAATGATTACTACATCAAACCGACCAAACAAAATTGCCGTTGATTTAATACCCGCTTTTAAATCATCCTCTCTATCACACATGGCATATTGAGTGTCATAAGCGATTGTCCAGCACATATAAGAGCCAAACACCACCCACGTCCACACGTTTGTTGCACCCAATACCGCCACATACGCCATCGGAATTGCCCAGCCAAAAGCGGCTGCCAGCACCACTTGGGGTAGATGGGTATAGCGCTTCATAAAGGGATAAATAAATGCCAACACAGCCGCCACCAATGCCCAATAAAATACCGATAGCGGCAAAAAAAACAGCAAACACGCTGCCACCAATGACAATCCCACAAACGTGATGGCGGCAGTTTTGGCAGATAATCGCCCATCCGCCAACGGTCGTCCTTTGGTACGCGCCACCTGTCCATCCACTTTGCGGTCAGCAAAATCATTGATGGCACACCCTGCAGAACGCATCAAAAATGCCCCCAAGGCAAAAATTGCTACAAGCTTCATGCTAGGCAGTTGATGACGCTCTGCACTTGCCAAAAACAGCGCCCACAATGTAGGGTATAGCAATAATTCTGTACCCACGGGTTTGTCAAAGCGAATTAGCTCAAGCCAAGCAGTCAGCTTATCATGAGCACTCATTGGCGCGCCTGTGAGATGATTTTTCATTTGAACTGCTCATCTACTTGATGTGGCTTATTTGCCAATTCATACACTTTTAGGGCATAAAGCAAGCTAAGCTCATTAAACTTTTGACGAATTGCTTTAAGCGCCTGTATTTTTTCTAGGTGCTGTTGTGTCTTGGCAAAAGCAATATAAGTTTCTTTTTTTAGATGAAACAATTCTTCTTGCAGTTGATGCAGTGCTTTTTTTTGGCGAAAATTCTGCCACACTAAGAAGGCTGTGACTACAATATAAGCAATGGTTAACCAATCATTCATAACAGTTCTCTTTATTTACGCTATCATTCAACTTATTTTTAATAAACTTATCATTAAGTTGTATTTTAGCAGTCACTTGCTGTTTTTATCAAACCTTATATCCATCAAACCTAAGCGCCTCATTTTGCCATGATTGTATGGGAGGCTCGTTTGCCAAAAATGGTGCGCCAATAGGACGCTTAACGATCACCCTACCTTGAGACGCCAAACGCTTAGCATGGGCAAGCAGGTGTTTTTCTTCGTCAATACTAGGTGCAAAAACCAATCCATGTAGCGCTTGCATATGTTTATTTACTCGAGCGCCATAGCTGTCTTTGGGAAACATCGGGTCAAGATACACCATGTCCGCCGATTGGGTATAGTTTAAGACGCTATCATGAACAATACTCAATCGCGATAACAACCCATGCCAATGCTGATGAGCATACATTGCCTGTTTTTCTGCAAACAACAAAAGCGCCATAATAGGATTTTGTTCAATCATGGTAACAGTTGCGCCTGTGCTTGCCAATATCAAGGCATCATAGCCAAAGCCTGCAGTTGCATCGATGACGGTGTTTTCGGCAGTCAGCTTACACGCCTGCAAAAGCAGCTCTGATTTTCTTCCTGCGCTCACAACGCGCTTGGTCAATGCTTGCCAATTTAAGGCAATTTTAATCAATTCACCCCTTTGCTCATCATAGTGTAATAGGTGTGGCACCTCTTTGATAAGTGCCATAAAATAGCGATTCGCTGTCGCAATAGCAAGTAAAGATTTTTGATTGGTTTTTTCAATTTCTTGCCATACCAGCTGATTGCCAAGCTGATACATGACATCAAAAGAAACCAGCTTATCAAAAACCACCCTATCAGCAGCCACTCCAACAACCAGCATCTTTTTTTAGCCCTGAATTTGATAATCAAACCAAAAAAAGGCAATCAACACCACAATGCCCGTCACGATTCTTAAATACGCAAAAATCATAAAGTCTTTTTTGGATACCCACGCCACCATCAGACGAATACACAATAACGCCACCACAAAAGAAGTCACCGTTCCCACTGCAAGCACCGCCCAATCTGCGCCTGTTTGCAAGACATCTTTGTGCTTAATCAAATCTAATAATGCCGCACCAACAATCACAGGAATTCCCAAAAAGAAGGAAAATTCAGTGGCTGCCTTACGCGATGTACCCAGCAGTAGCGCGCCAATAATGGTTGCTCCAGAGCGACTAGTCCCAGGAATTAAAGCAAGGCACTGACACAATCCAATGGACAAAGCCGTCTTAAAATCAATATGCTCTGCTTCTTGAGCATGAATGTCTCTTGGATGTTTTTCAGCATAAATAATTAACAACGCCCCCACAATCAGCATGGTCGCCACCACCAGTGGATGAAACAATGTACTGGTGATAAAATCCGCCAAGGTAAATCCCAATATCATCACAGGTAGGGTTGCTACAATCAGTGCCAAGCCCAATTGACGAGGTTTTTCTAGTCCTTTTGCTTTGCCTGTGACAAGCCCCATAAAGGCATTCCAAAGTCGCCCCCAATAATCATAAATCACCGCCAAAATAGCGCCAAGCTGAATAAACACAATAAACAAATTACGGCGGTCTTTGTCCCAAAACTCCATCATGTCCGCCGATAAAATCAAATATCCCGTACTAGAAATGGGCAAAAATTCGGCAATACCTTCTACAATGCCCATGATTATTGCCTTTATAATTAATACAATGTCCACAACACCCTCCCCAAGCATCAAACTTTTGAAACAACTTTAAGAACCTATGAATGCACTCATTCATATATTATGTTAAATAAACTTATCTTACCACCCAAACCTTAACATCACCTTAAGCCTTGCCTTGCTCTGCCAAAGTTTTCCATGCATTGTCACGCAAATACACTGGTAGCGCCTGATTGGCAGCAACCGCCTGACCTTGACAAAATTTTATCCACGCAAGTCTTGCAATATCAGCAGCACTAGGGGTTAATGTAAGGATGTTTGCCTGTGTTGTTATGAGCGCTGCCCCATCACCCACCACCACATCGGCAGTTATGTTGCTGTTATAGTCTAGCAGACATTCATTGCCATAAGGGTTATGCTGCTCTACAATAGGACAAACGCCCTGTTGCGCCACCACAAATTGCCCAAAGTACACCTGCTCTTGACGCGCATCCATCGCTGCGCCAATGATAGTACCTTGTGGCAGCTGCTGCGTTTGATAAGCACACTCTGCCAATACCTCAAGACTTGATACACCAACACAGGGCGCGCCTGTTGCCACTGACAGTGCCTGCACCACAGCTGTATTAATCCGAATGCCGCTAAATGCCCCCGGACCTCTATTAAAGGCAAAGCACTCAATCGCCGAAAAGTCCAAGCCTTGCTTGGTGAATGCCTTTTCTATCATTGGCAAAATCAGCTCTGTCTGTCCACGCTTGCCTGCGATGGTTTCTTCATATATCAAGCAACCTTCTTGTATGATTGCCACAGAACACTGATCAAACACCGTATCAAACGCCATTAATGTAGATTGCGCCATTGAGTTATCCTAATTTAACTTAACACATCAAAATACTTATACATCAAAATACTTGTACATCAAAACACCCTCGCAGCAACATAAGTTCAAAACTTGCCATCAATCAAGATCATTGGTCTAAAATAATTGGTCTATTGTTAGGCATTTTTTAGACGCAAGGCATTCATCACCACAAACAAACTTGATAAACTCATACCAATCGCCGCAAGCCAAGGAGGAACATAACCCAATGCTGCAGGCAACAACATGGCTGTATTATAAATCAGTGCCCAGCGCAAATTTTGGCGGATAATTTGCCGTGTTTTTTTGGCAATCGCAAGCGCTTTTAGAATAGGCGTCAGCGTCTCTCCTAGCAAAACCCCATCAGCAAAGACTTGTGCCAAATCACTGGCTTTTGCCATCGCAACCGACACATCCGCTGCCGCTAGCACAGGTGCATCATTGATGCCATCCCCCACCATCAGCACCTTAGCGCCATCGTGTTGCAACTGCTTGATGTGCGCAACTTTTTGTTCTGGCAATAACCCTGTATAAGCACTCATGCCCAGTGTTTTTGCCAGCACTTTGGCATTGTCACTTGGGTCGCCTGTTAGCATGATGGGATTAAGATGAGACTCCTTTAATTGGGCAATCACTTCTTTGGTATCCATACGCAAGCTGTCATTAAAATAAAACCACGCAAGCAAACGAAATCTTGATGCCTCTTTGATAGACAGTGCTACTGCCATATTGGCACCATACTCATCTTTTTGTGGCGCGGTTATGGAGGTTTCTTCTAGGGCAAATTGACCATGCCCCACCCGAAAAATACGCCCATCAATCTGCGCTTCCACTCCGCCACCTGCATGATGTACAACATGGCTTGCAGTGGGTAGATGTAAATGGCTGCTGTGACGCTTTAGGCTTTCGGCAATAGGATGACGAGAGCCTATCTCAAGTGCTGCTGCATACGCCAAGCACCGCTCTTCATCAAATGACGGATTCACATCCTCACCATACACCTCAAGCGCCACCAAATTTGCCTGACCTGTGGTTAGCGTTCCTGTTTTATCAAAGGCAATGTGCGTTATTTGTGCCAAAGTCGCAATGGTATGACCACGCGTCACCAAAAACTCCTTGACCGCCAAGCGATTGGTTGCCACAGTCAAAGCAATGGGGGTTGCCAAAGATAACGCACAAGGGCACGTTGCTACAAGTACCGCCACTGTCGCCCAAATCGCTTGGCTTGGATCAATCCACCACCACACCAAAAACACCACCACCGCCAAAACAAGCACGCGCGCCACAAACCAACGCGCTATACGGTCAGCATCTTGGGCAATTTTTGGCTTTTCGCTCATAGCACGGTTAATCAGACGGTCAATCAGTGCAATTTGGCTATGTTCATTGTCATTAGTGATTATCATCAGCAAAGGCTGGGCATCATTTTGCGAACCACCAAAAAGCACATCACCGCACCGCTTAGCAATCAAATCGCTCTCACCTGTCAATAGGCTTTGTGATACCATTGCTGTTTGGCTCAACAAAATGCCATCGCCAATAATTTCACTGCCTGCATCTACGCGTACCACATCCCCTGCTTTGACTCCGTGTACTAAATTTTCTTGGGTTTTTGGGGTGGCAGCATAAAAGACAGATTGCCAACGTTCAATCAGTGCCAACGTCTCTTTTGATAAACCATCCTCTTTTGACAAGTCGCCCTCTTTTGTTTGCAGCGCCTGTAATAAAGCAGCATCTTCACCTACTTTTTGTACAACCTTTGGGGTAATCACCACCAGATCCGCTGCCATACCAGAGGCTTTTAGGCGTGCGCTGTGCTCCACATAACGCCCTGCCAGCAAAAAGAAAATAAACATCGCCACAGAATCAAAATACGTCTCCCCTGTCTGCGTCACTGTGGCATAACTGCTAGCAACAAAAGTAATCATCAGCGCGATGGATACGGGTACATCCATATTAATTTGGCGAATGCGTAGCACCGACCATGCCGAAGCAAAAAACGGCAACCCTGCATAAAACACCACAGGCACACTCACCACCATAGACACCCAGCGCAAAAACTCTCGGTGCTCATGCGCCATACCAGACACATCACCAAAATAAATCCCCACCGAAAACATCATCGCCTGCATCGCCCCAACAGCTGCCACCCCTAGACGAATCAGCATCTGTCTGTTTTCACGTTTTAGCATGGCTTCATGTGTATCTTGACGATAAGGGCGCGCCTCATAGCCAATAGCGCCTACCGCTTTTAGAATTGTTCCAATATCTGTCTGCGCATCATCCCAAGTCACTCGCATACGCTGCTGTGTCAAATTCACCTGACAGCGCCCAACCCCTTGTATTTTGTTTAAGCGCGACTCAATCAACCAAGTACACGCCGCGCAGCGCAAACCTGCCACAGACAGCTCCGCCACTTGCTGCCCATCTTCACTATAAGTAAACTGCTCTTTAATCTCATCATGATTATAAACATCTAGCATCAGCTCATCAGGTAGCTGTGCTAGGCGGCTTATTTTTTGGCGGTCAAGATAATATTGTGACAGCCCTGCCTCTACAATGCTCTGCGCAGCCAGCTGGCAGCCTAAGCAGCACATCTGACGAGCACGCCCAAGCACCTGCGTTTCAAATGGGCGCTTTGGCAACACCTCTCCACAATGAAAACAATGTCCATCAGGGGGTAGCACCAAGCCTTGATGGATGGGGTCGCTTGATTGAGGCAAAGAGGTGGGACTGGAAGTGGTATTGGGCATGGTAGTGTCAGCAAAACATATCAAAAAATACAACAAAATAGCGTATTATAACATAGCTAGGCGCAACATGGGCGCCGAAGACTTCTTTTATCCGCCCTGAACCATCCAGACCACTCAAGCCCATCAAACTACAAGCCACCCAGCGCCTTATTCAATCCAACATCATTTGCAACAAAATACGCCTAAATACCCACATTTATTTACAAAAATACATCAGTTTTGTTTTTAATTTCCATTATGATATAAACAGATGTATTCTTTTTACAATAACTTGCAAGTATGAAGACACATCATGGGTTGGTACTAAGTTGTTTCGGCTTAGCAGCTTAACTTCACTCAATCATTTCATCTATAGGAGTTGATTATGAAAACTTTCCTATCCGCCATCGCCTTGATGGTCACTATGACCACAGCAGCTCATGCCCAAACCATCTTTGAATGCACCACCACCAATGGCAAGGTTCTCAAGCTTAGCGAAACCGCTGATGAAGTCAGCTACTCATTTGGTAAGCCCAATCGCCCTGAATTGGTCTTTTCTAGCGACATCGTCAGTGCCGTCTATCGCCCTTATCAAGGTGTTGGCAGATATATGAACTATGCCGTACAAGTACAGAATAAGAATGCCATATACGAAGTCTTTACTTCTGCTGATAAGCAAAGCGACCAAACCAAATCAGGCGTGCTTGTGATTACTGGCAAAAAAGAAACAGAAATTCTCTGCCACCCAAATAAAATTCGCATCAATCGCTTGGAGACAATGGAGAGCACAACCAACATCCCCCAATAGGGCTTACTAGGTTTTTAGGTGTGTTTTTTTAATAGGTGTGTTTAGGCTATTTGCCACCGATAGACTGGTCATGCTGATGAGATTGACCCGTCTATCGCCTAAATTTACCATCTAAGTTTATCATCCAAAAAGGCTGGCAGCTTAGCTAAATAACACTCAATTTAAAATGATACTCAATTTAAAATAACACTCAATTTAAAACATCAGCACACCCAAATATCAACCCATCAAAGGAATTTATCATGAAAAAATCACTGACGGTTACTTGTTTAGTTGCACTGGCAACCCTTGCCACCCCTGCCTTTGCCAAGACAGAACTGCCCTTTGTGGGTGATGCTCTGTTTAGCTATGGGGGCAATGCTGCTGAACAACACATCCGCATCAAAAACGATGGTCACACCACCATCACAGAGCATACTCGCAGTGGCAGTACGGTGGTGTATGAAGGTGCTTATCAGTCTTATCTGCCCATCACCGAGCATGGCAAAACCGTTGGCTTTTATGCCATCAAAGGCAGCCAAATACACGAGCTTGATGCCAACAAACAGCCGCGTACAGACTGTGCCATCAAAGCCAGTGACGACCAGCCATGTGTGAGCGAACTTGAGCTACTGACACCAGCTGACTGACCAAATACTGATAACATAGCTAACAAAACAAAGGAGTGATTATGAAAACAACCCTACTTACTCTATCCGCCCTATCCACCTTAGTACTAGGTATGTCTGCCTTTGCCAATCCCAACAATACCGCTTTGCGTCAGATTGAAGGTTGGTCAATGGCAAATTGTGGTAGCCCCAATCCTGCACATTGCACAGGCAGTAGTGGCGGTGGCAACAGTAACGGCTATTCCGATGCCCCTGTGGTGGTGGCAGTTTGGGCGTATGATAATGCCAAAGCAAGCAATATGCCCCTATTTTATAAAGTCTATGCCCTAAAAGGTCATGCTTATTTTGGTGAGAAGATGATGGACTATGGGGAAAAACACTGCCGAGAAACCTATGGCGGCAGATGTCAAGCCATCAGTTATGCCTATGGCTACACATATTATGTCGCTGTTGCTTCTACGCACGACAAAGGAGTGGATAATAGCGTCAGTTCCGTTCAGTTTGATGAGACTCGCTCAGCCGCCAAAAAATCCGCGCTCAATGCCTGTAAACAAACTGCAATAGAAGAAGGTCTTAATCCCAAAGACTGCAAAATTATTTATAACCGCAAGCTTGATTCAATAAAATCGGAAGTGCCGAGCAAGACGATTGCCAGCGAACTATAAATAACTAGGGCATATCAGCTTTATGACTACCTAAAAGCAGTCTGTAGAGCAATATGCACAACATTCAACAAAGCACATCAGCGCCACCAATATCAAGAGTTTGGTGGCGCTCTTCAAACTGGCAGTTTTGCACAAACAACATGAACGTTGCTACAGCCTACCACAGGCAAATATGGCAACAGCGCCTTAGCGTATAGTCAGCCATCAGCTCAAGCAGTAGTCATTTTCGCTACTGCTTTGTCTATCAGCTGTTATACCAAAGGATTAATCACAAAAATTTTGTTATTTTCTTGCTCTTTGGGTTTGTTGGCACTTGGGTGGAAAGTTTGCACCAAAGGATTAACGGGCAGACCCATTTTGTGCAGCTCTTCTGTGACACCTGCTTGAATATTATCCCCCTCAAATGGGCGCTCCTCTTCTGTACGCGCTAGCGCCAAATTTTCAAAATCAAACAAGCGTCTATCGGCAAGCTGACTTGGAGCGACATTTTGCAGCGCCTTAAACATACTTGCCAAGCGTTTTGGATGGGTATTATCCCATTCGCGCAACATATCATTAATCATCGCGCGCTGTAGATTTTCTTGACTACCACAGAGATTGCAAGGAATGATGGGGAATTTTTTGTAATTGGCGTATTTGATAATGTCTTTTTCGGCAACATACGCAAGGGGGCGAATAAGCACATTTTGCTTATCATCACTTAATAATTTAGGAGGCATGGCTTTTAGACTGCCGCCATGAAATAAATTCAAAAAAAATGTCGCCAAAATATCATCACGGTGATGACCAAGCGCCACTTTGGTTGCGCCAATCTGCTTAGCAAAGCCATAAAGTGAGCCACGGCGCAAACGCGAACACGCAGAACAATACGTTTTGCCTTCAGGAACCACTTGTTTGACAATGCTGTAGGTATCTTTTTCTAAAATATAATAAGGAATGCCTTGTTCAGACAGATAGCGTGGTAACACCTCTTCTGGGAAATTGGGTTGTTTTTGGTCAAGATTAACCGCCACGACCTCAAAATTAATAGGTGCAATGCGTTTTAAAAACAATAAAATATCAAGCAAAGTAAAGCTGTCTTTACCGCCAGAGATGCAGACCATGACCACATCGCCATCTTCAATCATCTTAAAGTCACGAATCGCCCAAGACACTTCTTTTCTTAGCTTTTTTTGTAGTTTTTTGAAGCGAGTGGATTTGATACCATCGTCAAATTCGTGGCGCTCATCATCATCACTTTCGTGCAACTCATCTAACTGCCCCTCACCAAGTAAGACGCTTGTTAGTTCGGCTTGTTCTTGTGCATCAATGTCATAGCTGTGTGTTGTCATGGATTACCTATTTTTAAATATGTATTTAATATTTATTAATTTTCCCGCTTAATGCGATAGCGGGTTGTGCTGTCTGCGCGCTCATCCAGCACCTCTGTGAGCTTGTCTTCTAGATGTTTGGCAATCTCTTCACTGTTGGCAAGCTTTGGATTGACAAAAATACGTTTGACACTTGGCTTTTGGGCTGTCTTGTTGGCATCTGTTTGCTTGGCAGAGGACGATTTTTTGTCCCAAGCTGGACGCGTGTTGTCAAAACGTTTTTTGTCTCTTGCAAAAGCGCTTTTGTTACCTTTATTACCTTTATTACCTTTATTACCTTTATTACCTTTATTACCTTTATTACCTTTATTACCTTTATTGCCTTTATTACCTTGAGAGGCATTGTCAGATTCATTTATTGGCTTGGATTTGACAAAAGGTTTGTCTGCTGTTTGTTTGGCTTTTGGCTTGGCATGGGTGTTTTTGATGTCCGCTTTTGTGCCATCCTCTTTGGGTGCTGTGGTAATGGCGTGCTTGTGGCGGATTTCAAAGCTTTGGTGAATGGGTTTTTTGGGGTTAAAATCAAACCCTATGGTATGATGAGTAATCTCTATCACCTCATAGCGCTGTTTTAGACCCTCATCCAATTCAAAACGCGTGTAATTATTACTAAAATACAAAACGCCATCATGGCTTAAGCGATTCATTGCACGGTTAATTAGTGCTGCATGGTCGCGCTGTACATCAAAGGTGCCTTTGAATTTTTTGGAATTGGAAAACGTAGGCGGGTCAATAAAAATCACCTCATACTGCCCCGTATGGCTTTTTATCCAGTCAAAAACATCGGCATCAACGAATTGATATTTTAAGTTATCTTCAAAATAAGCGTCAACCACCAATCCATTTAATGCAAAATTCAGCCGACCCCAATTAAGATAATTAGCAGACAAATCCACACTCGTCACTGTTTTTGCACCGTTTAGCGCAGCGTGTACACTGGCTGTGCAGGTATAAGCAAATAAATTTAAGACATGCTTATTGTGGCTTGCAGCAGCTACTCTTTGACGCATAAGACGATGGTCAATAAATAACCCTGTATCCAAATAATCGGTAAAATTGGCATACAAATACGCGCCATGCTCTTTGACAACATAAAATTTGCCCGACCCTGTTTGACGAGTATACTGCTCATTACCCACTTGGCGTGCACGCGTTTTGATAAACACCGCTTCACGATTGACCATCAAAACCTGACGAATCGCAGATAAAGCAAGCGCAAAACGGCGTTTGGCGACTTCAGGGTCAATCTGCTTGGGTGGCGCGTATTCTTGAACATGGACTTTGTCACCATAAATATCAATCGCCATATTAAAATCAGGCAAGTCAGCATCATAAATACGCAGATTGGTGACGTGTTGTTTTTTGGCGTGTTTTTTTAGGTTGCTTAAGTTTTTTTGTAAGCGATTAACAAAATCTTGTGCGCCCTCAACCATAATTTCTTGTTTTTCAAAACGCTCAATTAAGCTAGATTGTCTTTGTTGATTTAGCGCTCCGTGACGAAAATATACTGTTAGCGCCCCATTATGACAGCGCAAAGTTTTTGGCGTAGTGATGGGCAAGGTATCCACATCCTCTACTTTTGCGCCCAACACAGCAAGGGTGGTGTGCGCCACGTGCGCCAAGCCCTCTTTGGCAATCAGCCCTAGCCCTTGATACAACGCCTTGATACTACTTTCATCGCCCAAGCGCTCACCATAAGGAGGGTTGGTAATCAACAAAACACGGGCATCTTGTGGCAAAGACTGTAAGCTGTCTTTGAGTTTTGCCACTGGCTTGGCAGACAAGGTGATGGTGGCTGCCAAAGGCGCCAAAGCAGATGCTAGTATGTTTTTGTGACATGCCTTGATGGCAGAGGCATCGGCATCAAGCGCAATGATGGTCAAGGGAGCATGTATGAGCGTATCAATATTGGTATAAAATGTTTGTTCCGCCTGTGATACCATGCGTTGCCACATTGCCTCGTCATGGTGCGCCCAATAATAAAAGCCAAACTCACTTTCTGCTTTATCTAGCCCCACAGGATAATTGGCACGCATCAGTAGTGCCTCTGTAATCAGAGTACCAGAGCCACACATAGGGTCAATGAGTGTATTAAAGTTGGTATTGTGCCAACCACATTCATATAGCAAAGCGCAAGCTAAATTTTCTTTTAGAGGGGCGGCAGTATTGGCAACACGATAGCCACGACGGTGTAGTGATGTGCCTGATAAATCCAGTGCCATTTCGGCACATTCAGCCCCTACATGCACCATGATGGCAAATTGAGGAGTTTTGTCCACGTTTGGGCGTGCGCCAAATTTTTCATTAAACACATCAGCAATGGCATCTTTGACCCTTAACGTGGCAAATTGCTGATTGACCGCCACACGCTTGTCCACACTTAGACGAATGGCAAAGGTATTATCCACACCAAATAATGTTGTCCAATCAAACCGCTTAGCAAAGTGATACAGGCACTCTGCCACATCCTCATCAATGACTTTTTTGCCATCAGCGCCTTGTTTGTGCTTAAAATGATATTCACCCAGTGGCAACAGCACACGACTGGCAACGCGGCTATACAGACAAATATGATAAATCTGCTCCAACGTTGCCGCCAAAGCAATGCGCCCTGTGCGCAACAAGGTAGCAGCTAAGCCAAAGCTTTGTAGTTCGGTTAATAAAGGAGCTTCTAAACCATCAGCGCAAGTGATGATAATATCAAAGGTGGGGTCGGTGTGGGTCATGACAGAGTATCGTATCAGGATAAACCCTTTATTTTAACACAAAATCAAAGCCAGCATGACAATATTTGTTTAAACATTAAACCACCCCAAAACACAGGCTGTCTATAGGTGGGTTTTATCCATCTGCCACCTTGACAATAAGCACAACACAAGAGGCTGCTCAATGGATTACAAGCTTATACGTTAAGTAATCTTATATAATAATGCAGTGTAGAGCTGCTTAATGTCAATGATAAGTCCATGCGTTCTAACGTTTTAGGGTACACACCCTAAGCCTCCCATTTTAACAACAGTGCCTTTAAGCCTTGATTAAGCTCATCAAGTACCTCATTGGGTATGTCACACAGTAGTGTGTTTTCGTTGTTCAAATGCGCCAAAAATGCCTTATCAATCAGTGCTCTACCCTCATCGCTTAGGCAAACAAGCAAGCTTCGGCTATCATTGGGATTGGGCAAGCGAGTAATCAAGCCTTTGTTTTCTAGCTGTTTTAGGCGATGTGTGATAGTACCCGAACTAATCATCAGTGCAGAGTACAGCTCGGTGGGACTAAGTGTAAAAGGCGCGCCTGCTCGTCTTAAGGTCGCCAAGACATCAAATTCACCCAGCGTCAGTCCAAATTGAGCGTGGGTAGCACTAAGTAAAGGCTCAAGCAAAGAGGCACAGCGCTTGAGTCGCCCAATTACCGCCATGGCTTGCAAGGGCAGATTACCATACTCTTGTTGCCATTGGGTGAGAATGTCATCTACTTTGTCGGTGGGTGTGCTCATAATCTTTACTCATCAAAGAGGCGGTGGCACTATTTTAACACCAAGACAAGTTTTTTTAAAAAATTATCTTGATATAAAGATAAATTCCCACTACAATCAATTTATCTTTATATCAAGATAAAAATGGATACTCTATGACAATCACCTTTATCATCGGTATTTTGGCAGGGTTTGCCATTGCTTGTCAGTCAGCGATGAATGCTAGGCTAAGACGACATCTACAAGCACCATTTTTGACATCTTTTGTGTCGTTTTTGGCGGGACTTTTGTTTATTTTACTGCTTGCCCTGATGTGGGGTGATAAGGTGGCTTGGAGTAGACAGCTTTTGATGGCGGTGCCATTTTGGGCATGGTGGGGCGGTCTTTTGGGCATGATGAGTTTAAGTAGTGCCATTTTGATTTTTCCCAAACTCGGTGCGGTGCAAACGGCAATCATGCCCATCTTGGGACAGGTTGTTGCAGGCGTAGTGATTGATAGTTTTGGTTGGTTTCATGCCCCCAAAGTTGCCCCTTCACCCATCAAGGTGGTTGGGGTGGTGTTGGTAGTTGTTGCGGTAGTACTACCCAATATGCACGCACTCAAAAGCACCCAAAGCAGCAAAGAGTTTTGGTTGTGGCGTGGCATTGGGGTATTTGGTGGAGCGTGTATGGCAACGCAAGCAGCAATCAATGGCAGGCTTGGAGAGGCTTTGAAATCACCTATTCATTCGACGGTGATGTCATTTTTGGTGGGAGCGATAGGGCTGTTTTTGGTGGTGACATTCTATGAAAAAAGTTGGTCAAACCTAAAAGCACCCCAACAAGACAAGCCGTGGTGGATGTGGTTTGGTGGGGTGCTTGCTGGCTTGTTTATTTATGCCAGCATTTGGCTTGTGCCAAAAATTGGTACAGGGTCAGTAGTCATGCTGATGCTGCTTGGCTCTATCCTAGGCAGTTTGCTAATAGATAAATTTGGCTGGCTTGGGGTGGACAAAAAACCCATACAAGCCGTGCAAATTCTTGGTATTGTCTTGATGTTTGCTGGGGTGGCGTGTGTGCGCTTGCTGTGAATGGGTCGCGCGTTTCAAAGATTTGTGCAGAATTGTGGAGTCGCATAACAAAACAACCAACAATACAAGATATTATAAAAACTCCACTTCTGCCCCATCCTGAATGGTGCCAAAAAGCGCCAACGCATCCCAATTGGTCAGGCGCACACAGCCTGATGAATGCTGCTGACTGATTTTTTCGGGGTCAGGCGAGCCATGAATGCCATAGCTTGGGCGGCTAATACCAATCCACACTCGCCCCACAGGATTATTGGGTCCGGGGGGTAATACGCTGTTTTTGTTACTAAAATCTTTGTTATAATAAGGATTTAGCACACGATTGACAACTTTGTGTGCGCCACTAGGTGATGGCTTATAGCTACTTCCCACAGTGGTAGGATAGCTTGCCACCAACTCACCTGCTTGATTGTAAGCAAATAAGATGTTTTTGCCTTTATCAGCCACAACCTTATGCACCTCTTGGGTGTTGGGTTGATACGGATTGTACACAGTGATGGTGTCGCCTACTTTTAGCTTACTCTCTGGATTGAGCTTAGATAGCAGCGCCTGACTCATCTGAAATTTTTCCGCAACCGCTTCTTTGACACTACGATACTGCTGCCCTTTGGGGTGATAAGGAATGTCCACATCCTCTTGGGTGAGCGTGTATTTCACAAGCACAGGCTGTGCCATCAGCGTTTCATCTGCTGTCAGCGCTTGCCATGTTGCCTCATTCATCGCCTCAGTTGTCTCAAGATTGTGTTTTTGTTGAAATACCTGCATGGCTTTGATGGTATTTTGATTGATTTCTCCAGTGACCGCGCCCACTTTGTGATGATGATAATTCAGTAGTGCCTGAATACGAATGGCTATCGCCGTTTGCTCCTCTGACACCTCTTGTGTTTGTGCTTTAGTATCAGCTTTGTTAGCGGGCGCTGCTTGTTGTGAGGCGTCAGCATGGCTTGTATTGACGTCTGCTTGCCACTGTGCTTGATTTACTTTTTTGGCAAAGTCTGACAACGCTTCTGTTTGATATGGGATTTCTGGCAAGGCATATGCCAAACGAATTTCCACAGGGGATATCCCTACAAACTGCTGACTAACATTGGGACGCATCACAGGCTCTGGTTGAGTTTTGGTATTTACCGCCTGCGATGTCGCCATCTCTGTTGTTTTTGTATCATGCTGATTTGTTTGAGATACCTGTTCAGGCTGACAAGCCATTAGGCAGCCCGCCATCAAAATACAGACCCCTTGATACTGCTTCATCTTTTTTCCTCTTTTAATTTTATGCCACACTATTTTAACATTTCAATTTAAATCAAATTTGGATAAATTCCAAGCCTTTTTAGCCAAAATGCCGCCATGCAATCTATTGTCATTTAGCAACCAGCTTTGTTGGCAGTCATCCACCTTAGCTCCCATCAGGAAATGTATGTGCTTGATTATGCTCACTATTACTATACATCGCTTTTGATGGCGCTACCTCCGCTTTGGGTGATACAGATACCTCTTGGATATCACTGATAAGCACCTCGTCTTCTTTTATCAGTTTCATGTGTGGATAAGGTGCATGAATGCCTTCTGCATCCAAGGTTTTTTTGATGGCTTCTATCAGATATTCTTTGATAATAGGTAGTCTTGCCACTGATGCAGGGCTCACCCAAAACCGTACAATAAAAAACACATCATACTCTCCCACTCTATCCAAAGTCACCGTTGGCACAGGGTGAGACAAAACCGCCTCATTGTTTTTTAGCACACCCAAAATCAGTGCGCGCGCCTTATCAATATTCACATCTAGTGCCACACGCACAGGTACATCAAAACGAATAAATGTCTTGGAGGTCAAATTTACCACTTCACTGGACGCAACTGTAGAATTGGGCAAAATGATGATAATATTATCTCTATCCAAAATACGCGTGGAGCGCAAAGAAATTTTGACCACTCGCCCCTCTTGAGTGCCAATACGCACCCAATCCCCCACCTGAAAAGATTGCTCAATCAAAATGGCGATGCCCGCAATAAAATTCGCCAATGTACTTTGGGCAGCAAAGCCTACCGCCAAACCTGCAATCCCCAGACCTGCAACAATAGAAACAATATCAAAGCCAAATTGCGCCAAAATCGTTCCTAATGCCAAGACAATAATCAAAACGGCATTCAGATTTTTGAGCAATTGACCAATAGATTCATTTAATTCATAGTGCTTTAATAAGCTAGCAACCACCTGATCATTCATCAGCCATGCCATATAATAAATCAGCGCCCAAGTACTCGCTTTGGCAAACCCCTTGATGGTATCCATTGGTACGCCCAATTGGGTCATTATTGCCAAAATACTGGTCATCAGCCACAAATAGCGCAAAACCGAACGAGATACCTTGCCTGTACGCTCTGATAAATTAAAAATTTTTTTGCTGCGCTTAAGCAGATAAACCAGTATCCAATACAAAAAACCAATAACAATCAACAATATGGCTATTTTTATGGCAACACTCAAAAATGCCAACCCACGATTTGCCCAATCATAGGTTTGATCTTCAATAGACCCTCCTAGTGCCACATAGACGCTTTGGTACAATTCTTTAAAAATTTTTTCAAAAAATGACGCTACGCCCAATGCTTGAGAAGCCATCACCACCATAATTCACCCAACAGTTGCCTAACCATCAATTTTACCACCAATTAGTGCTGTATATTGTAACAAATCTTAAGAGCAAAGATTAAATAATTTGGGCTTCAAGTGAAATTTTGATATGATGGGGACTTTTGTATGACTGAAATACTCTTACTTAAATACTCTTAAATGGATAGATATGGATAGTATTATTACACTGGTGTTGATTCTTGCCCCAATGTTTGTGGGATTTTTACTGCCTGTACATCAGCAGTTGGCACATTGGAGCGAAAAAATCTTAAATGGACTGGTTTTTTTGATTTTAACCATCATTGGTATGGAGCTGGCAGCAGTAGATAATCTTGGCAAGACACTTATGCAGGTTGCCTTATATTTGCCTGTACTTTTAATTCTTAATATTGGCTCTGGGCTGATAGCACTTTATTTGTTTGACAAATTTTCTCCTTGTCCCTATCGTAAGCTTAATGCTCACACACCAAAAACCTCCATCAGTCTGCATGGTAGCTTTGTACAGCTAGGGTGCTTAGCTTTGGGGTTTTTGTTGGCTTCTATTTTGCCTAATGGCATGCATCTGCCTGCCATGACTACCACTGTGCTATTGATGATTTTGTTATTATTGGTGGGTATTTTATTAAAAAATTCTAATGTTAGCCTAAAACAAGCCCTTTTTAATCAACGTGGCTTACAAATTAGTGTGGTATTTATGGCGGCGGTGCTCGCTAGTGGTTTAGTATTCGCTGCGCTATTTGATACCGTATCATGGTCAAAAGGGCTTGCGCTGTCTTCAGGGTTTGGCTGGTACTCACTATCAGGTACTGTCATGACCGAAAGCTATGGTGCATTGTGGGGCTCGGTGGCACTATTAAATGACCTACTGCGTGAGATTTTGGCGTTGTTATTTATTCCCTATGTCATGCGCCTGTCGTCATCAGCAGCGATTGGTTTGGCTGGCGTCACCAGTCTTGACTTTACCCTACCCACTCTACAAAAAGCAGGAGGCAGTGACATCATTCCTTTGGTTATTAGCTTTGGATTTATCACCAATGTCGTCTCACCCATCTTAATGGTGCTGTTTTCACGTTGGTGATTAGGGGGTAATACCTCCTGCTTGCTTATTAAAAAAGTGCGTCAGCCAAGGTGCTTTACCCACCGCACCAAAGCCTGTACTGCGCGCCAGCATAAGCCAATGATTGTCAGATAGCCCGCCTGCAAACAGCCAATTGATTGCCGAAAAACTATGCATCATCAAGGCTGTTTTGGCATGGCGCTCTCTGGCATAGCGGCGCAAATACTGCGCCAAAGCCGTATTGGGTTTATTTAGGCAAAATGAATGCGACACTAACGCTACCAAGCCTTTTAATGCTATCACATCTGCCATACCCAAATTTAGCCCCTGCCCTGCCAAGGGATGAACCCCATGAGATGCGTCCCCAATCAACACCCATGATGCCCCAACACTTTGTTTTGCCAATTGCGCTGACAAAGCAAAGCTTGCCACTGATTGCACCTCCTCTACCGCACCCAATGCAAATCCTGAATACAGCGCAATATCATCACCCAAGCGTGTCAATGTCTGCTGATGCGTTTTGATAGAAGTCAGATAAGTGTTAGCAACCTTGGTGGGCAAAGTCCACACCACCGATTGCCAATGTTCATCCGATGGGTTGTTAAACGGTGCCAGCGGCAATAGCGCCAATGTGCCTGTTGGTAGCATGGCTTGCCGAGCGGTATGGTTGTGCAAATGAGTGGTACGAATGGCACAGCAAATGGCGGTTTGATGATAGTCTAGAGTGTCCAACCCCACCCCAAGCAATTGGCGCACCTGCGATGAGCGACCATCCGCTCCCACCAACAATTGACATTGATAACGCACAGTAGCGTCTGATATGCGCACCAAAACGCCATGCCCACCTTGATATGTATCAATATCAATCAGCTTCGCCCCAAAAATAAGGTGCAAATTTGGCAGACTTTGTGCTTTGTCAAACAAGGCTTTGTCTAGCACGCTAGGTTCTACCATACTGCCCATTAATTGCAAGCCATCGCCAAAGACAATCTCGCCTGCACCATCTTGCTGCCATACCTGCATACGCCGATAATCCGCACGGCGCACAATATACGTCCATACGCCAATCTCTTTTAATAAAGCAATGCTAGGTAAATTAAGCGCATATACACGTGCGTCAAGGCGATTTATACGCTCTTGCCACACTGCATCACAAGGTTTGGGTTTGACATCCAAAACCACCACTGACACACCTGCTTGCGCAAGATAAATCGCAAGCGATAATCCTACCGTACCTGCTCCCACAATCAGCACAGAGGTTGTTTGGGTTTGACTTGACATATTAGACATGATGGCTTTCACATTAAAATTGTGCTTGTATTATACCATCATTAAGTATTATGGACTGTTGGTTTCTTTGGGAATTTCCACATCTTGACGCAAATTAAGATGTAATTTTTTGTACCAAGGCAGTGCATTGTATTCGGCTACAGCTTTGGCATGTGCTCTTTTTTCACGCATAAGGCGGGTATTTTGAATCAAATAAATGGTGCGTGAATCACTGGCTAGCACCTGACCTTTGTCATTTTGTACTTCAGCGGTAATGCTATGCATCCCAGGGTTATACTCAATGCTTGCAAAATCATAAGTAAGTTGGCGAGATACTTCTTTGCCATCTATTTTTAGAATCATATTGTCTGTTGCAGCCAAGGTTGGTGTCACCACCACCTCAATTTGCACAGTTTGAGCAGGACGCTGATAGGTTTGCTCTTGACTTGGATTGATAATACTGACACTATAATTGGCAAAGGCAGTGCCCGTCATCAGCAAGATACCCGCCACGCTAAGCTGTTTTATACCAAACTGTTTCATAAAAACTCCTATAATTTATTTTATTGTACTCTGTTTTTGTGATTGATGGCTGCTTTTTTCCGACAAAGTGCCAAAAAATCAGACAACAAAAAAAACAAGCCCAACATTGGACTTGTTTTTTTGTGAATACTTACTTAACGGCGATAATACAACTCAAACTCCAATGGGTGAACCACTTCGTTCATTTGGTGCACTTCTTCCATCTTAAGGGCAATGTACGCATCAATCATCTCTTTGCTAAATACATCACCTTTTAACAAAAACTCATGGTCATCTTTTAGTGCTTTTAATGCCACTTCTAAGTTTTCGGCAACTGTTGGGATTTGCGCCTCTTCCTCTGGGGGCAAATCATACAAGTTCTTGTCTGCTGCCTCACCTGGATGAATCTTGTTTTGGATACCGTCAATACCTGCCATCAGTAGCGCTGCAAAAGTTAGATAAGGGTTTGAGGCAGGGTCTGGGAAACGTGCCTCAATACGCACTGCTTTTGGGCTAGAGACGTGAGGAATACGAATAGAAGCTGAACGGTTGGAGGCAGAATATGCCAATTTAATCGGTGCCTCAAAGTGTGGTACTAAGCGCTTATAGCTGTTGATGGTAGGGTTGGTGATGGCATTTAAGGCGCGTGCGTGCTTAATGATACCGCCAACAAAATACAACGCTTCTGTAGAAAGACCTGCATATTCATCGCCAGAGAAAATATTGGTACCATCTTTGCTAATTGACATATGCACATGCATACCTGACCCATTGTCACCAACCAACGGCTTAGGCATAAAGGTTGCTGTTTTACCAAATTGGCTGGCAACATTATGCACCACATATTTTAGCTGTTGTACTTCGTCTGCTTTTTTGACCAAAGTATTAAAAGACACACCGATTTCTAGCTGGCTTGATGCCACTTCATGATGATGTACCTCTACACGCCCCTCACCCATAATGTCTTCAATGCGGTCACACATCACAGTACGCATTTCATAATAATGGTCAGCAGGAGAGTTTAGTGCATAAGCGCCTTTGATGGCAGGACGATGTGCCAAATTACCCCACTGATAGTCGTTATTGCTTGACCATGCAGCCGCTTCTGAATTGATTTTGTAAGAAGCACCTGACATTTCAACTGACCATTTGACTTCATCAAAGACAAAAAACTCAGGTTCAGGACCAAAAAATGCCGTATCGCCAATGCCTGTAGATTTTAGATAAGTTTCAGCACGGCGAGCGATAGAACGTGGATCACGCTCATAGCCTTGCATGGTGGCAGGTTCAATAACATCACAGCTTACCACAACCGTTGGTGCATCAGAAAATGGGTCAATATAAGCACTGTCTGCATCAGGCAGTAGCACCATATCAGATGCTTCAATGCCTTTCCAGCCTGCCACCGATGAACCATCAAACATTTTACCATCTTCTAAAGTGTCTTCATCTACGGTATGCGCAGGAAAGGTTAAGCGCAATTCCTTGCCGTGAGTATCGGTAAAGCGAAAATCTACCCATTTGGCATTGGCAGATTCAATCAAGTCCAAAAGCTTATTTGACATAGTAGCACCCTAATTAATCTAAAAAAAATAAATTACCACTTAATCAAGCATCTTGCATTATTGTTTTGCCCCTTAAGCAGTGATGACAAGTATAGAACACTTTTGAGCAAATTTCCAATAACAATAAGTTATTTATCACATAAAATACTTTAATAATAAGTTTTAATTATAAATAGCGCCATCACAGCACTTAATCAGGCAATTTTAGGTTGGTATCATCAGGATTTAATCCAAAATAAAAGACCACCGTTGCCACCACGCTATTCACCAGCACATACACCACATCTAGCGACTGATGCTTTAATACAAACAACGAAATCACAACCGATATTGCCACCATCAATACAGCACAACCAAGCAAATAAGGACGCAAAATAGGGTCGGTCACCTTATAGCGCCCTTGTTGGGTTTTGTTAGGTTTTAGGCGTTTGATATAAATCATAATCCCTGCCACATACATCACCATCCCCATCAACAAATACAAAAACATACCCATCATACACCCCTTTTTATTGACCACTATGCACGCCTGCACCTTTTAATTCCATAGGTACCTCATCACAAGGCACTTGATAGATGGTATTCACCGCCCCTGCAATATTTACCACATAAGCGCTGTCAAGCTGTGGATTGATATTGACAGCAGCGTCCACGACTTTTGCCATCGCCATCACCTCATCGGCTCGCGCAATAATGGCAGTCACCTCTGATTGATTTAGGTTGATGGCATTGGTGCTAAAATAACGCCACCCTTCTGCCACGCTGACGGTATTTAGTGCCTCTGGCGTATCCCAAATGGTTGGTGAGTTTTCTTTCATTTGCATGGCAAACACCGCCCCATCATGGCTGATTTTAATCTGGGCAGGCACATCTTTTTCTACACTATAACACCCCACAAAAACATCAGCATCAACAGCATTGGTTTGTTGTTGAGTGGTAGCATCTGTGGATACTGCATTGTCTGTAGGTGCTGCATTTTTATTGCACGCTACCAAGCATAAACCAGATAAGAAAATACACGCTAATTTATTCATCAAAATTCCAGTCATCATCGGTTAAAATTACCTGTGCATTCTATCAATAATCCCTGCGCTATGCCAGTTTTTGCCAACAAATAATAGGTCATCCCAACACTTCATAACACGCATTACACTTTCAATCGTTTAGAACCAGTCTAGCGTTTTTGCATTAAAACTGGCTAACTCTTCGTTTTCATCGTCAAATTGCTTGTTGATATATTCATATCAATGGCACAATTTTTACTGAAACTTCTGCGATTTTTCTTGAGTTTAATGACAAATATGAAATGTTGGGATACCCTATGCTATAATATACTTTTTTCTTATTATCATGAATTATGCTAACCCCTACTATTATCTACACCGATGGCGCTTGCAAAGGCAATGGCAAAAGTGATGCCAGTGCTGGGGGCTGGGGTGTTTTTATTACCTATCCTGATGGTAGCGAACGCCATTTATGGGGCGGAGAAGAAAATACCACCAACAATCGCATGGAGCTAATGGCTGCCATCAAAGCCCTAGAAGTGACAGATCCAGCCTTGCCCATACAGCTGTTTACAGATTCAAATTATGTCAAAGAAGGTATTAGCAAATGGATTCATGGTTGGAAAAATAGAGGTTGGAAAAAATCCGATGGCACAGCCGTACTCAACCAAGCACTTTGGCAACAGCTGGATGACCTAAGTCAGCATCGTGTCATTGATTGGCAGTGGCTCAAAGGACATGCAGGACATCAAGGCAACGAAATGGCAGATGCCCTTGCCAATAAAGGTGTCACAAGCCATGGCGATACCTTTGTAAGTCCCTCTCAAAATAACGCGCCTATGCCCACATCTGCACTCGCCACATCAGATATGCCCATGCCATCTTCACCCACCATCAACACAGAAACGCCCATGCAACACGATACCGCACTTTTACCTGCTTATGATGGCGATACCAGTCGCGCCAATCCTTACTTTATTCCCACCCTGCCAGAGCCTATCAATCGCGGCGCACTAGAACGTCAGCTGATTATGGATACCGAAACCACAGGATTTGATGACCAAAACGGTGACCGCATTGTGGAAGTGGGTATGATTGAGATGGTTGGACGTAAGTTTACAGGCGAAAAGCTGCACGTCTATCTTAATCCTGAAAAACACATGGATGCTGAGGTTATCAAGGTTCATGGCATTTCCAATGAGTTTGTGGCAGATAAGCCCAAATTTGCTGATGTTGCCAAACAAATTTATGAATTTGTAAAAGGTGCTCAATTGGTGGCTCATAACGCCAGTTTTGATATGCGCTTTTTGACCACAGAATTTGCCAAAGCAGGCTTCACAGATTTTGCCGAACACGTCAGCGTCCTTGATACCCTAGCCCTTGCCAAACAGCTCTATCCAGGACAAAAAAATTCTCTAGATGCACTGGTCAAAAGACTTGACGTTGGCAAAAAAGACCGTACCTTTCACGGGGCATTATTAGACTCTGAGATTTTGGCAGAAGTCTATTTGGCAATGACAGGGGGACAGGTGTCACTGGACATTGATGAAGAGGTGAATACTGGCGAGGAAGTCACACACCAAAGCTTAGCGCATCTTGCTCATCTGCTCACCAAATGCGCCATTGATACACAAGCTGACCATGATTGGCGAGCCAATGTATTAAAATAAACCATCACTTTGGTGACGTTTGTGCCCAAATTTAAGGCAATTTGTCGCTTTTTATATAAAATATACTTGCACATCCCCAACAAACATGATGTAATGATAGGATTGTGTGTGATTTATCCTATAAATGCGCCAAAGTGTATTCACATTCACAATAGGTCAATTTTTTGATAAACTATGCACTCTTTATCTTAATTTTTCTAAAAATGGCTGATGCTTGATTTTATTAGAAATGAGTTTGATAATATTTAAATATTATCCATGCTAAACACCCCAAAAGCTTGGTGATATCTCTGATTTATTAGCAAAAATACTCTTAAAAAAACATACCAACATCTTCTAATAACTTGATACAAAAGCCTAAATTCAACCCCTCTTTGAGCTCACTAGGATTCTTATGAAACTGTCAGCCGAACCTGCCATTATCAGTACCACAAATTTTGATTTACCCTCGGTACATATGTTGTTACCTGAAATTGATGTGGCACTAAAAGACGCAGAAACCAGTCTAAGCGAATTTTATGACGACAAAGATAAATTGCCTTTGTTGCAAGATTCAGCAACAGTTCTTGAGCAGCTGGCTGCTATTTTTGGCTTAATTCGCTTCAAAGGCGCCAGTGAGCTTGCTGATGCCATCGCCAAAAATCTAAACAAGCTCCACACCTTAGAGGATGCCAATGATCATACTTTGATTATGGACATCTCTGAAGGTATTATGATTTTGGGGCGCTATGTAGAATTTGTGCTACTCAAAGAAATGCTTGAGCCTTCTTTGTTATTGCCTATTATCAATAAGCTACGAGCGCACCTAGGTGAGCCTGATATTACCAGTGAAGAGCTATTTAGTCCCAATAACAGCATTTCTATCACCAATCCCCAAAGTCATTATCAGTCCTTGGTTAGCTTGGGATTGGACGTCAATAGCTTGGTGGCTGCCTATCGCGCAGGGTTGGGTGTTGTTTTGAGCAAAGACACCTTAGATGCCAATGATCGTCAAAAAGTAGAAGCCCTAAGTGCTGTTTGTCAAGAAATCGCCTCTCATTCTGATACCCTATTTTGGCAATCAGCCGCCATCTTAACTCACAATTTGGTCAATCAATTACCTCTTAGTAACGCCAAAAAACGTGTGTTAATTTATATTGAACAACAACTAAAAGATTACTTACCCATTCATGATCGTCGCTTCGCCGATTTGGTTGGATTTGCCTGCGGTCAAAGCGATGAATTTGCACAATTAGCACAAAAAAAATATGGGCTAAATCAATTTAGCAAAGCTGAACAACAAGAGCTGCATCGCTTTTTGTTCGGTCCTGACCGTGAAATTACAGACACGCTCAACACCCTAATCCAAGATGAAATCATTGCCATCAAAGAAAAAGTAGATGCCTTGGTGCGCAATGACGAATTGGCGCATACCATTACCACTGCCGATATTGCCAAAAATATCCATACCCTTAGCCAAACACTTCAGCTAATCAATCTTGGCGAAGCAGCCGATGCCCTAGCCTCTGCCGCCGCCAAAGTGAGTCAATGGCAGACCCCCACCCCTGATGATTTTGATGACTTATTGGCAGAATTAATGATTGCTGAAAACGCCGCTATCTTTATGGCAAAAACCCACACGCCAGGTGCAGTCAAGCTTCCTTTGCATAATCGCAACATCTCATTACATCAGCTAGACACTGCTTATGACACACTGATTAAAGAAAGTCGCACCAATCTTGCTACCGTCTGTCAAGCCATCACTGACTATATCGCCGATGATACTCACGACAAACTCCACCTACAAAACACCCCTGAAGCCTTAGCGCAAGTCGTGGGTGCAGCAGAATTTTTGCGACTGCCCATCATGGCGCAGATGTTACGCAGACTCTCTCGCTACCTAGATGGTTACGTTAGTGAAAGTGCAGAGCCTTTAAACTTAGATAAATTAGCCCAGATTGCTGATGTAATTGTTGCTGCCGATTATCAGTTTGAAGGACAAGAATACAATCGCCCCATCAACAAACAGGCACTACACCTTGGCACTCATAGCCTCAATCGCTTGGTAAGCAATTAGGATGTCCTGACACTGCTAACACTGCTTGCAATTAGCAATCATTGAGAACCAAACTGGCGTTTTTGTATTAAACCTAGCTAACCTTTAAGTTTCATCATCAAATTGTGTTGTTGATATGTTCATATCAGTAGCGCAATTTTTACTGAAACTTCTGCGATTTTTCTTGAGTTTAATGGCAAGTACAAGATGTCAAGATGCCCCAATCTTACTCCCATTTAATCCTGATACACAAGCTTGCTTAGGCAGGCTTGTTCTATCTTTGTAAAGTCCACACCCTTATGTCTATACCCTCTTCACTGTCTGCATGGATTGTTGATTGCCAACAAACCGCCTTACTGGTAGATAAGTACCATGCACCTAGCCAGCTTATAATTAGCCACACTCTATTGGAGCGATTGCCTGACGCTAGTATCGCACAGCTACGCCCCACCACTCTTAACCCGCAATTTAGACACCCAAAAAGCCATCCTGATGTGGTGATTGAATTGCATAGCTTGATTCAGCTAGGTATTGTATCGCGGACGCAAGAAGGCTATCGCCTCAATCAGCAAACACACACGCTGCTGCCGTATCGCCAACTGGTATCGCACCTACCCACGCCCCAAGCCATGTTAGCCAGTCACGCCATTCAATTATTGCGTCATCATCAAGAACATCGTTATTGCAGTCGGTGTGGCACAAAAGCCCACCCCCACCCTAATGAATACGCCAGTGTCTGCCCTGCGTGTCATCACCACAGTTATCCACGCGTTCAGCCCTGTGTGATTACTGCCATTTTGCGTCATAGCTCCAGTCATACCCCACAATTACTATTAGCGCAGCATCACCGACATCGTGACGGTATGTATGGGTTGATTGCAGGGTTTGTGGAGATTGGTGAGTCGCTAGAGTCCGCTGTGGTGCGCGAAACCATCGAAGAAACAGGAATAATAGTGACCAATGTGCGCTATTTTACCAGCCAGCCTTGGCCATATCCCACCAACCTAATGACCGCTTTTTTGGCAGACTATGACACAGGGGAAATTTGCATTCAAACAGAAGAGCTTGCCAATGCAGAGTTTTTTAGCTTGGATAATTTGCCAAAAATCCCTCCTGTTGGTACAATTGCCCGCACATTAATTGACCATGTGTGCCATATTTATGGTTGATTATTTTATTAATTCACTTCTAAATAATTTATACCATGCCCAAAACCTCTTTTTTTGATGAGTTACCTGTCTTATTTGATGAATTACACCTTGAACGTCTAAGTGATGACAAAAAAGCGTTATTAGAGCAAATTGATGCTTTATTGCCTCAAACGCAATGCGGCTTATGTGGCTATCGTGATGGCTGCCTGCCTTATGCCCATGCCATTGTGACCAAGCAAGAAGCCATTCATTTGTGTGTGCCAGGAGGTGATGAAACCGCTCGCGCCATCGCCACCTTAACACATCGCCCTATACTGCCTGCCACACCCTCCAAATGGGCAATAGATTCCCAAAAAAACCGTCCTATCGCCATGCGCGCCATCATTGATGAAGACAGCTGTATTGGCTGTACCAAATGCATTCCTGCCTGCCCTGTAGATGCCATTATTGGCACCGCCAAACACATGCACAGTGTGATAGAATCACTTTGTACAGGGTGCGAGCTTTGCCTACCCCCCTGTCCTGTTGATTGTATTAGTCTTGTTCCCAACACCAATGATTTAAGCGATACAAAAGCCTTTAGGCAGCGCTATCATGCTCATCTAAATCGCAGCGCCAAACGCCTAAGCGGTGGTGATGGTGCGCCTGTGGTCAGCCATAGTCAAAGTAAACTTGCCAGTATGGTAGCAGGCGATACCACCGCCATCAACCAACAAACCGCCCAGCAAACCATTGCCCAAGCCAAGTTGCGCAGTCAAATCAAAAAACTCACCAAGCAGCTTGCCGCTCGCCCTGACAGCGCCAAACAAGCTGAACTGGACCACCTTATCCAAACACTCCATTCTTTAACCCAATAATCTGATATGAAAAACACACAGCCATCACCCCCCATTGCCGTTCACGACTTAGAGTTATTAGAATTGATTCGCCGTCTTGAACGCGTTGATTTTGTGTTTGATACCCATTCTGATGATGCCACCAAAAGCGCTCAAGCTCATGATGGCAGCCCTATGGACAAACTTGTGTTTCGGGCACACGCTCTTGACAAACAAGGTACTTATTTACGCACTTTACAACACCTTCATGGCAATAAACGTCTTGTTGGTAGTGTTTATGCACTTTTGTATCTTATTTTTGGATTTGTAGGTGCTTTTGGATTACTTATTGGGCATTGGATTAACTTTTTTTATCTATTGATGGCTTTATTGGGGTGGCACACGCTTTCTTTGTTATTTTGGCTAATTCGCCCCAAAACCACACCGCTATTTGGTGTAGCTGCCAAGTTTATTACCACCTTACAAAGCAAACTTACACCCAATGACACCTTGGGCAAAACCGCACTTGCCGTCATTATGGATAAAGAAGAGCCCATTCGCCACTGGCAAATTGCCAGTCACATTCATAAAGCATGGGTTTTTGCTTTGATGGGCAATATCTTGGCACTCTTTGGACTGTTTTTGTTCAAAAGTTATACATTTGTTTGGGAATCTACCTTGCTTACCCAAGCCCATATGGCAAAACTTATTTACCTCATCGGCTACATCCCCTCGTTATTAGGGTTTGCATCACCTAGTACACAGCAGCTTATTTCAGGCGATGCAAATCCTGCTGTTATCGCCAAACTGATTATCATCAGCTTGGTTATCTATGGATTATTGCCTAGGCTATTGGCATGGGGATATTGTCTTTATAAGATACGCTCTTATACTTATACGATTGACAAAACCCTATATTATTATGAAAATTTATTTAGAAAATTTAATCAAAATATTGTCAGTCCCGATGATTTTTGCCAAACAGCGCCCATCAAAGTACCTACCAAAGCCATCATCGCTCAAGGCAAAAAGATTGTGGCAACGCTTGAATTAGCAGAAGCAGACAGCTGGTATCAATTTGGGGCAGGTCACAATGTTATCAACCTTGGTGCTTTGGACGAGGCAGCAGATTTTGAGCGTTTGCGCCATGCCATTGCCACCTATGAACACCAAGTGTATCTTGGTATTGACAGTCGCTTATTGCCTGACCGTGGTTTGGTAAGAAAATTAGGCACCATTGCTTCCTTGGCGCGCTATGGGGTGATTGTAGAATTGCTACACCAAGGTGAGCATTATCAAGCATGGCAACAAACACTCATTGAGATGAACCTAGCTCAAGTATATTATTAGGGTATATTTACCGATTTAATGAGAATCACACTTTGAAAAATTGTCAGTCTTTTTGGCTGACACACGCTTTTGCGGTGCCAATAGTATAAGAACCTGTTTACAATGAATGACGCTGTCATATTTTTGTAGAATATTGCATTAAAAGTGCTTGCTTTTTTGCCCAAAATGGTGAACTCTTGCGGCTCGATGTCAAAAACTTACTTGATAGAATAACTATCGATCTACATTTTTTCCTTGAAAGCTGACAATCCATCTCATTTTTGCCTAAAAAAATTAATTGGGAGCAGAGTAAGGCTTGACAACAAAAGATAAATATTAGACTATTTTTGCCAAAGTCGCACACCTGCCAACCAAAACAACCCTTTGTTAAACCATCTTGCATACCAAAATGTGCAACCTACCAAACGCCCTACAACACCTTCACATTGATAGGGCAAGAGCGTTCAATTAGCACCCCATCACACCCCAAAACCACCACTCTGCGCAAACCTGCTACTTTTTTTTTGCTTTTTGCACTATAATATAAAGTTTCTATTGCCATGATGGATGTTAAATGGATACTAAAATGAGCAATCACCCCTTTTCTACGGACACAACTATAAGTGCATGGCAAGCCTTTACTCGTGCCTACTTTAACCCTCAAGCCTTATCGTTACTATTTTTGGGTTTTGCTGCTGGCATACCCATTTTGTTGATTTTTTCAAGTTTGGGATTATGGCTTCGTGAAGCAGGCATTGACCGCGCTACAGTGACCATGTTTAGTTGGGCAGCACTTGGGTATTCATTTAAGTTTATTTGGGCACCTTTAATAGATGCCCTACCACTGCCTGTTTTAACATCCATGTTGGGGCGGCGGCGCTCTTGGCTACTTTTGACGCAACTGATGATTATTGCCGCTTTGGTATTGATGGCAATGACCAATCCTGTTGGCAGCGAACAGATGCTAACCATTATGGCAGCAGGAGCGGTATTATTGGGCTTTTCTTCTGCTTCACAAGACATTGTCATTGACGCTTATCGCATTGAATGCGCCCCTGCGGATATGCAGCCTGCACTTTCAGCAAGCTATGTGGCAGGCTATCGTATTGGCATGTTGGTATCAGGTGCAGGGGCTTTGTATTTGGCAGATTTTTTTGGCTCCACTGCCGAAAGCTACAACTATCTTGCATGGCAAAAAACCTATCTTATCATGGCAGCGGTCATGCTCATTGGGGTAGCAACCACATTATTAATTCGTGAACCCAAAACCGCCATCAAACCCATTACCAGTGACACCATGGACTATTTGCGCTTGGTGCTGGTTTTTGTATTTTCTGTGATTGCTTTTATTGTGACTTATCGCGCCTTTGGTAAAGTATTACCCGAAACTGATGCTGTATTTACAAGCTTTTTGTTGGGGTGTGTGCAATTTTTGGGCAGTTTTCTTGCTTTTGCCATAATGGGCTATCTTTTGGTAAGTATTGGCGTTGTATCAAAAGCAGTGGCAATTAAAACTTGGGTTGAGCCTATTAGTAACTTTTTTTATCGCTATGGCAAAAAAGCCTTGCTCTTACTTGCCTTGATTGGTTTGTATCGCATCTCTGATGTGATTGCAGGTAATATTTCTAATATTTTTTATCAAGATTTAGGATTTAGCAAAACTCAAATCGCTGATGCAGTCAAGGTAGTGGGCGTTATCGCCAGTATTCTTGGTGGGTTTGTTGGTGGGTGGCTTGCTCAAAAAATGAACATCATGAAAGCCATGAGTGTGGGTGCTATTTTGGCGTGCGCCACAAACCTACTCTTTATCTTACTATACTATACGCCCACCATGCCAATGATGTATGTAGCGGTTGTGACGGATAATATGGCGGCAGGACTTGCTAGTGCTGTTTTTCTTGCGTTTTTATCTGCCTTAACCTCCATTCGTTTTACAGCCGTGCAATATGCGCTGTTTTCATCGCTGATGACCTTGGCACCCAAGTTAATTGGTGGGTATTCTGGCGCTATTGTTGATGCTACGAGCTATGCGTTTTTCTTTGGGTTTACCTTTGTTGTTGGTGTGCCTATTTTGTATTTAATCTACTTAGTCAATAAACATATTGACATCAGTCAGCCCAATATTGGCGATAACTCATGATCCCACCCAAGACATCCTTACGTGAATTACGTCAATATTTTAGGCAGCTTACCTACGCCCCTCTACCCAAACATTGGCTAGATGATTGGTTGCTTGCGGTACTTAATCAGCCACAAACCTTTTTGATTACTGATGACGGTTATATACTTAATGATGATGAATTGGCGCGCTTAAATACAGGTATTGCTCGTATGATGTCAGGCGAACCTTTGGCATATTTGCTAGGTAAGCAGGCATTTTGGGGGCGGGAATTTATGGTCAATCCCTCTACTTTAATTCCTCGTCCTGACACTGAAATTTTGGTGGAAGCAGTGCTCAATATCGTTGCTCACACACAGTTACCACACCCAAGTATTCTTGATTTAGGCACAGGCTCTGGCTGTATTGCCATTACTCTTGCCAAAGAATTGCCACACGCTCATGTGTGGGCGGCAGATACCTCCCAAGACGCCCTGTTGGTTGCCAAACACAATGCTGCAACACTAGGCGCAGATAATTGTCATTTTGTGCATTCCAACTGGTTTTCTGCCATGACAGGTCGGTTTGATGTCATTGTCAGCAACCCCCCTTATATCGCCCCCAATGACACCCATCTGCCCAGTCTAAGTGCAGAACCTATAAGCGCCTTAGTAGCAGAAATGGATGGCTTGGCAGACATTATCACACTTGTCACAAGTGCACACGCTCATCTTCCCACAGGAGGGGTGTTAGCGCTTGAACATGGTCACACCCAAGCACAGGCGGTACAGGCATTGCTTACTGGTGCTGGATTTTGCGATGTACGCACCCTAAAAGATTATGGCAATAACGATAGAGTAAGCTTAGGATACTGGCATGAGCCAACTTAATAACACTGAACTGTTGCGCTATGCTCGGCAAATTTTATTAGATGACTGGGATATTGAAGCGCAACTTGCCCTAAAACAAAGCAGCGTCTTACTGATTGGCGCAGGTGGGCTTGGCTGCCCTATTGCACAAACACTTGTGCGTGCAGGATTAGGATTTTTGGCGGTAGTTGATGATGATGTTGTGGAGATAAGTAATTTGCAGCGTCAATCCTTATTTTTTGATACTGATATTGGGTACTCCAAAGCCCTGACGCTGACTCAAGCGCTCAAACAGCACAACCCCCATGCCAACTTACGCCCCTACAACACCCGTTTTGAGGCTATCACAGGTGATACCATCATTCAAGAGGTGCGTCCAGACTTATTAATTGATGGCAGTGATAATTTTGCTACTCGTGACCTTGTCAATCGCTTGGCTGTCCGTCATCAAATACCTTTATTATCCACCTCTGCCATTGCTCAAACAGGGCAGCTTGCTTTATTTGAGCCCCAAACAGGGTGCTATCATTGTATTTTTGATGACAGCGCGGGCAATGATGAGCGTACCTGTGCCAATACGGGAGTACTAGCCAGCACAACCGCTGTGGTCGGCACTTTAGGAGCACAAATTGCTTTACGCTTTTTGGGTCAAGCCAACAACCCCATCAAAAATAAGCTACTCATTTGGCAGGGGGCTACCATGACCCTAAAACACCTACAGTTTAGCAAAAACACTCAATGTCCCATCTGCCAATCCCATTCTTAACTTATTGTTTATTACTATGACCACTTCATCAACCTTCCCAAAACCTCTACAATTAGGCAAAAATGCCCTTGCCACCGCAGGCAGGCTTACCCAAACTGCAAGCATTGCAGGTTTGTCCGCCCTACGCGTTGCTAAAGGCGAAAAACCAGATGCCTATTTACTCAAAGAAACCTTTGAAAAATTAGGGGTGACTTATATCAAACTTGGGCAATTTATCGCCAGCACCCCCTCACTATTCCCCAAAGACTATGTGCTTGCTTTTGCAGATTGTTTGGACAAAACCACCCCCGTCAGCTTTGCCACCATTGAGGCGGTGCTGCGCGAAGAGCTACAACACATCGGTACATTAGAAGAAATTTTTTATCATATTGACCCTGTTGCACTGGCATCTGCCAGTATTGCTCAAGTGCATAAAGCCACCCTAAAAACAGGACAAACTGTAGCATTAAAGGTACAAAAACCCAATGTTAGCACCGTCATTCAAACAGACTTAGGCGTGTTGCAAGGTACGTTTTGGACGCTAGAAAAACTCATGCCATCATTTAGATTTGCCAATTTGGCACCTATTATGGCAGAAATCAAAAAGCGTATGTTAGCCGAAACAGATTTTGTGGCTGAAAGCAACCACCTAAAACGCTTTCATCAATTTTTAACCAGCAGTCAAATTGACAATATTACTGCACCAACCGTCATTGACAAACTTACCACAAAACGGGTGCTAACCATGTCCTTTTTGGATGGTACTTCCTTGATTGATGAAGCGGCATTGGCGCAACTGACCGACCCTGCTTTGATTATGCATCAAGTGCTAGATACATGGTTTTTATCTTTGATGACAACGGGAGAATTTCACGCCGACTTACACGCAGGCAATTTGATGCTACTTAAAGATGGGCGTATTGGCTTTTTGGATTTTGGACTGATGGGTGAAATCAAGCCCAAAAGCCTACAAGCCTGCTTTTTACTTGTGGATGCCATGCAAAAAAGCGATTTTGTTGCGGTGGCAAATGCGATGATTGACATTGGCATGACTCATGAACATATTGATGCCAATGCCCTTGCCAATGACTTGCAACGCTTGCTTGGTACAAGCAAACACTCTGCCACCAGTGTGCGTGCACACGCAGATAGCTTACATACTTTGATGGTGGAGTTGGTGGAGATTGGCAAGCGTCATGGCATCCATTTTCCGCGTGATTTTGCATTGCTAACCAAGCAGCTTTTATACTTTGATCGCTTTATGGTCACACTAGCACCAGAAATGACGCTGTTTGATGATGGACGGATGCGCTTACTTGAAAATGATAATTCATTGTAATTATTAAAATCGTCTTGGTAAGCATTTTTCAAGTTTTGCGCAACACGGCTACATAACACCCCAAAAAAATCCCTCAGCCATCAAAACTTGAGTAACAAACTTATGGTTTAATAGTCACAAGTCTAATACAGGCTTAATTTTCACTTTTTTTTGAGGACTTAATGATGATTGCCAAAAAAATTCTTGCCAGTGTTCTTGCGCTAAGTTTGAGCCTACCTGCATTTGCCGCAGGCGCACCAAAACAACCCAAAGAGCCCACCCAACAGGTTAAAAAACAACAAAAGCAAGCCAAAAAAGCTACCAAAAAGCAAGCCACAAAAAAGCAAGCCACCAAGAAAAAAGCCACAAAAAAGCAGGCTGCCAAAAAACAACCTGCCAAACAAGCAAAAAAACAAACCAATAAATAACGTCATACTGGGTATCTTAAGATACCCAGTATCATTTTATCATCTTGATAACGCCACCATCAGTGCATCAAAGCTTATTTTATCTTGGACATTTTGGTGAGTGGCTTGGCTAATATCCTCTATCATTGCTAATAGTTGTGTTAATTTGGTTGCTGACAAGGGTACACCTGATAGAATATCAGCACCATCAATATCACTATGTACGCTAGGCAAGCCCAACCCAAGACGCCAGAGCTCCAATAACATCATACGACTTAGTATCATAAACTCCTCAAGCGACAAAACATCTTGCCAATAGCTACTTGCCGCCATAGGAGTGCGTGTACCTAGTTGCAGTGCTTTGTAAGTTTTTAGCCATAACGCACGTTTATCAAACCATGAAGTATGAGGAATACGCACCGCAACCAATGGGGCAAAATCCGCCAATGTCAGTAGCAACATTGCTTTATCATGAGTAATCGCCAACTGGGTCATCACAAATTCAATTGCACAAGCTGATTCTATAGGGAGAAGTGGCAAGGTTTGAACACGGCTTTTAATCGTTGGTAATAGTTGTGTTGGTGAATCACTTATCAACACAAAATACACACCATCGCTTGGCTCTTCTAGTGTTTTTAATAGCGCATTTGCCGCTGCCAATGTTAAAGTTTCAGCATTATCTAGCACCACCACTCGCGCCTGCGTGCTTTTTAAGTGTACAACGTCTTGTAGGGCGCGTATTTCATCAATCTTAATGCTACCTGCCCCCTCATCAGGCAACAAATGTACATCAGGATGAGTGCCCGCCTTAAGCCATGTGCAGCTATCGCACTGACCACACGCACCGTCACTGTGCTTATGATGGCACAATAAATATGCTACCATGCGCCACACAAAGGCGCGCTTACCCACACCCGCCATGCCTGCTGCCAATAGTGCGTGTGGCAGGTGCGCTGTTTGATACTGCTTAGTCACTTGCGCCCACGCCCCTTGTTGCCATGGTAATAATGGCGCAAAATACTCGGGCAAGACTTGCAAGGATTGCGATGCTTTCATGATTTTATTGCCAAACAATTTATAAAAAATGACGCTGCAACTCTGATAGACTCATGGCATTTAACCTATCCAAATCCTCTTGGGTGTCCACCCCCACAGGTAGGCTTAAAGTGGCAATGTCAATGGCAATTTTTTTGCCATTTTCTAATACCCTAAGCTGCTCTAAGCTTTCTAGTCGCTCAAGCACGCCCATCTGCCATGTGGCAAATGCAGTCAATAAACGCACTCGATAAGCATAAAGTCCCAAATGACGATACGCACAAGTAAAATCCAAAGGATTGGCGCGATTATAAGCAATGGGGCTACGACTAAAGTACAAAGCTTCTTGGTTTGCCAAAACGACTTTAACTACCGATGGACTACAAAATTGCTCATAACTGGCAATTGGCTCACACAATGTCGCCATATCACATTGGGGTTTATCAAGCAGTAATTGCTTGACTTGTAATAATAAGGCTGATGGCACCAAAGGCTCATCCCCTTGTAGGTTAATGACAATGTCCTCTGCCCCAAAATTAAGTATATGCGCTACCTCACTCAATCTATCCGTGCCAGACTCATGCGCCTGTGATGTCATCACCACAGGGATTGCTCTTGCTTGACATAGCTCAAAAATACGCTCATCGTCTGTTGCCACATAATAATCATCAGCCACCCCATCAGCCACGGCAGTGGCAGCGCGTTCTGCTGTCCACACAATCATAGGTTTACCATGAATATTGAGCAATGGTTTGGCAGGTAAGCGTGTCGATTTAAAACGCGCAGGAATCACTAGATGGGTTTTCATGACTTATCCTTTTTATTATGAGCAATGTTTTGTAGCATGGTGATTAGCGTATCAGCGAGCCCATACACCCCTTCAGAGACCATCGCTGTTACAGGCAACACCCAAATATTATCAAATAGATGGGCGGTATCCTTGTGTATCAAAGTACGCAATTTAACCGCATCTTTACTGGTGGTGATAATAGGCATCTCTTGCAAGCGCTCTATATCAGCCAGCACAAAGGAATGATGGTCAGGCATAGGACATTCTATCACATCAAACCCCAATGCTGATAAGGTTTTGAAAAACCGCTTGGGATAGCCAATACCACTTAACCCATAAACCGCACCCCTACTTGGTGCTTGCTTTGCTGTCGCTACCAGCGCTTGCAATGGTGATGGCGCAAGATACATGGTGTGCTGATGCGTGCTATTTTTGGCATCTTCTGCCTTGCCATAATGATAAATCACCACCGCCCCCTCAAGACGGCTGACAGGCTCACGCAAAAATCCCGTTGGTAGCAATTCACCACTACCAAACCCTCTATCAGCATCCACCACAATCCACTCCACATCCCGATGCAGTGCATAGTGTTGTAGTCCATCATCACTGATGATCAATTGAATATCTGGGTGTGTTTTTATCAGCAAATCAATGGCTTGCCCACGATTGGGGGCTACCGCCATAGGGATATTTTGTTCATTGGCAACACTTTGTACAATCAAACAAGGCTCATCCCCTACTTGGCTAGGTATACTATCTTTGGTTACCATTCTTGGCATGGTTTTGGTATCACCACCATAACCACGACTAATCACACCCACACGCACCCCTTTGGACATCAAATACGTCACCAAAGTGATAATCAATGGTGTTTTGCCACTACCTCCAACGGTGATATTACCAATCACCACCACAGGCACAGGCGCACGATAGATGGGACGCTTACCTTGCAAATATTGATTACGCCGATGGTCGCTAATCACTTGATACAGCATAGACAAAGGCTTAAACACCTTAAGCCAAGGCGCATTAGTCTGCCAAGCTTTGGTCATGATAAGTTCAGTCTTTTTCATCCCCTATCCCTTTGTCTATTATAAAATCACGCTCATACATCGCTCGGTATTGACCATGATGTGCAAGCAACTCATCATGCGTACCCACCTCTATAATGCGCCCAGCATCCATCACAACAATTCTATCCGCCTTTTCAATGGTGGATAAGCGATGTGCAATCACAACTGTGGTACGTCCTTTCATCACCTCTTCTAATGCTTGTTGAATAAAAAATTCAGACTCATTGTCCAAGGCGCTGGTTGCTTCATCTAAAATCAATATAGGGGCATTCTTGAGTAATGCACGCGCAATTGATAAGCGTTGGCACTGCCCTCCTGATAGTTGCAAGCCCTTCGCCCCAATTTGACTATCATAGCCATCAGGTAGTTTTTCAATAAATTCATGCGCATAGGCAGCTTTAGCCGCCTCAATGACCTCGCTGCGACTTTTGCTTGCCAAATCCCCATAAGCAATGTTATTGGCAATCGTATCACTAAATAACACCACCTGCTGATTGACCATCGCAATTTGAGAGCGCAATGCTTGTAGCTGAATATCTTCCAAGGCAATGCCATCCAACAAAATTGTGCCAAAACTTGGCTCTAGCGCTCGAGTTAATAAATTGACCAATGACGTTTTTCCAGAGCCACTGCGCCCAACAATGGCTATGGTTTCACCCGCTTTAATATTCAAATTGACCGCGTTTACCGCCTTAGTGTTGCCATCATAACTTAAGCTTAGATTTTCAAGACAAATATTGCCTTTGAGCGTAGGTGAGTGCACGCCTGTGTCTTTTTCTTCTGGACTATCCAACAGTCCAAAAATAGAATATCCTGCCGCAATACCCCGTTGTAGCTTGACATTGACGTCTGTCAAGGCGCGCACAGGAGCGCTTAGCATACCGATTGCCGCCAAATATGAGATAAACTCCCCTGCTGTTGTTTTGCCAAGCACTTCAGGGCGCAACGACACCCAAATCACAAAACACGCCCCAACTGCCATTAACAACTGAATCAAAGGTGAGTTGATGGCATTGACCACCACCATTTTCATACCTTGGGTGAGGTTTTTCTTAGATGCTTGATTAAAGCGCTCCGCTTCGTACGCCTGACCGCCATACGTTTTGACAACATGGTATCCTGTCACCATTTCATTGGTAATATGACTCACCTCCGCCATGCTGTCTTGAATATCTACTGCAAAACGAGCAAATTGAGCTGATGCCTTACGAATCAACCACACCACAGGGGGTAGCACCAATAATAATACCAAGGTCAATCGCCAATTCACATAAAGCAAATAACCCAAAAGCGCTACCACCTTTAAGCCATCTTTGAGTAAAGTAGTCAAAGCCTCATTACTTGCTGCTGTCACTTGCTCCACATCAAAAATCAGTTTGCTAGAAATCGCCCCCGCAGGCGTGGTCAAATAAAAAGAAGTTGGCATTTTTAATAATTTATTAAACACCTCAACGCGTAAGGTATAAACCAAACTTCTAGACACCAGTGCCGAATAATATCCCCCCAAAAATGAGCCAAGTCCGCGAAATATAAACAACAAAATCACCAAAAATGGAAACCATGTAATTTTTTGTCTATCATTTTGGTTAATCGCATCAGTAATCATTTGCAGCAGCTTGGCAGTGGCAACCTCAGCACCTCCTCCAATTGCAAATCCTAGGACAATCAATAAAAATGCCCACCAATACGATTTAAGATAGCCTAGTAGCCGTACAAAAATCTGCACTTTTGTAGACGATGATGGGGATAAAACCTCTGAATTCATAAGATGACACTCAAACTACACCAAAACAAGACGGATTATATACAGCTAGATGTCTTGGTATTATAAAACCAATATCAACATTTCAAACAATCATTCTATTATCAAAAAAAATCATCAAAATTAAAAGTATCAGAAATTTTTATGACAAACAAACATTGGTGTAAACTGATAGGTCGTATTTTTACTTAGGGCGTGTTAATGGTTCAGTTTAGGTGGAAATTTAGCTATATACCTCACAACTCAATCACAAAAACACTGTTTATTTTAAAACCATCTTTAAGCAACTACAGATACTCTGATGCCACATTAAACACCTCTGGTATGGTGATTTTGTAGGGTTTATTTCTAAAATCAACCCATCTTTTTGCACACCCAACGCTCTAAAAACCATCTAACGCAACATCATAACACTTTGGCACGCCTTGATGCTTACAAACAACAACACCCTTTAGATGCACCAAAGGGTGTTGTTATTTTTATTTATCAGTTGGAGGTGCTGTACCACTTCCCATAGGCATGACAGTGCTGATATTTAGATTAACAAACCCCATCTTACCTGCCACATCCATGACGCGTACGACCGCTTGGTGTGTTGCATTGGCATCAGCAGCAATCACAAACAAACGATTTCTATCGCTACCAGCCTCTTGTTGCAACATATTAATCAACTCTGCCTCACTGCTACCACCCAAAGCAATGCCATTAACCAAGTAACTGCCGTCCTCTTGTACTGCCACCTCTATCTGCTTTCCTTCTTCTGTGACCGCCACACCTTCAGCTTCAGGCAAAACAATATTAATACGACTAAAGTGATTAAATGAGGTTGCCAAAAGCAAAAATACAATCAAAAACAACAGACAATCAATCATTGGCGTTAAATTGATTTCCAAAGGCTCAACAGTCGGCTTTCTAAATCTCATAACTCACCTATTTTTTGTCTGTTGTAGGGACTGTTAGGGTAATAGGCTCTTCTCTGTCAAGATTCAAAGGCTTCACCACAGAGGCTGGTGTGGTTTTTGTGTCTTTTTTGTCTTCTTCTTTGCTTGCTGTAGCAACATCAAGCAATTTATAATCATAAAGCTCTTGAATCAACAGCCCCGCTTCGGTCTCAAAACGTGCATTAATATCTACAATACGGCGCTGAAAAAAACGATACGCCACCAGCGCAGGAATTGCCACAATCATACCTGCTGCTGTGGTGATGAGCGCTTGAGATACGCCAGCTGCTAGCAATGTAGGATCTTTCATTGCGCCATCAGTGATTGCCAAAAATGACACAATAATACCCAATACCGTTCCTAATAACCCAAGCAACGGAGCAATCGCGCCAATCGTGCCTAGCATATTAATATTACGCTCAAGCTTGTGAATTTGTACGCTAGCACGGTTTTGCATATGCATGGTCATAGAATCTAATCCATACTGACGATACAAAAGTCCCGTCGCCAAAATATCGCCCAAGGGCGTTTTTTCTTTGACATTGAGCAGTTGCGTTCTATCAATATCGCCATTTTCACGCAACCGAGTGATGATTTGTTCACGAAGATGTCTAGGAGCTACGTCTTTAAATTTTAGTTTTCGGCTGCGCTCAATCACAATGACCAAAGCAACAATAGAACAGATGATAATAGGCAGCATTAGCCACCCGCCTGCTTTTACCAGCTCCCACATAGCTATAACCTTTTGTTGATGTTTTTGGGTTGAGGTTTGTACTTATAAAATAGGCTTGTACTCAATAAAACCTAAATTCATGGTGCGCATATCTTAAAAAATAACACGCATAAAATCAAGTAGTGTCTTTGGGTTTTCTTAGAACCTATTCATGATTAATTTTTTTAGGCAAAAATAAGACAACTCACAAGCTTTCAAGGAAAAAACTTAAGGTTAATAGTGATTCTACCACGCAAGTTTTTGACACTTAAAAAGTAAGATTGAGTCATTTTTGGTAAAAACGCAAGTATTTTTAATGAAATATTCTACAAAATACCAAGTCATCATTCATTGCAAACAGGTTCTTAAGGAGTCACTTTGAGTTGTGTCAATAGTGCCGCCAGCTCATCCTGACTATAAAAAAAGATTTCCAGACTACCCTTACCATCTTTACCTTGCTTAAGCTTCACTGTTGCACCTAGTGCATCAGACAGCTTTTGATTCAAAGACAACAGCTCATGCGAATTAACCGCAGATTTTTTTGTTGTAGGGTTTAGGATAGACTTTACCAATTTTTCTGCATCGCGCACTGTCATATTTGCATCAATGATTTTTTTGGCGATGATGGGTTGTTGCTCGCTTGATAACGCCAACAAAGTCCGCGCATGTCCCATATCCAGCTGCCCATTGGTCATATAGCTTTTAACTTGTTCATGCAGCTGATTAAGGCGCAGCAGATTGGATACTGTGGTGCGCGCCTTACCCACCACATCAGCAATCATTGCATGACTCATGCCAAATTCAGTATGAAATCGCTGTAACGCTGCCGCTTGCTCCAAAACGTTCAAATCTTCACGCTGAATATTTTCAATTAATGCCAACGCAATTGCAAGCTCATCTGACAAAATGCGCTCAATAGCGGGAATGTGCGTCAATCCTGCCAATTTTGCAGCACGCCAACGCCGCTCACCTGCAATAATCTCGTGAGTAATCCCTGTATCATTCAATTCACTAGGCAACAAAGGGCGAATGACGATAGGTTGCATCACGCCATGTTGGCGAATAGAATTAGCAAGCTCGGTCAGCACCGCTTCATTCATTTCTTTGCGTGGCTGATACCTGCCAGATTGCAGACATGTTACTGCCATCTGCACCAACGCCACTTGTTCGCCTTCGTGTGGTTTTGGCGTATTCTGCAAGGGGGATTGTACCGCCTGTGGCTCTATCAAGGCTTTTTCTTTTTTGATATTACCTAGTAGCGCATCCAAACCACGAGCGCCACCCAATCCACGTTTTTTTGCCATAATAAAAAAGCCCTAATATCACAGTTGCGAAAACCTATTATTCTAACATATTTTACAAAAATTAAGAACTCTCAAATTTTTGACAACCCAACAACGCCCCCTCTACACAAACCACATCAAATTGCCCATAGTCTTACAAATCATTCTTCTTACCCAAAAAGCAGACCTTGTCTTTAATAGATGGTAAATTAATGCTAAAATAGCCAGCCTAAATGGGTACAATCCCCACCCTTATTGCTTGACTAAAACACAATGCACACCAATGTATTAAAGACCCACAAGCATTTTTCTTAAGTTGAGTGTCGTTGTGAGTGCAGTTATTGCATTCAAAATAGAACATTTAATAAAATCAAAGGACTAAAACCAAAATGATTTTAATGATAGATAATTATTGTAGCTTTACTTATAATATTGTTCAGTATTTTGGCGCTTTATCTCAAGATATTACTGTTTGGCGCAATGATGAAGCCAGTTTACAAGACATCAAAGCGCTCAATCCCAGTGCCATTGTTTTGGGACCTGGACCTTGCAGTCCTACTGAAGCAGGCATTACCCTGCCCATCTTACAGACTTTGGCAGGCAAAGTGCCTATTTTGGGCGTTTGTCTTGGTCATCAAGCCATTGGGCAAGCGTTTGGTGGTCAGATTGTGCGTGCAGGGCAGGTCATGCATGGCAGATTATCTGCTGTTTTTCATCATAATACCAGTGTTTTTGTCGATTTGCCTAGCCCCTTCAAGGCAACACGTTACCATTCTTTGGTCATTGACAAACACACGCTTCCTGACTGCCTAGAAATAACAGCATGGACACAACATGCTGATGGCAGCATGGAGGAAATTATGGGGGTACGCCACTCCCAGCTACCCATTCATGGGGTGCAGTTTCACCCAGAATCTATCTTAAGTGAGCATGGCTATCACTTATTTAATAATTTTTTGACAGAATATGGTTTAGCCAAATTGACCAATCATCAATTACCAGAAGTTGCCTAATCTTATGACAAGCCCTACACCTCTTACAAATACGCCCACCCTAGATGACATCAATGCCCTTGATGATGAGGCGATTTATGCCATCTTGACTGATGCACTTGCCAAATTATTAAAACACATTGACTTAACCACTCATCATATGCGTCAAGTCATGTTGATTATCATGCAGGGTCGTTGTCCTGATGCCTTAATGGGAGCATTATTGATTGCTCTGCGCCAAAAAGGCGAGTCTATTGATGAAATCACCGCGTGCGCTCAAACCATGATAGAGCTTGCTGACACCATTAGTCTTGCCAATCCCAATGCTGTGGATATTGTTGGTACAGGAGGGGATGGTGCAAACCTTTTTAATGTGTCCACAGCCGCTGCATTTGTGGCAGCAGCAGCAGGCGTTACTATTGCTAAGCATGGCAACCGTGGCGTTTCTACCAGTTCAGGCTCATCAGATGTCTTAAGCTTAGCAGGGGTGCGCCTAGACATTAGCAAAGAGCAAGTTCGCCAATGCATCAATGAACACGGCATAGGCTTTTTGTTTGCACCCAATCATCATCCTGCCATGAAGCACGCCATAGGTGTCAGACGTCTTTTAAAGGTTCGCACCATTTTTAATATTTTAGGACCTCTGACCAATCCTGCCAAAGTCAAACGAGCAGTCATTGGGGTATTCTCTCCAGAGCTATGTGAGCCTTTGGCATATGTTTTTGCCAAACTAGGGGCAGAACATATATTGGTTGTACATTCTGAAGATGGGTTGGATGAATACAGCTTGGCAGCAGGTACTCGCGTTGCAGAGCTTAAACATGGCGCAGTCACTACCTATACTACACACCCTGAAGATTTGGGCATTGACTCCAAAACCCTCAAAGGCTTAATGATTCATGATGCCAAAGAAAGCCTTGCTCTTATTGAACAAGCGCTATCGGGCAAGACAACTGACGACTTATCTGTAATCAAGGCAAGACAGATGATTGCCCTAAATGCAGGCGCCGCCATTTATGTGGCAGGTTTGGCAGATAGTCACAAACAAGGGGTAGAAATCGCCCTCAATATTCTTACAACTGATGCAGCTTGGCAAAAGCTCACCCAATTTGTTGCTGCGACACATTCTATTTAAATGAGCAAAAATCCTATGAGTATCTTACAAAAAATTGTCGCCACCAAGCATCAAGAAGTTGCCCACTTTCTTGCCAACACCGATATGCAAGCTCTATTGTCAAGCGCACAAAGCAAATCCTGTAGAGGCTTTGCCAACGCCCTACGTACAGACGCTCAAGCGCGAGGCATTGGCATTATTGCAGAAATCAAAAAAGCCAGTCCTTCCAAAGGCATTATTGCTCACAATTTTCACCCCCCTACCATTGCCAAAGGCTATAAAAAAGCTGGAGCAACCTGCTTATCTGTTTTGACTGATCGTGAGTATTTTTTGGGTCATGATAATGATTTGATGGCGGTGCGCGATGTTGTGGACTTACCTATTTTGCGCAAAGACTTTATGGTGCACGAAAGCCAGCTCATTCACGCCAAAGCCATGGGAGCGGACTGCATTTTACTTATTATGGCATGTCTTGATGACGACACACTCATTAAGCTGCACACTTCTGCTCTAAGTTTGGGCTTGGATATTCTCATAGAAATCCACACAGATGATGAGCTCACAAGAGCTTTACAACTTCCCAAGAGCGCACACAATATCTATGGTATTAACAACCGTGATTTAAATACTTTTCAAGTCAGCTTGGATAATAGCATCAAATTGGGCAATAAATTATTTGAACAACTAGGCGAAGATACCTTGGTTGTCAGTGAAAGCGGCATTCATCAAGCCGCTGATATTCACTTGTTGCGCTCTTATCGCATTCAGCATTTTTTGATTGGTGAACAATTTATGAAAACTAACGATGCGGGCGCTGCACTTTCAGCCTTATTATCATCTGTATAACACAACTAGGAGAAGTATATGATAACAGGTGTTTTGCCTAGACATTGCTTAGCAGCTCTAACTGCGCTTATTTTGTTTGCATCACCCACCACTCATGCCACAGTAGGCGGTGCTGAAGAAATTGAAGTGCTAGGCATCGCCAAGGACAACAAACTATATGTCTTGCGTCATTATTATGATGCTTCAGATCGCTTGCCTCAATTATACTATTTTAATTTATCCTCCAAAAAACCTGAAAAGCTCATCACGGTTCACTCGCTCTATATCAATCCAACCACTAACAAGCCTGACTATGATAGCGATGATCATAATCAATTTTTCAAAAAACTTACCACCCTTCAACAGCGACTAACGCCACTACAACCCATTGACTCAAGCACAATTAAGCTTGGCATTTTAAGTCTTAAAACCAAACAAGTTGTCGCTTGGTATGACCTTTATAACGACAGCAAAAGTCGCCAGCAAAAAGATAAGGTGCCACAATATCATTATCGCTATCAACTCACCAACACCCCCCTTAAAAGCGCTCCTCAAACCGCCATTAGCTATCAAAAAGATTTGCGCATTCATCAAGCCTACGCCCTACCCAATCAGCGCTATCAACTTGCCGTGGTACGCTATCTTGGTATTAATTTTGAGACAGGCTATCATATTGATGATGCAGTGCTATTAAAATAACTAGGGCATTCTGACAGTTTGTATTTGCCATTAAACTCAAGAAAAATCGCAAAAGTTTCAGTAAAAATTGCGCCGCTGATATTGAAATATCAACAAGCAATTTGACGCTGAAAACGAAGAGTTAGCCCCGCTTTTTAACAAACAGGTAAGGCAAAGACCCTAAGTTTAGTTCTCAATGATTGCTAACTTGTAATGAGTGTTGAAGTATCAGAATCTCCTAGCTTGCCAATATAATTATCCGCCCCAAAACCAAATTTGGAGCGGATATTTTTTTAGAAGGGATTTACTTGAGCCATAAACCCATTTAAGCTATTTGTTAGGCACGGTGAGCTTTTGTCCAATTTTTAGTCCATTGGTTGTTTTTAGCTGATTCATTGTTGCCAATTCAGTCACGCTAATTCCATAACGCTTTGCCAAGCTGTTAAGTGATTCACCAGATTTTACTACATGAGTTGTGGTAAGCTTGGGCACCTTAATGGTTTGACCTCGGCGCAATTGAGCATTATTTGCCAAATTATTCGTTTTTGCCAAATCCAATACGCTTACACCATAGCGTGTCGCTAGCGCCGTCAATGTTTCCCCTGATTTGACTGTATAAGATTCAGTATTATTCAAGGTGCGCCCTGCGTTTTGTGAGCTTGTTGCATTGGCATCAGATTTATTGCTTGTTGTTGCCTTACCAGTCTTAGGGATGGTTAAAGTGGTGCCACGTATCAAATTGGCTGTTTCACTCATCTTATTGGCAGCTGCCAATTCTTTAATACTCACCCCAAATCGCGCTGCTACTGATGTCAAGGTATCACCTGCTTGCACTTTATAGCTGCTTGTTGAGGACGTGTTGCTTGTTGGGGGTATGCTAGCTGATTGTGCTTTTGTATTGGCAGGAACTTTGATACTCTGCCCCGCCAATAAACGAGTATTCCCATCAAATCCATTAAGCTCAGCCAGATCATTAGCACCAATCCCCAAACGATTGGCAATGCCTGTCAAAGTCTCACCTGACCGCACCTTGTATGTACTGGTAGCAATGTTAGCAGTCTGCTTGGCAGGTGTTTTGGGTGGATTGGATTTGGCTTGCGTGGGCTGCTCTGTTTTTGGTGTTACCTTGCCCGCCACAAGCCACAGCTTTTGACCACGCAACAACTTGGCATCCGTCTGCAAGTTGTTATAACTGGCAAGCTTAGCAACCGTCAAGCCATGACGCGCTGCCACAGACGTTAAGGTATCTCCTGACTGCACTGTATAATATTCAGTGACCTTAGCTTGGGACTGGGATTGAGGTTGAACCAATCCTTGCTGAACAGACGCTTGCTCTTGGGTAGTTGACACGGAATCTGTTGCGGTCATATGGGTAGTAGAAGCTTCTTCTTGCATCAAAGCATCTCCATATTGCAAGGCTTTGGTCTGTCCGCGCGCTTCTAATACCGACTGTCCTGTTTGTACCGCATCAAGAGCAATATTGCCATCAGTTGGGTTGATAGGTTGAGCCACCTCTGGTGCACTTGAGCGAATCTGTTGAGCAATAAAATTGCGCTCCTCCTCACTTAATGGTGGTTCTTGAATGATGGTGTTGTTAGTGGTCAAGCTTGCATTAGTTGTTGGCAATGTATTGGCACTGGCTAATTGCTGGGTAGAGCTTGGATTGGTGCTACCAATACTATCAGGGTAGATATAACTGGTTGTTTGTGCTGGTGCGTTTGCCAAAGCCAGTGTCGGCGTGCCATACGCGCTTAATGCCTGAATCTTGGCATCAATGGTGGTTGGTACGCTGGTAGGAATAACAACACGATTCGGACCTGTGGCATCTACGCGTAAGTTTTTTAGGGCTGGATTAAGTAATTGCAGCTCATCCACATTTACGCCTGTTAGCTGAGAAATGTCCATCAAGCTAACCCCATAATGAGTGGGTACTGTGCGAAAATGCTGATGATTGGCAATGGCTGGCAAGCTGACACCATGTGCGCTAGGATTGGCGACAATTTGCGCAACTGCCATGAATCTTGGTACATAGTTCATCGTCTCGGTGGGCAAT
>JBHBMT010000107.1:0-14330 GCA_041773075.1 Moraxella sp.
CCACGCCATAAATTCGCTACAATAGCACCTTTTAGCTAACTGACAGATACCATGGCAAAAAGTCGCTTATTTCGCTCTACAATGATTGTTAGTTTTATGACCATGTTGTCACGCATTTTAGGATTGGTGCGTGATATGGTGCTGATGAGCGTGTTTGGCGCAGGAGGGCTTATGGATGCGTTTTTGGTAGCATTTAAAATCCCCAACTTTTTGCGCCGATTGTTTGCTGAAGGGGCGTTTAGTCAAGCCTTTGTGCCTGTACTTACCGAATACAAAACACAGCGTACCCTAGCAGAAGTTCAGCTGCTCATCAGCCGCGTATCAGGGGCGCTAACACTGATTTTATCCACCTTAACGGTGGTAGTCATTATGCTATCCCCCTATGTCATCAAGCTGTTTGCCCCTGGCTTTGTTGGCGAACAAGCACAAATGGCAAGTACACTATTACGTCTTACTTTTCCTTATTTGCTCTTTATCTCCATGACTGCATTTTTGGGAAGTATTTTACAAAGCTATGGGCGCTTTGCCATGCCTGCCTTTGCTCCTGTTTTGCTTAATGCAACCATGATTGGTGCTGCCTTACTTATCGCTCCTAAACTTGACACACCCATTTTGGCGCTGGGTTATGCTGTGGCAGCAGCAGGCGTTTTGCAAATGCTTGTACAACTTCCTGAATTAGCACACCAGAAGCTATTGGTACGTCCTAGCATTGACTTTGAACACGAAGGGGTGCAACGCATCTTAAAATTAATGCTTCCTGCCATCTTTGGGGTGTCTGTCACACAAATCAACTTACTCCTTAACACCGTTTTTGCTTCTTTGATGGCAGGTGGCTCTGTATCATGGTTGTATGCCGCCGAACGCATGAGCGAGTTGCCTTTGGGGTTGATTGGGGTGGCTATTGGAACAGTGATTTTACCCAGCCTATCCACCAGTCAAGCCAAAGCAGACCATGGCGAATTTGTCAAAACACTTGATTGGGCAGCTCGTTTAATTTTATTAGTAGGACTGCCTGCCAGCGCAGCCATGTTTACACTCTCTGATACCTTGATGGTAAGTTTGTTTATGCGTGGAGAATTTAGTCATCATGATGCCTTAATGAGCGGACTTGCCCTAAAAAGCATGGCAGGAGGTATTTTGGGGTTTATGCTGATTAAGATTTTTGCCCCTGCGTTTTTTGCTCGTCAAGACACCAAAACTCCCGTCAAAATTGGTATTATTGCTGTTTTTGCTAATATGATTTTTAGCGTGATTTTTATTGGATTATTCTATTGGATAAACCTACCTCTACATGGCGGATTGGCGCTTGCTACTACCGCAGCCAGTTTTGTTAACGCAGGGCTACTTTATTATATGTTGCACAAACAAGGTGTCTATCGCTTTGGAGCACATTGGATAAAATTATTTGGGCAATTTGGATTGGCAACCACAGCCATGGTCGCAGGGCTGTACTTTACTCTCCCTTACTTTCCCACAGGCAGCGCCCAATCCATCAGGCTCCTTGCACTGATTGGTATTTGTGTACTAGGTGCCGCCATCTATGCCATTGTTTTGTTAGCAACAGGATTTCACCCAAAACAATTAAAACACGGCGTTTAACGCAGTCATGCCAGATGGGCTTATTTAGACAATTTATTTTACTGTTAAGAAAATCATTAAAATTTGGTTGGTTTGACACCAATAATGCAAAACCAACCAATAATACCTACCAACTCAAAGTATTTACCAACAATATGCTTATTTATCAAGGTTATGTCTTTAATAAATATTGATATAAAATTAAATTTTAAATTTATTAATAATTACCAAAATCAACTGATTGGTAAAAAAGGTTCGTTGTGATAGATGTGGTTATTTTAAAAAGGTATTTATAGATTTACTATTCAATATGCCACCCTAAAATCACCACATCAGCAAGCTTACCAAAGGACAAGCAGACCCTAGGTAACACGCCCCACTGCACAAATCCATGTTTTTTAAACAACCCTAAACTTGCCTCATTATGCCCATAAATTAGTGCCACAATGCTACTGATATCCAATGTTTTTGCTTGTTGCATCAAATGCGTCAATAAATAAGCACCCAAGCCACACCCTTGATAATGCACATCAACATAGATGCTAATTTCACTGCTATGACGATAAGCAGGGCGCTCATACAGATTGGATAAGCTTGCCCAAGCCACGACAGCATCTTGTACCTTTAATACCACCAAAGGACGTTTTTCATCGTGAGCATCAAACCATGCCAAACGACTCTCCACTGAAACAGGTGCCATGTCGGCATTAGCTGTACCAATCCCTTGATTATAAATCGCAACAATTTGAGGCAGCTCATCTTTGTCAGCTTTTTTTAAAGTATAGATGGTTTCTTTGATACTCACTTGTACGCTCATCATTTTTCCTTTATTGAATTTAAAATCATGTGATTGCCAAAAAGCAGCAACTCATCTTTTGTTATTGACACACCCTTTATGGCTATCAATCAGCTCAAAAAAATACTTAAAATACAAAGCGCTACTTGATATACCCTTTATTTTTTGCCCATGACAATAATGCAAGCGCCAACACCGCCCCCAACATATCTGCCAAGACATCACCCAATTGCATAGAGCGAGTGGCTGTTAATCCTTGTAAGCCTTCACTTAATAGTGCCAAACATAATGCCACCATCATCAACCAGCGCCATCGTTGTTTATCAGGCATATCTATTAGCGCACGCCCTAATAACCAAATTTGTCCAAAAAATAGTCCAATATGCCCCACTTTATCCAAAGATGTCACAGATAATGACACGCTGACACTAGGCTTAAGTAGGGCAATCATCATGACAATAAACCAGCCAATCGCAAAGATTGTCCACTTTTTTGAGGTGTGGGTTATGAGTGGTCGGTGAATAAAATTTGTCATAATCGTCCATCACCCAATGAGCTTATGATTGATGATTGGGTAAACCTTTATTTATTATAAATCATTTTTGATGCTTTAACATGGCGCATTTTAGTCATTTATTTTATAATAATCTGTTTTTTTGGAATAACTTTAATTAGCTAACTTATGCAGACTCTTTTTTTGGATTTAAAACACTTGCCCATTTTACCACCTTTGGCGATGACCATTGGTAATTTTGATGGTGTACACTTAGGTCATCAGGCAATGGTTGATGCAGTACTTACGTTGGCAAATAATGGTCAAAAAAGTGCTGTGATGATATTTGAGCCTCAACCAAAAGAATTTTTTGACCCTGCCAATGCCCCCGCCCGACTCACCAATTTAGCCGAAAAAAGCGCGCGCTTAGAGGCACTGGGGGTGGATTTTTTGTTGGTGATAAGATTTGACCACGCATTTCGTTCTTTGAGCGCAGAGGAGTTCTGCCATGTACTGCACCGTCTTAATGTCAAGCAATTGGTGCTAGGTGATGATTTTCGTTTTGGGCAAGGTAGGGCAGGCGACAAGGCATTTTTGCGCCAATCAGGATTTGAAGTCACCAGTCTTGATAGCATTCTGATGGCAGGGGTGCGCATCAGTTCCACGCACATTCGCAATAAACTATCGCAAGGTGACATCACTGGCGCAAATATACTCTTAGGCTATGATTACACCATGACAGGTAAGGTAGTGCATGGCGACAAAATTGGGCGCACTTTAGGCTTTCCCACCGCCAACATCGCTTTGGAGCGCCTACGCCCTGCCCCCCTAGGTGTCTTTGGCGCAGATGTACTCATATTTGATGAGAATGGCGAGTCACTTTCACATACCTTTAACCAAGGTGTCGCAGGGCTTGGAGCAAACAGCCTTTTTGGCGCAGTTAATATTGGTACACGCCCAAGTGTGGCAGGCAAGCAGTGGCGTTTTGAGGTTCATCTGCCTAATTTTTCGGCAGATTTATACGGCAAGCATTTGCAAGTGCGTTTTTTACACTATTTGCACGCGGAAATGACTTATCCCAATCTTGATGCACTCACATTAGGCATTAATCAAGACATTCAGCAGCTATTAGCATGGCGATATCAGCAAACCCCTTTGACACACTAACATCCAAAAAAAAGCACCCAAAGGTGCTTTTTATAAACTTAACTAGGCATTCTGACAGTTCATATTTGCCATTAAAATTAAGAAAAATCGTAGGCAGTGTTATGAAGTATTAGGATTTCCCAATATTACAGCGTACTTTTTCTTTGGCAGCGTACCCTTGCATTTGCTCTAGCATTTTTTGCGGGGTTAAGCTGGCTGCAATTTTGGCTTCCATTTCTTTTGCCAAGGGATTGTTTTTGGCATACTCTTCCATTGCCGCCTTGTCCTCATCTGTAATGGTTACAGGCTCGCCGTCAAGTGGTAGACTCGCCACCATCGCCATCTGCTGCTCCATGTATTTTAGCATCTTTTGACCCACTTCAGTGGCATAAAACTTATCTGCCTCTTTAAGATTGTCTGCCCCCATCAATGCAATCAGTTCTGTTGTGGTTGGCTCATACGTTGCGTCCGCCTCATCACTAAGTAAACATTTCTTTTGTTCTTCAGTAAGAGCAGGATGCTCTGCCATTAAAACACCAAATGTGCCCATTTTTACCCCAAGCACAGTCAATTTAACAGTAGGTGATTGCGTGCTGCTAGCTTCAGGAGTAGGAGTAGGCTCTGCTACCGTGGTGGTGCTTTCTGTCTTGGTATCAGCTGGCGCTTCTGTTTTTTTGTCACAAGCGGTTAATAATAACCCAGAAATGGCAATCGCCAACAAAGTATGTAATGCTTTCATATCGTTTCCAAAAAAAATAGGTACGCCTATCATATCACAAAATAAACAGGTGTGAATATTTTTATTGTTTTTATCTTTTTTGGATACCCAGCTTTTTGGAGGTACGCCATTTTTAGTTACACGACAAAAAAGCCGCCCAAAATAAGGCGACTTTTTATTAAAGCTTGGTTAGATAAAACTTAGATTTTGCCTACCAAATCTAGGCTTGGTTTTAGAGTTTCTTGACCTTGCTCCCACGCTGCTGGGCATACTTCGCCGTCATTAGCACGTACATATTGAGCAGCTTTTACTTTGCGAACCATGTCTTTGGCGCTACGACCAATACCCAAATCATGAATCTCAGCCACTTTGATTAGACCATCTGGATCGACCAAGAAAGTACCACGTAGAGCAGCATGTTGACCTTCAATCATGATGTTAAAGCCACGGGTGATTTCACCAGTGCCATCACCTAGCATTGGGTATTGTACTTTGCTAATCGCAGGTGAAGCATCGTGCCATGCTTTGTGTACAAAATGCGTATCAGTTGATACAGCATACACTTCCACACCCAGTGCTTTTAATTCTTCATAATGGTTTGCCATATCTTCTAGTTCGGTTGGGCAAACAAATGTAAAGTCATGTGGATAGAACAAAAAGATTGCCCACTTGCCTTTCACATCTGAAGTAGAAATGGTTTTGAATTCACCGCCAACATAAGCTTGGGTAGAAAATTCAGGAATGTGTTGATTGATAATTGCTGTCATAAGTCACCTTTATTTTGTGAATGATTCTGTCATAACGCTTAAGGCAAGCCTTAAACAAGATGTCAGCAAACGCTGCTGATAGGGTCTATCATAACAAAATTGGTCGTTTAATCCAATTAAAACTTTTAATGGCACCGTTTTGTTTTGTAAAAGTGAGCATATTTGTTATAATACTTACAGTTTTTGCATTTGACTTTAATACAACCAAAAGTGGACTGGCAGGATTATGATTACCTTACGTCAATTGGAATTTGCGTTAGCAGTTGCCAAACATCGCCATTTTAAACGCGCCGCCGAAGAATGTAACATCTCCCAGTCCGCCTTAAGCCTTGGTATTGCTGAATTAGAAAAACAATTAGATACTCAAATTTTTGAACGCAATAACAAACAAGTTTTGGTCACACCCATTGGCGAAGCATTGCTTGAGCGAGCACAGCGTATTTTTTCGGACATCAATGATTTAACTGCTTTGGCGCACAATCACCAAACACCTCTTGCCTATCCCATGACCATTGGCATTATTCCCACGGTCGCCCCCTATTTACTCCCAAAAGTATTACCCACGCTTGCCAAACATTACCCTAGTTTTCGCTTTAATGTCATTGAAAAACAAACCGAACGCCTCATTGAGCAAGTACGCTATGGACATATTGATACCGCCATTATTGCCTTGCCCTACCCTTTGGATGGGCTACACGCGTTTGAGTTTTGGCAGGAAAACTTTTTTGCTATCTTTCCTCAAAATGACCCCTTGGGCACACTCACTGAAATCAATACTGACACCTTATCAAAAACCAACTTATTGCTATTAAGCGAAGGTCATTGCCTGACTGACCAAGTACTGTCTGTCTGTGCCTTAAGTAAGCAAGAAATTACCTCACAATTTTTTGATGCCAGCTTAAACACCTTGATTCAAATGAGCCTTGCCAATATGGGCACTACCTTAGTACCTGAAATGGCGCTGTATCAATTACATCAACAACACACAAATATTCACGCCGTACCCATTGCTGAGCCAGGTCCTCATCGCCGTTTGGCATTTATTAGCCGCCTAAATTATGCCCGCGTCAATGACATTCGCTTGCTTGGAGATATTTTTCGTCAAGCATTGGCGGACACGCTATAGCCCTATCAAGTACCGCCCAGCAACCATCAGCTTCACAAGTGGTATCTGCCCAATCAAATATGCCAAATCCGCAGGTCTGTCAATACGCCACAATGCCAAATCTGCATCCATGCCCACTTTGATTTGCCCCTTATGATTTTGTAGCCCCAAGGCTTTGGCAGCATGGATGGTTGTGCCTGCCAACGCTTCTTCGGGGGTTAGCCTAAACAGCGTGCACGCCATATTCATTGCAAGTAATAGGCTAGTTGATGGTGATGTTCCAGGATTGCAATCCGTTGAAACCGCTATTGGCACGCCTGCTGCTTTCAGCGCCTCAATGGGTGGTACTTTGGTTTCGCGCAAACAATAAAACGCTGTTGGCAGTAGTGTTGCTACTGTACCAGACGCTGCCATCTTGACAATATCGCCTGCCGACAAATACTCAATATGGTCAGCCGATAAGCCGCCAAACCCTGCCACCAAGCCACTACCACCCATGTCTGACAGCTGCTCGGCGTGCAATTTGACAGGCAAGCCCAGTGATGTAGCAACATCAAACACCTTAGCAACTTGTGTGGTATTAAAAGCAATATTCTCACAAAATGCATCAACAGCATCAACAAGCCCTTCACTATGCAAAATGGGCAACCATTCACATACCTTATCAATATAGCCATCAGCATCGCCTTGATATTCAGGTGGCAAAGCGTGGGCAGCAAGATAGGTTTTTTGAATGGTGACACCAAAATCCTCGCCCATTTTTTTTGCGACCTGCAGCATCTTGCGCTCGGTTTGCAACTCCAAGCCATAGCCTGATTTGATTTCAATGGTGCTTACGCCTTGAGCAAGCAGCGCTTGAAGTCGCAGGATGCTTTGTTGATACAATTCCTCAACACTTGCCTGACGTGTGGCTGTGACCGTGGATAAAATACCGCCGCCTTGTTTGGCAATGGTGGCATAGTCCACGCCATTGAGCCGCAGTTCAAATTCATGACTGCGATTACCTGCATAAACCAAATGTGTATGACAGTCTATCAAAGCAGGCGTTAGCCACTGTCCAGCTGCGTTTGTGATATGCTTGGCAGCATGGCTTAAGCTGTTTAGCTCATCCATCGCGCCCACAAACGCAATTTTATTATCAATAATACCTACCGCCCCATCCACAATCGCACCATAAGCTACATCTGCGCCAAACCCAAACTGGCTATTCATGGTGGCAAGATTGGCATGAATAATCAACACATCAAAATGTTTCATAGATAATCCTTTTAAATTAGCGTTTTTTTTGTTATTTACAATAGCTTTTGGGTGACAGAAATCTGAATTAGCACCACTGATTTATTTTGTTTTTTGGCATAATCCATGGTATATTGAGTGCCTGTTGACTCTCCATCCCAAAAAGCAAGAACCATATCTGCATTATCCACAATCAAACGATTGCGCACAAAAGCTGCCCCACGCCCATATGTCTTGTAGTCAGGTAGAAACACCATCAACTCAATATCATGCTCTGTGGCATAATGCTCTGCCAAACTATGGCACCCTTGGCACCACCACTAATAATTAACGTAGGCTTGCCATGTGTCTGTAAAAATATACCGATTTGCTCTTTAAAAAACACATAATCATCAAACTGGCGAGAACCAATAATCGCTAATTTCATTATTTTTCATCTATTTTTATCAGGATTTTCATCATGGCAACACTATATTTTTAATCATGCCTGCCAAAATTCTTGCAACCACTTTGGCACCTCGCCCATCAATATCATAAGTGGGATTGAATTCAGCAATGTCTATTAATTTTACTTTGCCACTACTGATGATACAAGCGATACACTTTTCAACAAACTCCAGCGTCAAGCCATGACTATTGACCGCGCTCACCGCAGGCATAAAGGCAGCTTGCAGCACATCCAAATCCAGTGTTAAATAAATGACATCAACACCATCTATAAAGCCATCAATTTGCTTAGCAATGCTTTGCCAATCCTTATGATGACAATCAGTTTCGCTGATGATGTTCACACCCAACTTTTCTGCTTTTTCAAATAAACTTGCTGTATTACCAAAGTCGCTAATACCAATTGGCATATAGTAAAACTTTTCGCCACTTTGTTGTAAAAACTCGGCAATTTGGCGAAATGGCGTACCACTGGTGGCATATTTATCATGGCGCAAATCAAAATGCGCATCAAGATTGATAATGCCAATGCGCTGTTTGCTTATCGCCTGATACACCCCCATAAACGAGCCAAACGCAATTTCATGTCCACCACCAATGGCAATTGGCAGGCTGTTATTGTGAATGATTTCACTGATTTTTTTGGCATAGTCACTTTGTGATGCTTCTAAAACACCATCAATAATGGCATTATCATCATCACAAACAACATTGCCTACATCACCAATCAGTCCATCTAACTCACCCAACAACTTTTGTAATTGCCAAGATATTGGTAATTTGACAAAAGCGGACTTAATGACATCTGGGGCATCTTTTGCACCAATACGTCCTTGGTTGCGATTCACACCTTGGTCGCAAGCAAAGCCAATCAGACAAATCGGCTGATTGGTATATGTTTTGATGACTTGATAATAATATTTTGCCAGCTGATTTTCATAAGGCTCTTGTCTGCCTTGATAGAGATGAAAATTAAAGGGAGTTATCATAATTGCCTTTTATTTACAATAAATTATTCAAACGGATTAAATAGTTGCACCCCTGTTTTTTTAAAATCCGCCACATTGCGAGTTACCAAAATCAAACGATGTTCAATCGCAGAGCTTGCTATCCACGCGTCATTTTCTGGTGCGTGGTCAGGAATATGTAGTTTGGCACAAATTTGGGCGGTCTTTTCGCCAATGGGCAAGATAGGATTGTGTAAAAATTGCTCAAAAAACACTTGTTGCCACTGACGCAACCCCTCACCTTGAACAGGGTCTTTTCTTTGCATAGCTAAAATCCCACGCTCAAGCTCCATTTTAATCACCGCATTAATATAAAACTCATGAGGATTGTGCTCACTAAGCCATCTTACAACACCTGCATTTGCCCTACCATTTTTAACCTTTCGCATTTCACTGATGACATTGGTATCCAATAAATACATTATTCTTCCCCAAAATCCACAGGTTTTCTTTGAGCTTTGCTGCGTGGGCGTAAGGGCAATTCGACATCACTCACATCAGGGTGGGCAAGCGCCATTAGGGTTTCCAAAGCATTTTGAGTTGCTTTGGGCGCTTGATAATCTTCATATCTAATTAGCACATACGCAGGCTTGCCGCGATTGGTGATAATCACAGGGGCGGTTTGAGCGTACTTTTGAGCAAGACTGGTATTTTGGTTAAACTCTCGGCTGGTCATAACGGTCATGGTTGACTCCTATTAGGATAAATTTGTAGTGATATATCTACATTTTAACAAAAAATCAATAGATCAACAACATCTACCCAACCTTACTATTACGCCCATCATTTTTATCGTTACAAGCTCAGTGGTAATTCACGAGCTATCAAGGATTTAGCAACTTTTTCATACCATTGTTTTATAACTTTAGTTGTTTGCACATCGTCACTTGCACAACGATTTAACGTTCCTCTAGGCTGAGGACATTCTCGCAAATCTTTACCATCAATCTCCCAGTCCAAAACACGCACAGGGCGGCGATATTTTATCCAGTGTGTACGCTGATCATCATCATTGACTATTTTATAAGCACCCCCAATAACCTGAACAAGAGCAATAAAAGTTGCACCCTTACGGATAGCAACAATATCATTAACTTCAATACCATTATTAAAAGCATCTATTTGCCCTTTATGTTCCTCCCAATCACCCAAGCCAATAAAACAGCGGTGCTCTAAAATATAAGGGATATTGGGGGCAAATTCCCCCATAGAATCACTTGGGTGTATCTGCATATGCCAAAAATTCTTCGGAACAAAGATTTTACTGCTCATCATTTATCCTCCCATTCAGTTAAAGTGTATTAAAATTTCATATATTTTTAGGAGAAAGGTCAAATCTCAAGCATTCAACATACTCTTGATGTCTTTAATACAAATTCAACCAACATTACTTCTCGAACAAAGCACCAAACTTATCACAGCGCAATAATTAAAAAGTTTGGTAGGTTTGTTCAAAAAAACTAATTTGGTTAACCTTGCAAAAACCACTCCTTACGCAAGTGCACCCAATGAGCAAGCAACTCACCTGATAGCACCAAGTTTTTGGCATGTTCAATATCAGGAGCAAAATAGCGGTCTTTATCATAAAAATCCACTTTCGCTCGCAATACCTTGTGCGCTTGATGAATCAATGGTGAAGTGACCAAATTATTCTTACCATGAAAATCTATACCTTGGGCAGCAGCCAATAGCTCAATACCCACAATGGTTGCGCTGTTATGTGCCATCTCAAACAGTCGTCTACCTGCATAAGTTGCCATAGACACATGGTCTTCTTGGTTGGCAGAAGTGGGAATGCTATCAACAGACGCTGGATGCGCGTGTGATTTGTTCTCACTGGCTAAGGCGGCGGCAGTTACATGGGCAATCATAAAGCCTGAATTGACACCTGCATTTTCCACCAAAAACGCAGGCAAGCCTGATAAGGTTTTATCAATCAGTAAAGCAATGCGGCGCTCACTCATTGAGCCAATTTCACTGATTGCCAAGGCAAGCATATCTGCAGCAAACGCCACAGGTTCAGCATGAAAATTACCACCACTGACAGCTACCGCCTCACCCTCATTATCAAAAATCAACGGATTGTCAGTCACAGCATTAGCTTCTTTGAGTAGTGTTGCTCCTGCTTGATTGATGATGTCAAGACACGCCCCCATCACCTGTGGCTGGCAGCGCAAACAATAAGGGTCTTGCACACGGTCATCATCTTCTTTGTGTGATGCACGAATTTGACTACCCTCAATCAAACTGCGGTGCACTTTGGCGATTTGGATTTGTCCATGATGTCCACGCACTGCATGAATGCGCGCATCAAATGGTGCGTCCGACCCACGCGCAGCATCAATAGACATACTACCTGTAATAGTGGCGGCTGCAAGTAAATCTTGCGCCATAAAATACCCACGAATTGCCAATGCGGTGGAAGCTTGTGTGCCATTAATCAGCGCCAAGCCTTCTTTGGCAGCCAAGGTGATTGGCGTTAGCCCTGCTTGTGCCAAAGCGTCTTTGGCAATCATCATCTCGCCACGCACACGCACATATCCCTCGCCCAACATCGCCATGGTCATATGTGATAGTGGTGCCAAATCACCGCTGGCACCTACCGAACCTTTGGCAGGAATACATGGCATGATGTCGTGATTGATAAGAGCGATAAGACCATCCACCACTTGACGGCGCACACCAGAATAACCTTGGGCAAGGCTTGATAACTTCATCACGATAATCAGACGCACCACATTATCAGGCAATAATTCACCCGTACCAACAGAATGGCTCAAAATCAAATTACGCTGCAATAACTCAAGCTCATCATCAGCAATGCGGGTTTTGGCAAGTAGTCCAAAGCCTGTATTAATGCCATAAGCTGCCTTGTCGCGCGCGATGATGGCTTGTACTGCTTGATGAGAGTTATCAATGTCATGATAAGCCGATGCCTCAAGTGTCAAAGTAATTGGGCTATCGTACACTTGACGTAGATTGGCAAAGGTGAGTTTATTAGGTATAAGGTGTAAGGTTGGTTTCATATGATTGTCCTAATATTTATTGTCTTATATCGGCAAAAGGGCAACGATGACTTGCCCTTTTGGTATTGATACCATATGGCTTATTCCACCATCGGCAAATTTAGACCAAAGTCCTTGGCGGTTTTGATTGCTAGCTCATAACCTGCATCAGCATGACGCATCACGCCGCTACCACAGTCATTGACCAATACATTAGCCAGACGCTTAGCCGCTGCTTCTGTACCATCAGCAACAATCACCATGCCCGAATGTTGGCTATAGCCCATACCGACACCGCCGCCATGGTGCAGGCTGACCCAAGTTGCCCCGCCTGCGACATTAAGCATGCCATTTAATAACGCCCAGTCAGACACCGCATCTGTGCCATCTTTCATGCTTTCAGTCTCTCGGTTGGGACTTGCCACTGAACCTGTGTCCAAATGGTCACGACCAATGACAATTGGGGCTTTGAGATCACCGTTTTTGACCATTTCATTAAAGGCAAGCCCTGCCAAATGGCGCTCACCCAAACCAAGCCAGCAAATACGCGCAGGTAATCCTTGAAAATGAATGCGTTCGTTTGCCATATCTAGCCAATTGTGTACATGGGCATTGTCAGGGAATAGCTCTTTGATTTTTTGGTCAGTCTTATAAATGTCTTCAGGGTCGCCAGACAGTGCCACCCAGCGAAACGGTCCTTTGCCTTGACAAAATAGTGGGCGAATATAGGCAGGTACAAAGCCTGGGAAATCAAAGGCATTTTTGACACCCTCATCAAAGGCAACTTGACGGATATTGTTGCCATAGTCTGTCGCAGGCACGCCCATCGCTTGCAAATCAAGCATTGCCTGCACATGTACCGCACAGGATTTGGCGGCAGCGGATTTTAGCTCCTCATGACGACTTGGGTTGGCAGCGGCAGCTTTCCACTCCTCCACCGTCCAGCCAATTGGTAAATAGCCATTAATCAAATCATGGGCAGAGGTTTGGTCAGTCACAAAATCAGGCTTAATATCGCCGTTTTTGGCGCATGCCACAATCTGTGGCAAAATTTCAGCAGCATTGCCAAGCAGTGCAATAGATACCGCCTCACCTTTGCTGGTATGCTCTTTAATCAAGCGATACGCATCGTCCAAATCTTTGGCTTGCTTATCCACATAGCCTGTGCGCAAGCGAAAATCAATGCTAGACTGCTGGCATTCAATATTTAGACTCACCGCCCCTGCAAAGGTAGCTGCCAATGGTTGAGCGCCGCCCATACCACCAAGCCCTGCCGTCAAAATCCAGCGCCCATGCCAATTGTCGGTGGATTTGTCCGCATCATTGCCAAAGTGCTGACGCCCTGCCTCGGCAAAGGTCTCATAAGTACCTTGTACAATGCCTTGTGTGCCAATATAAATCCAGCTACCCGCAGTCATCTGTCCATACATAAACAAATCTTTGCGGTCAAGCTCATTAAAATGCTCCCACGTTGCCCATTTTGGTACAAGGTTTGAGTTAGCAATCAATACGCGTGGGGCATTTTCATGGGTATTAAACACACCTACAGGCTTACCTGATTGAATGAGCAACGTCTGATTGTCCTCTAAGGTTTTTAAGGTGTCCAAAATTTTATCATAACACTCCCAGTTACGCGCTGCTCGCCCAATACCACCATAAACCACAAGGCTTTGCGGATTTTCGGCAACATCAGGATGTAGATTGTTTTGAATCATGCGATAAGGGGCTTCGGTCAGCCAGCTTTTGCAAGTAAGACTTGTGCCAGTAGGGGCTTTGATGACACGGCTTGTATCGGTGCGGGTAAATTTGCTCATAACTTATCCTTTTGATTGCACATTAAATGATAAAATTTGTATAGACAAATTTAGCAAAAAATATTGACGAATGCAAGCTGAATTTTTCCAAAATTTCGTCTTTTTTCTCAAAAATTCTATGCTATAATCTACAATTTTCAAAAAATTTGGGCAGAGCAATGCAATCCGCAATCCGCAATCCGCAATCCGCAATCCGCAATCCGCAATCCGCAATCCGC
>JBHBMT010000010.1:0-20137 GCA_041773075.1 Moraxella sp.
CCAAATGGCAGTGTTGTTTTTTATAAATATTTATATTATTGTCTTTTATCTCTCAAAAATTGGCTTGATGATAACTCATCAGCTACTACAGTTGCTATTATCAACAAGACAAGATTTTCAAAAGCACCAATCCCCCTGCCCCCATTAGCAGAACAACGCCATATCGCCACGGTGCTTGATGATAGCCTAGCGATGGTAGCACAGATTCGTGAGCGACTTGACAGCGTACAACAACAACTCAAACGCTTTCGCCAATCGGTACTTGCCGATGCGGTCAGTGGGCGATTAACAGCGGATTGGCGTGGTAGTGAAAGATCAGAAATTGCACTGCCAGACGGCTGGGTGGAAACGACATTGGCAGATATTACTACTGCTATTGCTGGCGGTGGTACACCAAGTAAATCAAAACCAGAATATTTTCAAGGAAACATTCCTTGGATGACTGTTAAAGACATGACTGATGTTTCAATCATAGACACAATAGACCATATTACAGATGAAGCGGTAGAAAATAGTGCAACTAGAATTATTCCAAAAAATACGCCCATCGTTGCAACTCGAATGAGTTTAGGCAAGATTGTCATTGCAGATTTTGAAACCGCCATCAACCAAGATTTAAAAGCGATTTTCTTAAAAGATGTCATTACTACAAATTTTTTTGTATATTGGTATCGCTCAAAAGCAAACGATATTATTAGCTTGGGTTCTGGCACAACAGTGAAAGGTATTCGCCTAGATGACCTTCGCCAACTTAGCATTAATTTACCCCCACTCCCCGAACAACAAGAAATTGTCCGCCGAGTCGATGCCCTATTTGCCCATGCCGAGCAGATAGAGCAGCGGATGACGGCGGTGATAACACAGGTGGAGCGACTGGCGCAGAGCCTGTTGGCAGCGGCATTTGATGGCTCGCTGTCTTGTGCGTGGCGTGATGCCAATCAGGCGCTGATCACAGGCGAGCACAGCGCTGCCGCCCTGCTAGCACAGCTCGCCACTGGCGATAGCGCCAAAGGTGGTCGATGATGCACGATATTCGTGACCACCTAGAAAAAGAATACCAAAAAATCAATCGCTGGGGCAAATGGCTAGGACGGGGGTTTTTGCTGGTTATCAGTCTTGCTGTGATCTTTGCCACCTTGTATCTGTATCATGCGTATCATAATTGGGCTGGTGCTGATGGGATGCTTGACGGTATGTCAAAGGTGGGCGATGCACTGGGTGGTATCTTGGGGGCAGTATTTGGGGCGTTTGGCTTTGTGGCACTCTTATATACCATCTATCTACAGCAATACACCATCAAAGTGCAAATGCAAGAGCTCAAAGACAGTAATGAGCAGCTCAAAGAATCTGCCGAAGCCCAAAAACAAATGGAGCAGACCCAACGCCTTGCCCAGTTTGAAAGCCTATTTACCCAAATGAATCGCCAGCTCAATTACCTGCACGATGCCTTGGAAGATAGCCATCTTGATGATATTTTGACCACATTATATCAGCACCCAACATGGACACTTGTAGAAATCAAAATCTATCTGAATCAGCAGTCTAAATTGGTACGCATGATGATTTATTTATCACAGGTATTAAAATTAATTAACAAAAGCACCATTGACCATCATGATCGCCTAAGGTATTTTGGCTTTGTGCGCTCTAGCATTGATGATCGTATTTTGCGCTTGTTGTGTTTGCATTATGCCAATCTGCCAGACACGCAAGACGGCAACCACCTAAATTACACCATGACACATGAGCTGCTGGAGCAGTCAGAGTTTTTTATGAATTTAAGTTTTGGCTTTTTTGAGCCTAATGGCACCATTCCCATGCTCATCGCCATTGCTCATGATGTCAAAAATAAAGGCACTCTCTACTACAATCCCAAGGCATTTGGCAAAAATCGCTATTTAAGACTACTCGATGACTGTCATGAGAATGATACTAGCCACACTCATAGAGGCTAAATTGTTTATTTGAATGACAATTTGGATAAATTGTCAGCCTTGTAGGTGATAGCCCTAGCTAATATACCCTCACAAACAAGGGTAATTACAACAGATAAAATATGCGCTTTTGGCATTATTAAAGCGCGCCCAAACCACGTTGATTAAGGAATATTATGAATATTAATGAAATCGTTACCAAACTTTGGAACCTATGCGATGTCCTAAGAGACGACGGAATCAATTATAGCGACTATGTGACAGAGCTTGTGCTGCTTTTATTTTTGAAGATGGAATCTGAAGTGCGCAAAATAAATGCCAGCGCCGACATTCTCAGTGCATCACGCCTGCCTGATGGTTGCCACTGGGAGGACATCAAAGATCAGTCGGGCATTGGTTTAATCAATCGTTACAAGCAGCTATTATTGGATTTATCCCAACATAACGACCGTATGATTTCTGCCATTTATAGCGATGCCCAGACTCGCCTGCGTGAGCCACGCCACCTAGAGCAGATGATCAAAACGCTAGACGACTTGGACTGGTTTTCGGTGGATAAAGATGCGCTCGGCGATCTATATGAGGGACTGCTGGAGAAAAACGCCAATGAGACTAAATCGGGTGCAGGGCAGTACTTTACCCCACGAGCGCTGATTGATAGCATGGTGCGATGTATTCAGCCAACAGCAGGCGAAGTCATCCAAGATCCCGCCTGTGGTACGGCAGGATTTTTGATTGCTGCTGATCGCTATGTCAAAGAGCATACCGATGATTTGTTTGATTTAAGCCAAGCACAAGCTGATTTTCAAAAGCAACAAGCCTTTGTCGGTGTGGAATTGGTGCCCAATACTCGCCGCTTGGCACTGATGAATTGCCTGCTACACGACATCACAGGTCAAGATGAAGGCGCAGTGCATTTGGGCAACTCTCTAGGTAGCCTAGGTGCCAGCCTAAAATCTGCCGATGTTATCTTGGCAAATCCGCCATTTGGTACAGCCAAAGGGGGTGATGCCAGCATCACTCGCACTGACTTGACCTACAAAACCACCAACAAGCAATTGGCTTTTTTGCAGCATATCTATCGCAACCTAAAAGCAGGCGGGCGAGCAGCGGTGGTACTGCCTGACAATGTCTTATTTGAAGAAGGTGTTGGCACCGATGTGCGCCGTGATTTGATGGAAAAATGTACGCTACATACGATTTTACGACTGCCGACAGGGATTTTCTATGCCCAAGGTGTCAAAACCAATGTGCTGTTTTTTAGCAAAGGGACAGCAGACAATCCCCATCAAGATACAGGCTGTACACAGTCGGTGTGGGTGTATGATTTGCGCAGCAATATGCCAAGCTTTGGTAAGCGTACGCCATTTGGTCATGAGCATTTGACTGCCTTTGAGCAAGTCTATGGGCAAGATCCAAACGGTACAAGCCCAAGAAAGGAAGGTGAGTGGTCATATACCGATGGGGAGCACACCCCTGAGAATAGTCGCTGGCGCGTCTATAGCCGTGATGACATCAGAGCGATGGGTGATAGCCTAGATATCAGCTGGATCAAAGACGCCAATCAAGTGAACGCTGACAGCCTGCCTGCACCTAGCACCTTGACAAGTCAGATGATAGATGAGTTGAAAACTGCGCTTGATGAATTGCGTGCACTTGCGCAAAAATTCACTTAAATTCTGTAGGAATTTGTGATAAAGTCACCTTATCCACTCATCACAAAGGATGCACATGACCACCGAAGCTCTCACACTCCAAGACATTCTAAAGCGATCAGACAAGGCTCGTCTGTATCAGTATCGTGTGTCTGATGAGCATTACCAAGCCCTACAAGAGCATCTGTCTAGCCGCTATCATCAGCTCAAAGACATACACACTGCCAGACGCCATGGTCTTGACAAAGCCTTTGTGCTCTATGCCGCCGAGTGGTGGCGCCGTGAATACGATGGTGACTGGGGATGGAAAGAGCTATTGGATTCACTCCACCCAACCTTGAATGACTTGAGCAGTACAGAGCGTGTCAATCTTACCGAAGCTGGACTCAAACAATGGGGATTGTCTATTCGTAAGAGCTACAATGAGCATGGAGTGCGACGTCGCAATGCTTTGGGCTCGTTTTTGATTGAGGGTGGGCTCCCTATTCATTTTATCACCACAAGCAGCAATGCCAATAACTGGCTTGCCCTACTGCTAGATAAGGCACTCAATGCTCTAGCGCACAAACAAGATCCTTGGCTAGTTATTCAAGAATACCAACTGCGCCTACCCAAATCAGCTCGTCATGATGATGTTTTGCAACTATTGACATTGCTTGCCCAAGATATTTATGACCTTGTCAATACCTTCCAGCTTTATGATCATATTGACCATGACAAAGATCTCATCTCCTATCTTAATCAGCATAATGCCGACTGGGCTGACACCTTGGCACTACCCTTAGGCAATCAGGCTGCCAGCGAACTACTTGCCAAGCTACTCATTAGTAGTAGTCAAACCGTCAAACAACTAAAAACCAAGCCCAAAACACCCAATCTGACACCCTCTGAATTATTTACCGATATCAAGCTTGTGCGCCGCCTCTCTTTGGTGCGCACTCATGACGGCTACAATGTCTGTCTCCATGGCAGCATCGCCAACCCCAGTTTCATCACACTAGATGAAGACGACAACCATGCTTTGGAGACAGAAAATTACTACCTAAAGTTTGGCACTCAACAAGATGATGATTTAGACTACTGGTTGGCAAGGCACGCTTATAGTCTAAAGCAACTGCGCTTTCAGGGTGCACGCCCTATTCACCTAAAATCCCAATCATGGGCAAATGCCATCACATTGACCATGACTGATAGCACAGGTACTTTGCCACAAATCAAGCAGTTAAATCCCATACAATTGCCTTCAATGAGGGCAGTGCCCACTGATGTGCCATTTTTGGCACAGATTGACAATCACACCGACGGCTATGACGCACGCTATATTGGTAGTCATAGCCAAAGCTGCCAAGATGATGAAGTGATTGTATATATTCCTCGCACCCTTGAGTCTAGCAAGGCTTATTCTGACAGCACTCGCCTAGAGCATTTAGCCACGCTACAGCAGTCAGGCTTTGATGGGAGTCTATATCTGCTTGCAGGGGAGCTTACTTTGGGTAATGAGCAAGTTCATTACAGGCTTAGAAGCAGCACCAAAGACGCCTATCATCATTACATTCTAACAGGGCGACAACATCCTGATTTTTGTTATCCTACTCAAGTATTTTTTGGTGAGTTTCACATTCACAAACACACCCTTGATGGCAGCCAGCCACCTCTACCACAAACCATCAGCAAAAAAGACATCTATATACGCAGCAAAAGCAATCTACCCTATCGCAAACTAAGCGAGATAGATTCAAGCCAGCTCTTTGGTGGTTATCACTTAATTGTCAAAAATGAGCAAAATGAAGTGGTGTTTGGTGCGCACATCGGCATATTGCCCAAAGGTTTTAACTACAAATCCGAACCTAAGTCAAATGCATTCAGTGGTATGCTTTGCTTTAGTTCTGCCAAAATCAATAAAATCGCTTGTGATGATGCTGATATCAGCATCAATCCTACAGGCTTAGACTGTTTTGAGCTTAGTGTCGCAACGCAACTCCCCCATGGAAAAATCACTCTCACTCTGATACCGCCCTTGGCAGGCATACTTAAATTACGCTGCCATTTTCCAAGCGATGCCATTCATATTTGCAATGCCGATAATGAACTCATGCCATCAAATTATCATTTTTGCCTAGAAGATGCTTTGGAAGGATATCGTCTAAACATCATCTCATCCACACCCCTCAAGGATACCCGCTTATATTTTCAATCATATTCGGACAAAAATTACAATCAATCCCTACCTTTAGCCATTCATGATCGCTACTATTTACAGATACCCATCTATGGCTTTGCAGACCAAGCCAGATCCTTTTTGCATCTTAGCGCAAAAGGACTTGATGAGACCGTCAAGCTTCTGCTTGGCAATCGCATACAGCCACTGTGCTCATTTTCTTATTATCGCTACGAGCTAGATTTGGACACACAACATCATCACTTGTATTTGGTGCCCAAAAACACTCAATACCAGTATGCTTACCGTAAATTAAATCAAGACTTATTGCACCTTGGTAATACCATTGAGCTAATCGCAGTGAACTTTTGCAATCCAACGGACATACGCCCTTTGATGCGTTGCGAGCATTTATACTGGGATTTGACCAAACTGCATGACAGTGATGATATTTGGTTTATTTATCCAAGTCATGACGGCTTAGGCTTAAATCATATCCGACCTATTGCCTATGCACCCGCCTGCCATAGCGAGCACCCAAAAATCAGTATTGAGCCTCTAGGCGAGCTTGGTTTGGCTGCCAAACTTCCATACAAGGAACGTCAAGAACTGATTTACCAACTATTAAAGCAGATGGCAACCAACTTTGATCACAACGGTTGGCAGTATATCAAGACCATGGCAGACGCCTGTCCTGATATCACCTTGATTTGTTTTGATCATTTTAAGATTGCTCGTACCATCCCTGAATTTTTGATGGCGGCACAATGTCTGTTTGAAGAATTGCCGTTAGTCCACACCATTCATGCACAACTACACTCCCCTTGGGAGCTGATGAGCATAGATGTCTTTGAAGCAGTTTTGCAAGCTTACAAAACACACAGACTAAGCAAAGTTCAGGCTATACTACAATCCAACCAGTACGATGACAATATACGCCAACAGCTCATCGCTCATGCCACTAGCGGATTGCCCAAGATAATTGAATTACAGCCAGTTTGTCAGCTGATGTTCAAGCTTTTGGAGCAGCCAGATAACACCCCCATGACTTTAGAGCTGATTGAACATATTGTTAATCACTCTTTTGAGCAGCGCTTTGTATCCATACCCAAGTCACACAGCCCAATTGGCTACTGCGATAAATTTGCGCAGTTAATACAAGCAGCCTACCAAAAGATACCTGATGCCATACGCCCCAAGCCAAAAGATTGGCACAAAAACATCATGCATTATTATGGCGTGGTATACTGCACTCCTATTGTGCTAGCGTGGCTATCTTGTCAAAAAAGTAGTGAGATACGTCAGCAATTACAAACTCTGCCAAATTTTTGCTTGGATATTTATATCACCAAAAGTATTGATACACCTTTTTTTAATGACTGTTATGATTATTGTCTAAGATGGTTTTATCATCACTGTAAAGCATAGCGATAGTATGTTTATGTGGTCAGGCGTTAGTTAGCGCTCAACCCACTTCAAAACAGCCAATCCTTAGCCAACCTTGCCGATATCCACCTATAAGACTAGCAACGTGTCCGCTTTTACCAAAAAGCTGTTAACACACCCTAAATTCAAGGAAAACGCAATGACAACTCAAAACTACACCAGCTTCTTTTTGCCCCAATACCGCAATCTAAGTCATCACGCCATTGAAGCAACCGTTAGTATTCTAGGCATTACAAATCCTGCTTTGCGCCAGCATTTGGTTAATGAGCTTGACAGTTCTGACAACCAATCAGGCTTTATGGGCGATCCTGTCTTTGATGTCTTATTTCCTTGGCAATCTTCAGGCTTGGATACTAGCACCATTGACTATCTACACCCAAAAACACGTCAAGTAATCGCCCAAGACATCGCCACACCGTATCAGCACCAGTATCACGCTTGGCAAACTCTGACCAACAGCAAGCAAGTTAATTCTGCCGTCATCACCAGTGGCACAGGCTCTGGCAAAACAGAATGTTTCTTGGTGCCGATTTTGGACGATTTGGTGCGCCTTCATGAAAACAGTGGACAATCTTTGACTGGGGTGCACGCACTGTTTTTATACCCCCTTAATGCCTTAATCAATTCCCAAAAAACCCGCTTGGATAGATGGACAGCTCCCTTTGGTCAAGACATCCGATATTGCCTGTACAATGGCAGCACGCCAGACACACACAAAGAGAGCAAAGCCAATGAAGTTCAAGGACGAGAAAGACTTAGAAAAGACCCTCCCCCAATCTTGCTAACCAACACCACCATGCTAGAGTATATGCTGATTCGTCATAATGATGCCCCTATTTTGCGGCATTCTCAAGGCAAGCTGCGTTGGCTTGTGCTTGATGAAGCTCATAGCTACACTGGCTCTACAGCCACCGAAATGTCGCTGTTATTACGTCGGGTGATGTTGGCATTTGGCGTCAAGCCAGAACAGGTGCATTTTATTGCCACCTCTGCCACTATTGGTAACGACAAACAAACCAACGCTAAGCTAACAGAGTTTTTGGCAAACTTGACAGGCGCGCCCATAGACAATATTCATATCATCGGTGCCCACCGAGATGTGCCAAGCCTACCTGTGGTTGCCAATAACACACTTAGCAAAGAAGAGTTACTACATATAGATCAGGGTGAAAAAATTAGCCAATCCCGCTTTGATAGCCTGTGTGGACATCCATTGGCTCAAAGCATCAGAAAGTGCTTTATCCAAGATAAAAATGGTAATAATCGCATTCAAGCTCGCAGTTTGGGCAACCTGATTGACCACCATAAGCTGATAGGTGTTTTTGGTCATCTCCCTTCAAAAACGCAAAAATACGAAATGCTTGATTGGTTAGATTTGTTATCCAATACCAAACCTACCAAAAATGCGCCTGCTTTTTTGCCACTGCGCGGTCATCTGTTTGGTCGCAGCTTAATGGGGTTGTACGCCTGCGCCAATCCAAATTGTCAAGGCAAGCACAATACACCACTGGCAAATAAAGATATCAATGGTAAACCATACTGGGAATTTGGTTATGTCTATACCGACAAATACACCCATTGCCGACACTGTCATTTTCCAGTATTTGAAATGCGTTTTTGCAATGAGTGCAACACCCCTCATCTGGTTGCCCATGAAGAAGTGGCTACTACCACAAAAAATCGCCATCTAATCACCCCCAAACTATCCTATATGGATGATTTTTCTCTCAGCGAAGAAGTTGCTGATGATTCTTCTCAAGAGGAGGGAGGCAAAAATAGTGCAGAAGAGGGCAAAGACAACCCACTAAAGTCCCATCAGCCCAATCTCGATAGCCACTTAACCATTCTGATGCCTCTTGAAAAATCCAAGCAACTGTATTCTTTGGACAAAAGCAAGCCCGTGCATGAAATACGTTATCTAAATCAACACGCTGAAATTTATTCAAAACCTCAAGCCAATTGTATTGAAGTTGCCACCAAGTACTATGATGGGAGTCAGCCACTCTCCATTTGCTCATTTTGCCATGGTCGCAACTATCGCACTGACCAAATTCGTGGGGCTTATTTGGGTGCGCCATTTTATATTAGCGAATCAATTCCTACCCTGTTGGATTTTTGCCCATCCAACAGCTCCAACCGTCAATTGCCTTATCATGGCAAACGGATGATCAGTTTTACCGATTCACGCCAAGGCACGGCACGCATCACCATAAAGATTCGTCAGGATTCCACCAAAAGACAGATCCGCTCCAAAGTTTATCATATTTTGGCAAGCAAAAAGCCAAGCCCAGACGCATTGGCTAAAAAACAAGAAGAAATAAAAGTGCAGCAAGCATATATAGCTCAATTAGCCCCACTTGTTTCCACTGGTCGACTTCCGTCAGATATATTGCAGTCACATCAAAAAACAATACAACAGCTTGAACAAGAGATGATTCCTACGCCTGAGCGATGGTCTGATGTGCGCGACAAGATTACCCAAGACAGCAATTTTCGCCACTTAGAGCGTAGTTTTGAGAAAGTCCTTAGAACCAATCCTAACTTAGACATAGCACACATCTCCTTACTCAATGAGTTTGCAAAACGCCCCAAAAAACAGCCTTCACTTGAGACCATGGGGTTAGTGCATATCAGCTACCCTAGACTCAAAGACATTACTGTAGATCACTTCAAAACATGGGGCGAGTTAGGACTGACCACTCAAGATTGGCAAGACTACTTAAAACTTTTGTTGGATTTTTTTGTGCGTGAAAGAGGGTGCATTCCCGTTTCACAGGACGAAAACCATGTAACAAGCAATGTCTATGCTGCCAATAGGGAATTATATCTCTCTATTGGCAGCATAGACTTGGACGGAAAAACGCATAGTAAGATTGTCCAGTGGCTAAGTGCTAGCAATACCAAGAATAGATTGGTTAAGCTATTGTGCCTTGCGACCCATCTTGACCCTATGAACAATCAAGATAAAGATAAGATTAGCCAAATTCTAGTCCAAGCTTGGGAGGACTTAAAAACTGCTGGCTATCTAAGCAGCGGCGGCAAAGGATTGCTTGATCAGCCGATGTATCAATTAAATCTTAAGAATACCGAGCTTGCCCTGACTAGCTCCGCCTTTGTCTGTCCAATAACTCATCGCCTACTTGAAACAACCTTTAAGGGATTTACCCCCTACATCCCTTATGCTCTTAATTTAGATGAGCTACGCAAAAACAAAGAGGTATACCAATGCCAACACTACGACATTCCCATCTTCACTCCTAACAATGATAACGAACCTATCAGTCAGCAAGCCAGACATTGGATTGATACCAATAAACAAGTGGCAAATCTAAGAGAGCTTGGGCTATGGACAGACATCGCTGATGCGGTCATTTTGGGTAGCAATGTGATTGCAACTGAAGAGCATTCAGCTCAAATTAGCGCAAATCAACTACAAGAATACGAAAAAAAGTTTAATAACAGCGAAATCAACCTACTCAATTGCTCTACCACCATGGAAATGGGAGTAGATATCGAGGGCATCTCTAGCGTCATCATGAACAACGTTCCACCCCACCCCACCAACTATCTACAAAGAACTGGGCGCGCTGGTCGCCGTGGTGAAAGCCAAGCGATTGCCTTTACACTATGCAAGCATAACCCTCACGAACAACACGTTTTTAATCAAACTCTTTGGGCATTTAATGCCGCCATCAATCCTGCTTCCATCAACTTTAGTAGCCAACGCATTTTACAGAGTCATATCAACGCCTTATTGATTGCACGAATACTGCAACAGCAAGATGGATCAATCACACTCACCATTGGATCTTTTTTCCTAGGCACCACCAAAGACATCGCCTCCAATACCCTAGAATGCGAAAAATTTATCAAAAGACTGACAGACTATAATCTTGCTAGCCCAACCAATATAAATAATCTGATTCAAACAGGGATATTTGACGATACACTCTATTTGATAGCAAGAACCGAGTTAAGTAAACTAAAAAACGCCCCCAGTCAAAAGAATGGCGCAGACGCATACACAAACAGCATTGACATGGGTATTAACAGCTTGTTGGTACGCAGTCCTTATGCCAATCAATCTCCTACAACCTTTATCAATGACTGCATCAAAGCATTGGATCAAGCTTGCCTATTTTTTGTGAGCAAGATTTTATCCAAAGCCAGTTTGTACGCAGAAGCAGAGTTGGGCTATCGCAAAAAACTTATCATAGATATTCGACACATTTTAAAAGACCACCTATTAGGCAGTCTATCACGCATTGGCTTTTTGCCACGCCATGGATTTCCATCAGGACTTGTGGAATTTAATACCAGACACAACAATGAACTTAAAAACCCTAAAAACATAGATAAAGATAGCGAAAAAGAGGGCAATCCTTTTTTGTTGTTGGGCAATAAGGCGATACGCGACATCTCTATTGCTTTACATGAATATAGCCCAGGCAATCAGGTGGTGGTTGATGGATTGGTGTATAAGTCTGCTGGTATTGAGCTAAACCATTATATCCACACCAAAAACAATACACAGAAAATCGCAAGCTATGCACGCTGTCCACATTGTGGGGCGCTCAATTACGATGAGGATACATTAGATGAATGTCACTCTTGTCACAAACACCTGCCTCTCGCCTGCCAACATCGCTACTTAGAACCTGTTGGATTTAGTGTGGATTACTACGCCCAACCTACCACAAAAATTGAACATTTAAGTTATGTGCCTGCCGAAGAGCCTTTGATTCAAGCCAACAGCATGATTACACCTTTATTTCATCCACAATTAGGTAGCTATCGTACAGACAGCAATGGCGCTATCTTGTATCACAACAAAGGCGAATATGGCAATGGCTTTTTTGTCTGTTTGCGGTGTGGTCGCGCCAAACCTGCACCTTCTGGCAATGATATCGATATTGAGCAGGCAAGAATGAACTTTTCAAAAACACATACCCCACTCCATCCGACTAACAATCAACCCAAATCCAAAGGTAGCTGCCATGACTCTGCCTACACCGTACAGCACGTCCACTTGGCAGCGACAGACAAAACTGACATTTTTGAGCTATATCTCATCAATCCAAAAACACAAAAGTACTTTAAGCATAGCAAAGAAGATGCACAAGATGCAAAAATGCTTGAAACTCTCATTGTCGCTCTCAAAGAGGCACTAGCTCATCAACTTGGTATTGACTCCCAAGAGATTGGCGCTGGCATCAAACCCATCCATATTCATAAACAAAATGCGCTTGCAGCTTATCTGTATGACAAAGCTGGTGGTGGCGCAGGTTTTGCCAGCAACGCTCATCTGTACCTGATAGACCTCTTTAAGCACGCACGCGATATTCTTGATTGTCATAAAAACTGTAGTCACGCTTGTGAATATTGCTTGGTGAATCATGACACAAGATTTATTGCCGATCGTTTAGACAGAAAACTCGCCTTGGATTATCTTGATAGCATCAGTAATTATCTAGAGCTACCCAAAGAAGCTGCTTTATTTTCAGGGGCGCAATATTGTCCCGTCTCTATTGCTGAACGTGTTGCTCAGGCATTGACTCGTTATGACAATATTACCTTGTATCTGCAAGGTGACATCAAAGAGTGGGCGCTACTAAACGCGCTTGACAAAAAAATAGAACTGTGGGCACACAACCAGAAAACGGTCAATATCGCCATTGAAAAAAGCATCCTCAATCAACTCAAAACCACCACAAATAGCTCATCACTCATATATCTCAGCTTTTTGCACTACGATCATCGTTTTAATTTGCATATTTGGCAAAAAACGCCAGATACCAAAAATATCATCTTACAACTCTTTGATGCCCATACTGTTTTGACACTAGGCACCACAGATACCAAAAATGCGATACCCAATGATAGCTACTGGGGTCATTCCGCTATTATCGTTGAAAGTTCAGAGCCTCAACTGTTGCCACTAACACCCTTTAATGTTGAACAACACCTAACCAGTCACCACAGTCGACGCATTAGCACCAAAGCACTTCAAGATGATATCGCATTGACAGATTTTGGGAGTGTATTTTGGCGGTTTGTACTAGAGCACTCTCCAGAGCTAAAAAATAAATTCGCCAGCCTGAACTTAGTTAGCATTATCTACAATGATCGCTATGCCTGCATCTCCCCTCAAGTAGTATTACTATTACAGCAACTTCTGCACGGTCTTTGTCAGTACTCAGCTGAGGCATGGCAAAAAATTGATATCACCATTGAAACAGAAAAACCCAAAAATCGCACCGACTCAAACCCCACAAAACCAAGCCACAACTGGAAAGGTGAACTCCCAACAAAGGCGATCAAGGATTTTTTATGTCAAACACTAACCCTTAATCAGAGACAGATCAGTCTAAATATTGAACAGTCTGTGCCACATGATCGAACTATTAGACTAAAATGGTCAGATGGTAGTCTAAGCCTAGTGGATATTGGCTGGGGATTAGGGTTTTTGGCATTGTCGTCAAAAGATAACAAATTTCAATTTGATGGAGATATCCAAGCAGAGCTCGATCAATATGCTAATGCTGTACACCAAAAAGTGATTAAACAAAAAAAATTTGGCAGTAAGCAAAATACCTATATTTTTATTACGCCCAATTATCAGCCTTAACATCCCAAGTCTTACAAAAAAGTCGCTAATGTCTTGTGGCTTTTTTGTAAGGACACCCCAACCTATTGACTTATCTCAATTTCAAGTCATTAAAAAATAGGCAGCTCTTGCTAATGATAAATCAAATTCAGCCCTTTTTATGAGATACCGCTAATAAATTAAGATATGGTACATCAAAACCTCTTTTTTTGCATAGTCTAGGCTGGATTTTGCAAAATAAACGATATGTGGATACTCTTATTAAGATCTCAACACCACCTCCATCCTAGCTGCCCTCTCACCCTTAAACATCTTCAAACCTTTTATGCCAATCCAACCTCCACCACTTTCTTTGACAACAGCCACACTTAAAACAGCCATACTTAATATACATTTGACTTTAGCGCACCCTCTTAAAAAATGCTAAAATAACGCCCTCTATGATTTTATGGGAAGTCTTTATGCGTTTATTGCGTGGGTTTGCTCTACCTATAACAACAGCTTCTTTTGCAATGCTATTGACCGCTTGCGCTACAACCACCTCACCCACCAGCAATGCAACCACCACCCCAAAAAAGCCTGTGGTAGCTTTGGTGCTTGGTGGAGGTGTTGCCAAAGGGTTTGCACATATTGGTGTCATCAAAGCCCTTGAAGCGCATGGCATACACCCTGATATGGTCGTGGGCAGTAGTGCAGGTGCGATGGTGGGCGCTCTTTACGCCAGTGGTAAAAACGCCCATGAGATGATGGCGCTGGCAGATACTTTAGATGAAAGGACGCTGATTGACTTTACCCCAAGCAACCAAGGGCTACTAGAAGGCAAAAAGCTACGTCAGTACATTCATACTCATACTGGCGGATTGCCTATTGAGCGCCTACCTATACGCTTTGTAGCAGTGGCGACAGATGCCAATACAGGGCAGGCTGTCGCTTTTGATAGAGGGGATACAGGACTTGTGGTACAAGCCTCTGCCAGCATCCCCAAAATATTTATCGCCCCAAGAATTCCAGAACCACGTGGCAAGAAATATATTGATGGCGGGCAATCAGCGCTGGTACCCTCACACCTTGCTAAGACGTTAGGGGCAGATGTGGTCATTGCTGTCGATGTGTTGGCAGATAAACGCACCGCCCAAGTACCACACGCAAATACCACCCCAAAAACCCTAGACATCACCCAAGATGGCACACAAATGACCGTGCGCTTTGGCGACCTATCAAAAAGCATTCCCATTCATCAAGCCACACTACCCTTTGATGTGTCTGGCATTTTCTCTCAACTGCCCAAACAAGCCCAAATCGCCCTGCCAAGTGCTATGGTGGATTTTATTAGTAACCCTGCCAGCATCTGGCAAACACTAGAAACCTATCAAGCACGCATCACGCCAGCTGACATCGCCGCCAGCGATGTACTTATCACCCCAAAGCTTGGACATCTTAGCGTCATTGATACTGCTGCGCGCGATGAAATGATAACACTTGGCGAAGAAGCCGCATTAGCAAAAATCACAGCCATCAAAGCCGCTATTGATACCGCCAAACCAAACCACACCACCCCTTGACACCACCCAAAGCACAAGTCAAGCTCTGGGTAAGGATGACCAACCAAAAAAGCCCTTTTAAGGCAAAAAGGGCTAAAAAACCACCACCCTCAACCCACCCAAAGGGCATGGTTGGTTGTCCAATCTATCAAAAATTCACCATCACCCCCAAACTAATGCTCCGCCCCATTTGTGGGATATAAGGCAAAAACGTTTCATGAGCATAAACACGCTGATTAAGCAAATTAGCAACTTTCACAAACACCTCATAGGCACTCACTCCCCACACATCGCTATAATTAATCCCTACATTGACCATATCGTATTTGGGTGTGGGATGCTCAAATTTAGACACATGATTTTGTTCAACCACCCGATAATACTCCATGCTACCCGCCCATTTATCATCAAAATCTGCTTTCAAACGTGCACCTAAACGCATTGGCGGCAGTCGTGGCGTATAACGGTCGGCTTGTGGTGTATAAGTTTTTTCACCCGTCCAGCTATTATAAGCAGTCACTGCATCAGGTAACTCCACTAAACGCCCTTTGACATAATCGCCAAATACCGCCATGTGATAGGTTGGATTGAGCTGATAGCCGATATGCCCTTCAACGCCATGAAATTTTGCACCTGATTGGCTATAACGGTTAATTTTTAATGAATAAGGAGCAACCACTTTACTATTGCCCAAAGAGTCATTTAAGGTTTGTAGATAAATATAATTATCAAAATCATAATAATAGGCACTCACTTTGTAATCCAATTTATCGCCTTCATACCCCAACCCTAACTCAAAATTATTGGATTTTTCTTTGCTTAAGTTTTTATTGCCCACTTCAAAGGAATTGGTCGCTAAGTGCATCCCATGGGTATATAATTCTTGGGCATTTGGCAATCGTTCTTGATGCGATGCGTTAAATGACAAAGTATAATTTGGTGCAAATTTCCAATGAGCCCCTAAAGCATAAGAATAGGCAGTATCTTTATATGGACGAGTATCTGCCAAGGCTTTTGCTAAATTTTCTGTGCGTTCTTCATTGGCTTTTGCCACGACTGCACTATTATAACGGTTTGGCACAGGTTGCATCACCGATGTGATTTTATCCAAATCATAGTTCATGCTGATTTTTTGCGTTTCTGCACGTCCTGCCAATTCAAAAGTAACATCCCTCCATTGATATTGCTCTAAACCAAAAATACTCCAATTTTTTGTCGTATTATCATTGAGCATTTGACGACCTTTACTCACACTTGGCGATAAGGCATTATTTTTAGAATGTACATATTGAATGCCCCATACTCCTGTCAAATTACCAACAGGTTGATGACTGAACTCTAAACGTGCAGTTGTCCCTTTATTTTTAAATGAACTGCTGACTTCATCACCTTCTTTTTCTTGGTGATGATAATCGGTTTGTGTAATGCTGGTACGCACTTTCTCAACCCCTGCCAAAGGCTCGTTTAATTCTCCACGCACATCATAACGTTTACTGACTAACTCAATCTGCGCAATGCCGTGTTCATGATTGTCAGCTCTTCCATGTGTATGCCCTGCACCTGAATCAAATGCAGGAATTTGCAAGCAATCTGCTCGTGGATTAATATAGTTGGTATCTTCTTCGTCCATCAACTGCGGATAGCTCATTAAATACGGCTTTTTTCGCTCACTGGCAGGTGAAACCACATAGGCACCACATCCTTCATACATTGGATTATGTGCAGGTAACCCATAATTATCTTTACGGTGCGCATATGCCACACCTAAATGACCACTCTCGCCAATCCACGATAAACCAATCGAACCTGATTGCGATTTTGCCCAACTATTAGGCAAATAATTTAATTTTTCAGGCTCAACAATCGCATTTTCATACTTCGCTTTTTTGGTCGTATAATCGGACTCTTTACGAATATAATGTTGTTCAGGTTGTGGACGATAACGGAAATAAGGCGTTAAATGACGATTTGCCAACCAATGTTGATATTCTCGCTCTAAACTTGCTAAATTCTCTGGTGCAGATAAATGCTCTTTTAATGCACTTTCATTTTCAAACTCATAATAAAGATAATTTGGCGTTTTATAATTGCCTGAACGGCGGTCTAGCCCTTCTAAACGTAAAGCAACATTGGAGCCAAAGCCTAAAGTTAATCCACCTGTAATTAATTTTTCATTGCCATTGGCATTAAAACGGTAATTGAGTTCACCTTCAGCGCCGTTTTCAGGCATAGCCGTTGGTAATTTATTGTCAATCACATTGACCACACCAGCTGAATTGCCCGAGCTATACAATAAAGTACTTGCGCCACGCACAAGTTCTACTTGCTTGGCTAATGTTGTATCGACCGTTACCGCATGGTCAGGTGATAAATTAGACATATCTAAAATATCACTATTATTTTGTAATACCTTAATGCGCTTGCCTTCTTGCCCACGAATAATCGGTGCTGATGCCCCACCGCCATAATGGTTAGAATGAATCCCTAATTCACCTGCCAGTGCATCACCTAAGGTTGTCGCTTTTTGCTTAAAGGTTTTACCACTGATAATTTGGTCGCTGACATTTGCCAAGCCAAGCAGATTGGTGTTGTGATGGTGTGTGGCAGTCACCATCAACACTCCCAAATCTGTGGTTGGCTCTTGCTCATCTTGAGCCATCGCTGTTATTGGCATCAATACGCCTAGCCAAAATGCACTTAACACATATTGTTTGGTCATAACACCCTCTTTTATAAAATAATACCTATTTGTTTTATAAAAGAAACATTATAACATAACATTTATAAAATGTAATAATATAACAAAAAAAGCCGTGACACATCTCAACGGCTTTGGCTTTAAATTGGGTGTATTGATAGTTCAATTTAAGTGAAAATTTGAAAGAATAAGTTTAAAACAAGGCAATAAACCACAAATGGCACAAGCAGTACAGCAAGGCAGCTTAACAAGGTGTTGTTTTTAAATCAAATGACGATATAAGCGTTTTGGGCAACCAACACCTTCAATACTTCTGCATTGACAAGTCCTAATCACGCCCCCAAGCCATCTGCAATGATCCCACAAACACCATCAGCGCCAAACACGCCACCGCCGCCCCCACATACCCCACATAAGACAGTCCCATTTGTGCTACCACAACCGAACCCAACAGCGCCCCACCACCAATGCCAATATTAAAAATACCCGAAAACAGCGACATCGCCACATCTGTTGCCGAAGGCGCAAGCTTGAGCACGCGAATCTGCAAAGACAGCGCCATCGCTGTCATTGCCACACCCCACACAAACGCCAGTAACGCCCACAACACCATAGAGACAGTGGCTACCATCATCAGCGCCAAACCGAGCACAAGTCCTATTAGGGCTAACAACAAAAATCCATCAGCAGAACGTTCATAAAATCGCCCAAACAGCGCGCTTGCGACCATGCCTGCCACCCCAAATAGCAACAATACCCCCGTTGTTGCCACCGCCCCAAACCCCGCTTGTGTCAGCACAAAAGGCTCTATATAGCTATAAGCTGTAAAATGCGCCGTCACCGCCAACATCACCATCATATAGACACTCAACAACGGTTTATTACGCATTATCTTGGGCAAACTTGCCAAACTACCAACATCTTTGGCGGGTAGCTTTGGCAATAACACCCACAAAACACTCATGGTTAGCCCTGCCAATATACCAATCGCACCAAAGCTCATCTGCCAGCCCAAATACTGCCCCAACAATCGCCCCAATGGCAAGCCCAGCACAGTCGCCAAGGCGCTGCCTGTAGCAAGATAGCCCAGTGCTTGCGTTTGCCTACCTTTGGGCGCAAGACGCACCACCAGTGCTGCTGTGATTGACCAAAAACACGCATGAGTTAATGCCGCCAATGCTCGCGACACCAAAAGCCATTCAAAACTGGTTGCCACAACTGACATGCCATGCGCTACCACAAATACCGCAAACAAGCCAAGCAGCAAGCGTTTGCGCTCAACCTTAGCAGTCAATAGCATCAATGGCAAGGACAGCAAAGCAACAATCCACGCATATACTGTCATCATCATGCCCGTTTTGTCCGCTGTCATCCCAAAGCTTGCCCCAATGTCTGATAATAAGGCAATTGGGATAAATTCGGTAGTATTAAACACAAAAGCAGACAAAGCAAGCGCCAACACTCTAAATGTGCGAATACGCTCAACCTGTTTGGTATTGATTGAAGATATCATCTACCAAGCCACCTTTATCACCCCCTTTAATAACCATCAAAAGCGCTATAGTAGCGGCACTTTGCTAACCAGTACGCCATTATTATCGGCATAAATCCAGTTCCCATTGGCAATCTCAACTTCACCCAAGGTCAATGTCACGCCCACCTCGCCCACGCCTTTGCGCACACTTTTTTTGGGTGTGGCTGCCAACGCCATAACCCCCAAAGGCATCTTAACCAACTCATCCACGTCACGCACACAGCCATAAATAATCACGCCTGCCCAGCCACACTCTACAGCAGATTGAGCAATCATATCCCCAAGCAAGGCACAGCGCATAGACGCACCCCCATCCACCACCAAAACCTTGTTGTTGCCATCGGTTGCAAGCAGCTCCTTAACCCTTGAATTATCCTCAAAGCATCTAACTGTAACTGCTTGACCACAAAAGCTCAACTGCCCACCAAACTGCTTAAAACAACCGCCATCACCCTTGGGGCTTAGAATTTCTATGGGTTTATCTTCGTTGTCATCCAATAAATCACAAGTCACAAAGCTCTGCATATTTACACCCCTTTTGGCTTAAGAAAAACTCACTATAAC
>JBHBMT010000011.1:0-40268 GCA_041773075.1 Moraxella sp.
AAAACAGGTGCTGTAAAATGGACAGCAACCCGTGTGGATTTGGTGTTTGGTTCAAACTCAATTTTGCGTGCGTATAGCGAACTGTATGCCCAAGATGATGCAAAAGAAAAGTTTGTCAAAGACTTTGTGGGTGCGTGGGTTAAAGTGATGAATAGCGATCGTTTTGATGTGAAATAATCAAAACTTCAGCAAAAAAGCAAAATGGCACAGTTAAAAGACTGTGTCATTTTTTATTGTTTTTGTAGATTGACAAGTATATATTATGGGTACTTAACATTAAGGAGTGTAGTTTATGACCATAAAAATGACAGGCGGACTGCAACAGTCGCTTAAAGATTCTAATAGCTTAGAGCCTAACCATACTTGCTTCCCTGCTGGTACATTAGTACATACGGATAAAGGGTTAGTTCCAATTCAGGACATTAAGGTTGGTGATATGGTGTTATCTCGTGACCAGCATAACCCAGAGGGTGAACTGGTTTATAAGCCTGTAGTACGTACAATTGTAACAGAAAATGTGCCTGTCTTTTTTGGTACATTTACTCCAAGCTTTGTTGACAACCTTCCTTTTAGAAAACGTATGAATCCTGATAATTATGTTGATTTTTTATCTACAAATAATCATCCATTCTGGATAAGTGAAAAAAAATGGGTAGAGGTAGGCTCTCTGAAACGGGGAGATTGTGCAATTTTAAAAAATGGAGAATTAGCATTTTTTGAAGGGGGTTCTAGTAATCAAGGATTGGAAGTTGTTTTTAAAACGGATAAGTCTAATATAGGTTTTATTCCTAATTTTGCAGAGCAATCTAATCACGGGCGTTTTGTTGATTTAGAAACAGGGCGGACGCTATCATTCGGCAGTTATGACCCTGTTTTCCGCAAATTATTTGTTGAGGACACGCATTGGCGTAAGCGACTATTAGAACAAACCCCAGCAGAATATCAAGATAATGCCGAATTTTATGGTTTCCGTACAGGCTTTTGGCAAGATGGCGCAGGGATAGACTGGGCAGAGGGCGAAGGTCCTGTCACGACCACAGTCTATAATATTGAAGTTGCTGATACCCATACTTATTTTGTGGGTGAGCATGGGGTATGGGTGCATAACTGTGGTGGTGATATCGCAACATACAGCGATAATCTCACCGTTGAGCCTAACCATGTCTGTTTTGCTGCTGGTACTTTAGTCCATACCGAACAAGGGCTTATCCCAATTGAACACATCAAAGTCGGCGATAAAGTCTTATCCAAAAATGCCGATGGCAGTGGTGAATTGGTATATAAAGCTGTCACTAAAACCATGGCTACGCATAATAGTCCTATCTTTATAATGTGGTTTGGATTGTACTTTGACTCATCAATATCAGCCTTAAATAGAATCAATATGGAATTAGCAATGTCTGATGAGGAAGCTAGAGTTCCAGATCCACTTTTACTCACCGCTAACCATCCCTTATGGACAGAAAACAGAGGTTGGATTAAAGCCCAAGACCTCACCCAAGAAGATATTTTGGTCACAAAAGATAATCATAAATTTGTTTCTGATACGAGCGGTGGTTATGAAGGACGCTATCAAGCGATTAAGCCCCTTTATCATTCAGGCAAAGTTGGTTATGGATACGATATAAAGTTTGGTGATGATACAGGACAGTTGAAAGGAACTTATATTAATCTGTCAACAGGAGAATATGACCTTTACAGTGAACCTGATCCAAAATGGATTAACAAACTCTGGACTAATTTTGATGACTGGAAACAAAATCTCCTTGACCAAACCCCAGTAGAACACCGTGATAGGGCAGAGTTCTATGGTTTCCGTACAGGTGGCTGGATAGACCCTGATACCATCACATGGGCAGAGGGTGAGGGTCCACTGACCATGACTGTCTATAATATTGAAGTCGAAGATACCCATACCTACTTTGTTGGCGAAGCAGGTATTTGGGTGCATAACTGCGATACCGAGCCAACCTATAGTAACAGCCTAACAGTAGAACACATTGACTCACTTTTACCTGCTGCCAAACAATACTGGATAAATGCAGGTATTACCAAGCAAGAACTCAATGAAAAACTGGCAAATTATCAATTTGAGATAACCCAGCTTCAGCAAAATGTCGCTGCGGTAACCGATACTGAGCATGGAATGATACGTTTTTCACCGAATGCCTCAGGGTATGGCTGGTTTATTGATAATACGCCACTAGACTCCAATGAATTTACGATGAGTTCTATAGATTTGGGACAAACAAATAACACGGTTCAATCCAAGTTTGTGCGCGATGCTTTGGTGGAGAATGAACGTTCATGGTAATTGCCCCCAAATATATGCTAGATACCAATATTTGCATTTATCTAATGAAACATACACCGCCAAGCGTGGTGGAGCGATTTGGTCAATACTTTGTCGGTGAAGTGGTGATGAGTGCGATTACTTGGGCAGAACTTCAGCGCAACTTAACTATCCATCAATCCAAAGAAGCCTTTGATAAACTGTCAGCTATCATCAAGATTTTGCCCTTTGATGACAAAGCAGGGGAAATGTTTGGTAGGCTCATGCAATCAGGCAAGCACAAAGCCAGTTTTGATACACTGATTGCCAGTCATGCCATGTCGCTTGGGCTGATTTTGGTAAGTAATAACGAAAAAGACTTTGCAGAGTTTGAGCTTGTGGTGGAAAATTGGGTGTCTGTTGATTAACATTCATCCACTTTAAAACATCAGGCAATTTTACACATTCACAACACCCCACCTTGGCACCACCCCCTATTTTTAGGATAATTTTTGGTAGTGTTAATTTGGGTTAATTAGATTTGGGAGTTTATCATGAAAAAATTATTGGTAGCTGCACTTGCCACCATGATGACACAGCAAGCATTGGCGACGATTTGGGTTCAGATTGGCGAAGACAATGATGGAAATAAAGGCTACCTTGATGTTGATAGTATCCGTCAAGATTATTTGACCGATGGCACACCCGTGATGACAGCATGGAGACAGATTGACTACAAACAAGCTCAGGATGCGGGTGATGGCAAAAAATATTGGTCACACAAAGATTTTTACTATTTTGACTGTCATGCTCGCAAATCAGCCATTGAATATTTTGTCACCTACGACAAACAAGGCGGAGTGCTTGCCAGTAGCAACAACCCTGCCTTTAATCGCCATTCATCTGCCAATTGGCAAAAAGCCATTGATACCACGGATGCAACTCTACTTATCACCGTCTGCGCTTATGCTGACTAATCCATCACCCCACACACCACCGCCCAAGTAGCGCATTGACTGCAGCCTCTGTACGCAAAATACGTGCGCCTAGGCTTGCAACAGACACGCCTTGTGTTTTTAATAACTCAATTTCATAAGGGATAAACCCACCTTCTGCACCCACAATCAGCACATCAGGCAAGCCTTGATGACAAAAATAAGTCACTGTTGTGTCAGCATAAGGGTGCGCCACCAATACACGCTGTCCAAGCGCTGCCAATCTGTCTTCTACAAATGGCTTAAAGCGCCGCTCAATCTGTATTTGTGGTATTACCGTATCCACCCCTTGCGCCAACCCCTCTAGCAAAAATTCATCCAGTCGTGCCAATAAAGGACTTTGCCAATAAGCCTTGTCTGTGCGATAACTATTGACCAAAACAATATGTGCCACGCCTATGGCTGCCATATCCATCATTAGCCGTCTTAACACCTTAGGGCGTGGCAATGCCAGCACAACTGTTACGGGTATTTTGGCAGGTGGTAAAGTAGACATATGTACTTTGTCAAGCGTAATGACATCCTCTGTTATTTTGTCAATCCGTGCTACACCCAACTTTCCACCCAGTACGCCTATTTTTAGGGTGTCGCCTACCTTTGCCTTTAGTACGGTTTTGATGTGTGATAGCTGATGGGGGTTGGTAATGACTGCCATCTCTTCTTTAAGTTGTGATGGCGCAAGCAAAATAACGTTCATAAAGTTATCCAAAAATACGTCAAGCTATTAGGGCATCCTGACACTTCATAGTACTACTTGCAATTTAGCAATCATTGAATCAACATAGCGTTTTTGCCCTAGCACCCAAGATGTGTGAGGCGCGCATTGATTTTTTTGGGAGTGACTAGCTTAGCGCAAATAAGGCAACAAATACTGTTTTTGTTGGTCGCTGGCAGTTTGCTTGCTTTTTGCCAATAGTTGCCCTGCTTGTCCTGCCAATTGCGCCTTGCTAGGAGAATCAAACCATTGTATCACCGCGTGCGCTATCCCTTTGACGTCTTGGGCATCACCTACTTGCACCAAAGCGCCCACTTGCGCCAATGCTTGCACCAGCACCTCGCACGCACGCACATACTGCCCCATAATAATAGGCTTGGCAAAGCTTGCAGGCTCAATCGGATTATGCCCACCAATATCCACCAAAGACCCTGCCACCAATGCCACATCGCTGCAGTCATACCATGCCAACAGCTCCCCCATGCTATCTGCCAGATATACTTGGGTTTCGTCAGTAATAGGCGCATTTTCATGGCGTCTATGGCAAATTAGTCCGCTTTCTAAACACAGCTGCCACACCGCATCAAAGCGCTCTGGGTGACGAGGGACAATAATTAATAGCGCTGTTGGATGTGTTTGTAGTATGTCTTTGTGTGCATTAAGCACCGCAAACTCCTCGCCCTCATGCGTACTCCCTGCTACCCAAACAGGGCGTTTGTTGGCATTGAGTGACTGTGTTAAGTGCGTAATAGAGGGCAGCTTATTGGCGGCTTGTGATGCTGACCACTTAAGAGAATCTGCCAAAACACATTTATCCTTATCCAACCCCAATGCCAAAAATCGCTCGGCACTGCGCTCATCTTGGGCAATCACCAAGCTTAAATTTGCCATCATACTTTGACTTAGTTTTTTGACTTTTTTATATTTTTCAAAAGAGCGTTGGTTTAAGCGAGCATTGACCATCACCGCAGGAATTTGATGCTTGGCAAGCAAATACAAGGTATTTGCCCATAATTCTGTTTCAATAAATAATGCCAAATGCGGATTGATGCGCCGAATAAAGCGATAAACCACGGCTCTATCATCTACTGGAACAAATCCGTGAACCACTTGATGCGTTTTTAGATAGCTTGCAAATAAGCGCTCCACTTGTGCAAAGCCTGTTTGAGTGGTACTGGTGATATACAAACCATGTCCATCATCTAGCAAACTTTTTAATAGAGGGTAAGCGGTATTAATCTCACCCAAAGAGACAGCGTGACACCAAATGACTTTTTTACGAATATAGCCACGTTGCAAGGGCTTGGGCGCCTGATAAGCACACCCAAAACGCTCCTCTATCTCGCGATGATAATAGGGCAGTTGCTGCTGTTTAAAAAACAACATGGCACGATAAATGGGACGTGCCACAACAATCGCCCATTGATAATACCAAGGAGGATGCTTAGGTGTGCGAAAAAAACGCGCCATCTATCAGCTCGCAAACTTGATTAACAGCCATAGCAACACCACAAAAAATATGGCAATGCCCACAAAAAGGATGATGTATTTTTTGTCCTTTTCAGCTTCTACCTTGAAATCATCTTTCATGGCTTTGATTTGTAATAACTGCATCTGAATGCGCTTGGCTTCAGGGTGTCCACTATCTGCCGCCTTAGCCAACCACAGCTCCCCTTCATGTGTGGACTGCTCAACCCCAACCCCTTGGTAGTACAGACGACTCAAAAACTTCTGCGCGCGCATATCTTGTCGCTCTGCCGCCTTAAAGACCATCTCCACACCTTTGCCCAAGTCTTGTGGCTGTCCAATGCCTTTAAAATAGCACAACGCCAAAGACAGCATCGCATTGGTATTACCTTCTGTTGCGATGTTGTCTATTTGCGAGACGGCTTTTTGTAAATTTTCTACTTCTGCCTCACTAAAGACAATTTCGGTTTCACCTGCCACCACTTTTTTTGCCACCGTCTCATCAAACTGCTCAACAACCGCCAGTGCTTGCTCATAGTCTGCTTGGCGTGTGGTATTGGTTGCAGGCAGCATTTTAATGTCTTTGGTCACTTCCCCAAAAATGCTAGTATCACTTGCTTTTGGTGTTTTTGGGCGCGATACTTTGGGATTTAAAGAAGTGCTTGGCGCTGTGGTTGTGGCGGTATTGACAACCAAATCAACTGGCTGCTGTATAGGCGCTTGTGCTGTGGGTTTTTCTGCTACAGGAGCGCTTGCCACTTTGTTATTGGTGGCAGATGTGCTTATCTGCGATGTTGGCATGGTGGCAGAACTGACATCCTTAGAAACGGTAGAAGCCAACGCCTTGTCAAAATCAGGATCAATCTCAAATTCATCCCACTGCGTCGCACTTGGCTTAGATATCGCCTGATTTGGCGTTTGATGAGGCACTTGAGGTGCTGCTTGAGGCTCAATTTGAATCAGCGGCTCATCTGGTATCAATGTCAGCGTTGGCACAACCGCCTCCAAAGGCGCTACTGGGGGTGCCATGTCTGGTACAGAGTGATGCCTAGGCTCTACTGGCTTGACAGGTGTTGGTGTCATTTGAGCCACGACACTTTGGGTGGGAGGCGCTGATGGTGATTGAGCGGTTTTTATGGTTGCAGGCTGCTGTGGTGGTGGGGCGACGGATGATGTCGTTTCTTGCGCAGAGAGTTTGTTTATGGGTTGAGCTTGCGTGCCATGCGCTACATTTTGGCTGGTTAGCGTCTTTATTTGTGACAAATACTCCGTCACTGCCATATAAAGGCTATCTACAACAAGACTTGCGGTCACAGGGTGTTTAAAATGGCGCTCTTGACTACCAAACAAACACGCCCCAATGGTCATTAATAAAAACAATGGCGCAATCTGCGGTGCTTTGAGCGCCGATTGAGCAATCAGCGCCACCTGATTGTATATGTCATCTGTCTGTGTTGCTAGTGGCGTATGGGCATAGCGCTTAGCAAATACTTGTGCCGACTGCCACGACACACTCTCGCCAAGCTCGTGCGCCAACACACGCCCTGCATACATCCCCACAAACTGCAAGAAATGACGAAAGCTTGCGTCAGACAATACGACTTGCTCGCCATATTGACGAGTTTGCAAATCTTTTTTGACCGCCAAAAGCATTTTATCAAGCACCTTAAGGCTTTCAAGACTTTCATCCAATGCCAATTCATACAGCTTTTTTTGGTATGCCACACCCCCTGCTATTGGGGCTCTTTGTTGATAAGCTTGCCAGTATTCTTCTGACAAGATATCAAACGTACTTTTGCCAAAAATAGGGGCTTTTGGGGATTGCATAGGTTCTCCAGACATCGCTATTTAGACAAGAAATTGTCTTTAATGGTACAAAAAGGCTATTTGTTACGCCCTAATTGATATGTCAAACAAACTTATTATTATACCGCCAAAATACCCACAGAAAAAAGCCCTACACCATCAGTAAGGCTTTTTTACAAGATAAATTCTGACAAACGGTTACTTATCTGCGCTTAATAACTTATGCGCTACCTCCAAGACATCTTTGGAATGCACTGTTTTAACAAATGCTGTGAGTGCTTGGTGCACAGTCTGTTTTTGCGCCTGTGCCAATGTGTACCAACGTGACAATCCGCCCAAAAGACGCGCTGCTACTTGTGGATTACTGCCATCTAAGCGAGTAATCGCAGACAAATACACCATCAAGCCATCACCCCACAGCAATACAGGACGCATAGCAATCTGTCCTAAAACTGAGCGTATGCGATTAGGTACTTCCCAATCAAAGGTTGGCAATGCCATCAGCGCCTGAATGTCGTGAATAGTTGCCTTGTCGCTGGCTGCTTGCACCATAAACCAATTGTCAATCACCAGCGCCTCATCACTAAAGGCATCATAAAACTGCGCCAAATAAGTTTGTTTGCTGGGCAAATTATAATGCACCATAGCAGATAATGCCCCAAAGCGCTCACTCATACACTGTGCTTGCGTGTATTGCGCTACCGCCAATGTTTCAGCAGCTTCTTGGTTGTTTTGTGCTATAAGCATCAATAACACATTACGCAAGGCGCGCACGCCCATAGCCTTAGGAGTATCTTCGTAAGCACTGATGGGTAATGCCATATACCATGCGTCTAGCTTGTGTGCTAGTGCGCTGGCTATCTTAGATTTTAAGCCATCACGTCTGGTTTTGATTGCCAAAGGCTCATAGTCTTTGTCAATGCCTGCTGCCAACTCTTTTTCACTAGGTATATCAAACAAGCGCGCCGCCAACATAGGGTCGGTCTCAATCAACTCATCCACCGCTGACATTAGCGCATCACTAATAATGGTTGCATCCTCAAGCTTATCAAACAAGTAGCGATTCACAAGGCTTTGCATGGCTTGCCAGCGATTAAATCCGTCAGTCTCAAAGCGTACCAGTGCTGCCAATTCTTCATCACTATAGTCAAAGTTTAGTAGCACAGGGGCGCTAAACCCACGCAACACAGACACCAAAGGCTCTCTACCAGTCATATTCACATCAAGATAAAAACTGTCTTTATCTTTGTCTAGTAGCAATGTGTCTTGTGTTAGCAGCTGCCCTGTCGCTTTATCAAACACCGCAACTGCCACAGGGATGGGCAATGCTTTGGGCGCAGGATATCCCTCTACCTGACGGGTTGCTTGGGATAGATGGATACCCACCCCTTTGTCATCATAGGTGTAATGCCCAGAAAGCACAGGGGTGGCAGGCTGTTTATACCATGCCAAAAAGTCATTAATACGTGGGTCTTGGGTAGCAAGTGCCGCCACAAAGTCCTCTACCGTCACTGCTTGCCCATCATGGCGCTCAAAATACACATCCATGCCTGCACGGTAATTTTCCTTGCCAAGCAAATTTGCCATCATGCGCACAATTTCTGCACCTTTTTCATAAATGGTGGTGGTGTAAAAATTATTAATCGTCACAAAGCTGTCAGGACGAACAGGATGTGCCAGCGGTCCTGCATCTTCAGGAAATTGTGCCGCGCGCAATCTGCCCACATCTTCAATGCGCTGCACCGCAGACGAACGGCTGTCTGCTGAAAAACTTTGGTCACGATAGACGGTCAAGCCCTCTTTTAGGCACAACTGAAACCAATCACGGCAGGTGACGCGATTGCCCGTCCAATTATGAAAATATTCGTGCGCAATCACCGCTTTAACTTGAAAATTGGCGCCATCCGTTGTGGTTTCTGGACTAGACAGCACACAAGCGGTATTAAAAATATTTAAGCCCTTATTTTCCATCGCTCCCATATTAAATTTGGGCGTTGCCACAATCATATAACGGTCAAGGTCATACGCACGTCCATAATTTTCCTCATCCCACGTCATTGATTCTTTGAGTGCTTGCATTGCCACATGGCATTTGTCAATATCATGGGGACTGGCATAAATCTCCAAAAGCACCTGCCGACCTTCACATGTGGTATAAGTATCACTTAATACCGCCAAGTCCGCTGCCACACACGCAAATAAATAACTGGGTTTTTTGGTGGGGTCATGCCAAATAGCATAATGACGATTTTCGCCAACCACGCCTGTTTCTACCAAGTTGCCATTAGCAAGCAAAATCGGATATTTTTTGTCAGCTTCTATGCGCGTGGTAAACACAGATAAGACATCAGGGCGGTCGGGAAAAAAGGTAATCTTGCGAAAGCCTTCCGCCTCGCATTGACTCACAAACATTGCCTCACTGCCCTCACCCACCAAATACAAGCCCTCAAGCTCTGTATTGCTTTCTGGATGAATGCGCACCTTAGTATGTAGGTTGATATGCTCTTCTGCGCCCAATACTGACTCATTAATCACCAGCTTTTCATCATCTAGCTGGTATTCATCAGCATGAAGCGTGTAACCATTAAGACTAATTTCTAGCAACTCCAATTTACGCCCAAACAGCACCATCTCGCCTGCTGCTTGGCGCTTTAGCATCACGGTTGCCTCCACTAAGGTTTCTGTATCAAAAATACGAATATCCAAAGCAATTGCATGGGCATGATAGTTTGGCGGTGTATAGTCTTTGAGATAAATTTTTTGTGGACTATCTGTCATTTTTTATCCTTAAGTAGCAATAACAAGATGGCATATTATAGCATCAATTTTTGACTTTCTCTTGCTTACGGTCATCAAAAGTATGTAACGCTTGAGCAAAAATTAAGCAAATTCTGTCACAAAACCCCAAAAATCTGCCAAAATGCACAAAAAACACCCCCAAACGTCTTGTCAAATCTTTCAAACTTTGGCATGATGGCACTAATTTTTAGATATGCCGTTGGCTTTTTGTTAAGTATATGGCACTTTATTTTTGTGTTATTGCAACACCTTTATTTTAGGAGCGTCTCATGCACTCTTTGTCTTCTTTTGCTAAAATCACCGCTCTTGCGCTACTTTCTAGCACCTTAGTGGTGACAGGCTGCGCCTCCAAAAAACCTAAATCCAATGTGGTTGTTTCTCCTATTGGCATGACAGGCTATGGCAATGGCGGCTATACAGGTGGTGCTTTGGTCAATAACTCTGACGCCGTCCGCAATGCTGCCTCTAATTTGGCTGCTGTGGTACACTTTGATTTTGATTCAGATGTTATCAAACCAGAGGCTGCTGCCATCTTAAATCAACACATTGCTTTTTTAAATGCCAATGCAGGTGCTAAAGTACTCATTGCTGGACATACTGATGAGCGTGGTAGCCGTGAGTATAATATGTCCTTGGGTGAGCGCCGCGCTGCCGCTGTACGCAACTATCTATCCCAAAATGGTGTTAATGTCAGCAATGTTGAAATCATCAGCTATGGCGAAGAGCAACCAGTCGCCACAGGGTCTAACGAAGCTGCTTGGTCGCAAAACCGCCGCGCCGTTCTAAGCTACTAATCTTTTTGAGCGCCTACACAGTGGGCGCTTTTTTTTATGATGCCAACCCCTCCCCCTCTTAGCTGCCACACACTTTGGCAAATAGATGCAGATACCTACATTGCCAGTGCAATTTTTGAGGCGCATACCACCCCATCAACCCTCAAACACACCCAAAGTTTGGCGGTACGCGCTCTTTTGGCATGGTGTCTTGCTACCATACCAGCACTCTCCACACTCACTTTAGATGAGCGCACCTTTCCTTATCAATTGCGCACACCCACCAATTTGCGCGCTTATGATGTTTGCTTTAGTCACAGTCGGCATCAAGTCGCCTTAATCATCTCTGCCCATCCTTGTGCGATTGATATTGAGCTGCGCCCAATTAGTATGACGGTTGCAAGACGTTTTTTTCATCAGCATGAAGTCAGCCATCTAACCACCCTGCCTACCCATCAGCAAGCCTTACTGTGTTGCCAGCTTTGGTGTCTAAAAGAATGCTTTATCAAATTGCATCACCTGACTCTCACCTTGGGTATGTCACAAGATTATGCCGCATTTTTGCCTCTACTGACTACCCACCACCCACAGACGCTTACCGCTTTGACACCCTCTATTTTTTTGTGGACACATGATAAAATGTTGGCACTAATAGAAAAACCCTCACCCCCTCTTGATAAGACTATTTAGCCACCATTCATTTACCCACATACCTATACTACCCCAAAATATGTTACAATGGGGCACATTTTTAACCTACCTATTTTTTTATGACCACACCTATTTTACCTAGCGAAGAAGTACGCATTACTCATGGAAGTACAGTTTTATTGCATTTTGAAGTCAGCCTACCTAATGGCGAAGTCATTGATTCTACCTTTCACCGTCCTAGCCCTGTCAGCCTAACCATTGGTGATGAAAGCCTATTGTTTGGCTTTGAAAAGGTACTGCTAAATCTTAAAGCAGGGGATACGCGCACCGCCCATCTACCCCCCGAAGAGGCTTTTGGGCAGTGGAATAGCGACAATGTACAGACCTTTGCGCGCGCGCAGTTTGCTTTATCCGAGCCCAATCCAGTTGTTGGTATGATGATGGAATTTGCAGACAAAGGTAAAAATTCGCTTGTTGGTGTGATTAGCGAGGTTAATGACGATGAAGTCAAAGTGGACTTCAACCACCCCTTAGCAGGTACTGATGTTCTATTTAAAGTACAAATTTTTAAAGTCACACCCAAGGGACAAGTTGGTATTGCCATCAAATAAAGGCAGCTGATGGCTTTTGAACACTTTTAGAGCATGCTAACTTTAGAGCGTGCTAACGCTTTATTACATTGTCCGATAGGTTGCAAGATGACATGGTAAAGTCAGCTGGCATTTGATGGCTTTTGAACAATTGACGCATATACCAACAGCTTACCCTAGACATAAATCAACCATCTGTCTTATTAAAGACAGATGGTTAAAGTAAGGTTTAATCAGGGCTGTTATTTACTTTGAGCAAATAACCAATCGCGAGCAGGCTCTAATAAATAGGCATAATCAAAAGAATACATATGCTCGCCTGTTTTAGAGGAATCTGCTGTTACACCCACAGGCAAGGTAGTATCTTTGGTAAACATAATAAAATTATGAGGACTACCCGCTCTTAACAACGCATTGACATTGGCATCTTGCTGAGCTTTGCTGGCATTGGCGGCAAATTGTGTTTTGGCATAACCAATGCCTTTTTGCTTGAACAAGTCTTCTAGAGCCATCATTCCTTTGGAGGCTTTAGGATCACCTGCTGACACAGTATAAATAAATTTTTGATTTTTTAAAGACTCAAGCACCATTGTATCCCACTGACTACCTACAAACATAGACGCAGCAAACAACTCAGGCTCGGTCACATTTAAATAAAAAGAAATCATACCCCCCATAGATTGCCCAGTGGTATAGACACGTTTGTCATCCACAGGCTTATCTTTGATGGTTTGTTTAAGTAGGCGTAGCGCCATACCCACTTCTTCAGTGGTTTCCCATTGGTCATTTACCCCTGATTGCGGACCTGCAAAAGATGGCACAAGAACAAAGGCAGGATTTTTGTCTTGAGAGTCATCAGTTGCCCAAATAATCCCACCATAGCCTTGCATTAACGGTGCTTTAACACCTTTACCCACAGTACTGGCATCAGCAATAAACATCACCAAAGGGTATTTTTTATTTGGGTCAAGATGTTTTGGTGTATATAAATTATACGCCATGGTTTTGCCTGTGACAAGATCTTTAAATTCAAGCTGCTCAAAACGTGGGGCAATTTGTTCACGCAGCGTTAATAGATTGGTATCATAAGCTTTGTCTGCACCGCCATATTGTTTATCCCAAGTAACAGGGGCTGTAGTGGAGGTGGTTGTGGTTGGTGTGGTGCTACACGCCGCCAAAGCGGTTGCCAAACCAAGTGCTAATAAGAGTTTTTTCATGATTAACCTCTAAATAATACCCATTAAGGGTATGTTTGCAGTCGCTCAAGTGCTGCTTTGGCACTGTCATCACCTGCATTAAGCGCTTGATGATACAAACTAATCGCTTGATTGATGTCTTTTTCTACACCCAAACCCTGTTCATACAATCGCCCCAAAGCAATCATCGCAGGCGCAGAAATCACATCACCACGCTTGGCAGACTCTTGATACCATCTGATGGCTTGGTTGACATCCTGCACCACACCCAAGCCACGCTCATAACAATATCCCAACCAATATTGCCCTGTAATGTCGCCGTTTGACGCAGCTTTACTAAAATAATCAAAGGCTTGTTGATTGCTTTGTGCGACACCGTCACCATTTAGATACATCAGCCCTAGATAGCGCGGGGCTTTCATATGTCCTAGCTTGTCCGCTTGAATAAATAAAGGTAACGCACTGGCATAATCTTGAACGTTGTAAGCGGCAATACCCTTGTCTAGTATGGCTTTGGCAGTGTCTTTTTGCGCCTGTGTTTGGGTTGTGGTAGAAACATCTAGGGCATCTGTTGTGCTGCACGCAGTTAGCGCCATCACAAATGCCATCATCACTATAACTTTTGTCATCGGCTGTCTTTTTTTAAAATGATATATTATATCGTTAAAATTTGGCACACCTGTATCATTTTTGTGTTGATTTATTGCTAAACTACCCTCGATACCATCTGCCAAATATCATGAGCTTCAAAGATATGAGTGCCTACTTGGGCATGACAGGCGGTCATCTTTAAAGCAGTTGCCAAAGTTTCTACCGACATTGGACGCATATTTTTAACTAGTCCAATGGTATTTAACGCCTTAATAATTGGCAGGGCGATTTTTTCACCAAGTCTATCTGTATCAGGACGGATTAAACTTGGCGGACGAAAAATGCTTAAATGTTCAAACCCAAGAGCCATCACATCTTGTTCTAACTGACCTTTCATACGCACATAAAATCCGCGTGCGGTTGCGTCAGCAAAGGCAGATGACACCAGCACAAGATGTTTGACGCCGCCGTGTTTAGCAAGTTTGGCAAATTCATATTGATAGGTATAATCAATTTTCCATTGTGCCTCTTGGCTGCCAGCATCTTTAAGCGTTGTCCCAAGACAGCTAAATAACACATCACCGTGAATGCTATCACGATACTCATCAATCTTATTAAAATCAATCACATGTACCGTTAATTTTTCATGTGTGATGGCAATAGGTTTACGCACAAAAATGCTAACCTGTGTAAAGCTGTCATCTGCCAAAACTTGAGTTAAAAGTGCTAAGCCAGTTGCCCCTGTTGCTCCAATAATGAGTGCGTGCATAATGTTCTCTAGTTTTCTTAAATCAATCAAAACTGCATCTAAGATAGCACAGTTTTTCTCAAATAATGGTTATTTATTTTGATTTTTCCATCGCTTTACGAGACATTTTTAGCATTGCTTTGCGTGGTAACAATGGAATGACATATTCTAAAGCAAATTTTAATTTAGCTTCATTAAATGCCACCAGCTCACCATCTAACATTGCTTGATAACCATATTGGGCAACTTCTAATGGCGTTTTAGCATTTTTCCATGCGTCCACATCTTCAAGACCGCCTGCCTGCACAAAGCCTGTTGCCACCGCCCCGGGGCAAAGTGCCGTTACTGTTACGCCAAATTCTGCCACTTCTTCGGCAATCGCTTGACTAAAAGACGTTACATAAGCCTTGGTTGCATAATATACCGCTTGCAATGAACCAGGCATAAAACTTGCCGTTGATGACACATTCAAAATTTTACCACGTTTACGCTCAACCATGCCTTTTAGGTATAAATGACACAATTCAGTCAATGTGCTGATATTCACTTGTATCATCTGTTGTTCTTTAATGAGTTCACGTTCAAAGAAACGCCCATGACCGCCAAACCCAGCATTATTGATTAAAATATCAACGGTAATGCCCATGTTTTCGGTTGTCTCAAAAATCGCTTTGGCTGAATTAGGCTGTGATAAATCTTGAGCAATCACCCAAGCTTTCACGCCATACTCTTTTTCAATCTCTTGGGCTAACTGTTCCAATTTATCACGAGAGCGAGCGACCAGTACCACATCGCCTCCTGTTTGAGCGTGGATTTTTGCCAATTCTAAACCGATACCGTTTGATGCACCTGTAATTAATGCCGTTTGTTTCATCACTTGTTATCTTTAAAAAATGATTAGTCAATCAATTAAAACTGTTAAAATTAAGCAGAAAAACTTTCTACCATGAATGTCTTTTTGAATTCAAAACAAGACTAGGCAACGAGCCGCAGATAGTACAAACGAGTACAGCAAGGCGAGTTAACGCGGTATTGTTTTGAAGGCAAATGACATGAATTAACGAACAATGGCTCGTTTTACCATCGCCAAGCCTGTCTGTTTACTTTCATCTGCCCCCACTTTATTGGCGATGATATGTAAAATGGTCGCTTCTGCCATTTGTTCCATCATCGTTACCGAAAATTCAAGTGGTGCATAAAAGCGATTATTATCAATTTCATGCTGAAAAATTTGTCGCATTTCATGATAAATATTTTGTACTTGCTGACGTGTTTGCTCTGTCAAATGTACCGATAATGCAATTTGTTTGGCGACTTGTCGCTGTTTGAGATTTGCTACACCCCAATCTACATAACAATTCCACCAATGCTCAAGTTGAGTAAAAAATGGCGCATTTTTAGGAAAATCCGCCATCACGACATCTGCAATCGTATCCATAATATACACATATACCGTGTTAATCAGCTCATCTTTACTATTAAAATAAGTAAATAAAGAACCTGTCGATACCCCAGCGGTTTTGGCAATCATGGCGGTACTGGCAGATAAACCATGTTCATCAATACAATCAATCGCCGATAAAATAAGCTGTGTGCGTTTTTCTTCACTTAATGGTCTGGCCATTGGCTTTCCTTAAAGTAGCTACTTTAATGAGTGATTAGTCAGTTATTATACAGATAAAATTTTTAAATGCAAGGGGTTTTGCACAAAAAAAACGCACCAACGTGCGTTTGTTTTTTGTTGATTGCTTAAGCGCTAAGCACCTTGGCATGAAGTGCGGATAAGCCTTGTTGCATGGCATCATACAAAACAGCAGTCAATTCACTACGACTGCGACCATTGGCATAAATAGGCTCAAGCGGCAATACATAAGCGGTAATACCATCAGAATCCGCCACTCGCTTTAGGCTCTCTGCCATGGTGCGATTGCCATAATAGGCTGCATTATCAGACAACTTGCCATCTTTGTCCACATAAGCAATAACCACAGGACAAATAGGCAAATCACTGTCAATCGCAGACTGCAATAAATTGCCATAGATTTTTTTGATTTGCTTGCCATCTGTAGTAGTGGCTTCAGGAAAAAACACCACCGATGAGCCTGCCGTCAAAAAATTGGTAATTTGCTGACCCACCGACCCTGTATCGCCCGAACCTCGCTTAATAAATAGCGTACCCCCTGCCTTGGCTAATGCCCCAAAAATTGGCCACTCACCAATCTCTGCTTTGGACAAAAAAAACACAGGCGACACACTACCCACTACAGGGATGTCAAGCCATGAGACATGATTACTCACCCAAAGCCCATGCGTTTGTGGGACAGGCTCAACTTGCACCACAGTTACTCCAAATGATGAGCACATTTTGGTACAAAAAATCTGTGTATATTTGGGCAGTTTGTCCCTAGGAGGGTTTTTGAAAGCGCCAATTTTGTAAGCGGTGCGAAACCCACCAATCAAGGTTGTGCTCATACCAAGCAATTTTTTTGACCGCTTGAGTTGTTTATTAGCAAAGCTTAACATATTAAGAGTATCCTATGATGAACAACCAACAAAAAAGCCATCTTGCTGGCTTTTTTGTCTTTGGATTATGCCGTTGGTAAAGGTGGTGGCATCAGTGTGTCGGGCGTATTATCAGGTTTTTGCAATGAAACAGGTACTTCATGCTGATATTCTTTGGGTTCGCGCGGCTCTTCTCCTGCCATAATTTGCAGCAGTTGCTCACGGTCAATGGTTTCCCACTTCATCAACGCCTCAACCATCGCGTGCATTTTATCATGATTGTCATCAATCAGTTTGTATGCCACCTGATATTGCTCTTCTAAAATACGGCGCACTTCTTCGTCTACTTTTTGCTGTGTTGCCTCTGAAATGGTGCGAGAGCTCCCACCAAAATATCCGCGCTGCTCATCATCTTCGTACACCATCACACCCATCGCATCACTCATGCCATATTTAGTGACCATAGCGCGCGCCAATTTGGTTGCACGTTCAAAGTCGTTGGAAGCGCCTGTAGATTGACGATTAATAAAAATCTCTTCAGCAATACGCCCACCAAACAAGATAGATAAATCGCTTAGCATCTTATCTTTATAGCTGCTAATGGCATCTTGTTCAGGAAGTTGCCATGTCACCCCAAGCGCCCATCCACGCGGCATAATAGTGACTTTGTGTACAGGGTCAGTATTGGGCAATAGCTCTGCCACCAACGCATGACCTGCCTCGTGATAGGCTGTTGCGCGGCGTTCTTCTTCGCGCAAAACCATAGATTTACGCTCAGGACCCATATACAGCTTGTCTTTGGCATCCTCAAAGTCATTCATATCCACGCTATGTTTGTTGCGACGCGCAGCAAACAGCGCTGCCTCATTGACAAGGTTGGCAAGTTGCGCCCCACTAAAACCAGGAGTGCCTCGCGCTAGCGCATTCACATCTACACCAATGGTTTGAGGTAGTTTTTTAAGATGAACATTTAAAATCTGTTCACGCCCTTTAATATCAGGCAAGCCCACTTGGACTTGACGGTCAAATCGTCCTGGACGCAACAAAGCATTATCCAAAACATCAACACGGTTGGTTGCCGCAATGACAATTACCCCATCATTGTCTTCAAAACCATCCATCTCAACAAGCAATTGGTTGAGCGTCTGCTCACGCTCATCGTTACCGCCGCCCATGCCAGCACCACGATGGCGACCCACCGCATCAATCTCATCAATAAAGATAATACAAGGGGCATTTTTTTTGGCTTGCTCAAACATATCGCGGACACGGCTAGCACCCACACCCACAAACATCTCTACAAAATCAGAACCTGAAATAGAAAAAAACGGTACCTTAGCCTCCCCTGCAATTGCCTTAGCAAGCAAGGTTTTGCCCGTTCCAGGAGGTCCTACCATGAGCACGCCACGGGGAATTTTAGCACCAAGCTTAGTAAATTTTTCAGGGTCTTTTAAGAAGTCCACAATTTCTACCACTTCTTGCTTAGACTCTTCACAACCTGCCACATCAGCAAAGGTTGTTTTGATTTGGTCTTCGGTCAGCATACGCGCTTTTGACTTACCAAAGCTCATTGGACCGCCACGACCGCCGCCCATGCCAGCACCGCCGCCACCCATATTGCGCATAAATAGCCAAAACAAGCCAATAATCAGCAAGATAGGAAAAGCTGCCAACAACAGTTGCGAGCCCAAGCCTTGACGTTCAGGACTTTTGCCCTCAACTTCTACCTTGTGCTCACGCAACATCGGCATCAGCTCATTATCCATGACGGCAGGACGAATGGTCTCAAACTTTGACCCATTGACCTTTTCGCCAGAAATTTGCTCATTGTCAATGCTAATGGATTTGATTTCACCTGCCTGTACTGCCGTCACAAACTCAGAATAATTCATCGCATCAGCATCTGCCCTGCGCTTATCCAAGCTACTAAACAGTGCGACTACCACTGCAATAATGGCAAGCCACAAAAGTACATTTTTCACCGTATCGCTCACGAAATTGTTTATCCTAAAAATAGGGTACGCTCATCACTCATGCGCACTCACTTTTCATAAAAATTGTTAAAAATTTTTTTTGATATTGAAACGCCTAATCAATATCTTATTGTCATTGAGTTGGGGTGTATTGATATTCACAACATGACTAAAATTCAATGAGTTATCATAGCTTAAAAAAACGAAATAAGCTCATCAACACACCCTAATATAAAGTCAGCACCAACAAAATTCAAGATCTTGCCATGATTTTACAAGCAAGTGCACAATTTTAGCCCACAACGCTTCAATACTCAAGCACACTTTGTTTAAGTTTTTTACGCTATAAGTTGCACAACTGACACAAACAGCTATTTAATCGCCACCCAAAACATCTCTTTTGAGCGCGCTCTAGAAGCTGCAGGTTTAATGCTTTTGATTTTGCTAAACTTTTTTTGCATATCAGCGCGCAACTCTTGACTGCCCTCTCCTTGAAACACTTTCATAATCAATGCACCACCCTCTGGTAGTACCGACAGCGCAAACGCCACCGCCAACTCACACAAATACATCATGCGCGGCTGATCCACTGCTGACATACCCGATGTATTGGGTGCCATATCAGACAAGACCACATCAACTTTGCGCCCACCCACTTCTGCCATAATGCTATCAAAAACACTTTGCTCGCGAAAATCACCTTGAATAAATGTCACATTCTCTAGCGTATCCATCGGCAAAATATCCGAGGCAATCAGCACGCCTGCATCTCCTACCAATTGCCCTGCCACTTGTGACCAACTTCCAGGGGCAGCACCCAAATCTACCACCGTCATGCCTTTTTTGATAAGTTTGGTTTTTTCATTAATCTCTAATAATTTGTAAGCAGCGCGTGAACGATAGCCGTCTTTTTGTGCTTTTTGGACATAAAAATCATCAATATGTTCTTTCATCCATGCTTTGCTGGATTTTGAAAATTTTTTATTGGTAATGCGAGTTGCCATAACATCAAAGTAGTTGTTTAGATAAACCTGATAGTTTAGCATTATTTGTCATAATTTGCTGTAAATTCTGCTATAATGAGTCAATTTTATACCAAACAGTTGATACAAGAGTCATCTATGAGCACCCAATCCACCCAAAAAACCAACTCTAGCGCCAAAAAAGCCAAGCAAACCGAGCTTAAAACCCTGCGTGGCATTGGTCATAAACTAAATCCCATCATCTTAATCGGTGCCAATGGCATTAGCCCAAGTGTAGTTGAAGAAACCGCGCGCGCCCTAAGCGACCATGAACTTATCAAAGTCAAAATTCCAGCAGGCTCTAATGAGGAACGCAAAGCTTGTGCCGCTGCTCTTGCTGAAGCTACAGACTCTATCGTAGCGCATCACATTGGGCGCATGGTATTGCTCTATCGCAAAAACCCAGAAGCCAATCCTAAGCTGTCTAATTTGCACCGTTTTGATTTTGTGTGATGACCATATTTTTTGTAACTGCTTGTCATGACACCATTTTATGAACAACATCGGGCGCTTTTTTGGGGTGAGCATACCGCCCCACCCCTGTTCGTCCATACATTAACCCCTACTTTTGATGTGCTTGCCCAACATACCATTACCCAAATTGCCATTCCAAAGGTATCGGTTATTTGTAGCATAATAAAAAATTGTCTGCAATTAAGCTTTATTATTCAAAAAACACCGTGGCTTACTCTACCACCTTTTGCACCAAGTCACCTAAAGCATACAGACTTTTTGTGGCAAGACAACTGCTTAGAATGCTTTGTGGAGTTTAATCATCATCAAAGCTATAGCGAAATCAATTTTTCGCCCAATGGTAATTATGCCATTTATCACTTTGATGACTATCGCACACCCAATTGTATGCCGCCCAAACAAGGTGAAGGCACTGTTTTTGTTCCTGATGGTAACTTTGATGATGCTAAACACTGGGTACGTCATTTGGCAATTCAATTTTCACACTTTCAAACACTAAGCAAACTTCACCCCACGGCAATTTTATACTACGATGGCGCACCTATTTATTATGCCATCACCCATGCCACTCCCCCTGATTTTCACCATAAAGCCTACTGGCAGCCTTGGAGTACTCATGCTTTTGATAACTAACCCCACCCTAGCACATCAAGAAGCCATTTTGCGTTTTCGCCGTGAGTTTAATGCCGTCTTTGATGAGTTGCATGGTGCCAATGAGCTCAATGCGTTTACTGATGGTGGATTTATAGGCTGGCTCACCTATATCAATACCCCTGCTGGCACCCAGTGGTTTGAGTATCAAAAAGTGGCTGATAGCACCTATATTGCCCTACTTGATGAGGTCATGGTGGGTATTATTCACCTGCGCCATACCCTCAATGATTTTTTGCTACAACAAGGTGGGCACATTGGATATAGCACCCATCCTGATTATCAAGGACAAGGCATTGCCACACAGATGCTCTCTTTTGGCGTAAAACAACTGAATGGGCTTGGCGTAAAAAAGGTGCTAATAACGTGTGATGAAACCAATATTGCCTCTGCCAAAGTGATTGAAAAAAATGGCGGTATTTTGGAGAATGTCATTGATACGGCTCATGGCAAAAAGACAAAAAGGTATTGGATTGGATAATCAAAAAGAGTTGTCAAATGACAACTCTTTTTTTCAATCAACAAATAATCGCTAGGATTAGTTCTTTTCTTTGTCAATGATTTTGTTACCGCCAATCCAAGGCATCATCGCACGCAGTTTGGCACCAGTGATTTCAATTTGGTGCGCAGCGTTGTTACGGCGGCGAGCGGTCATTGATGGGTAGTTGGTCGCCCCTTCAGCGATGAACATTTTGGCATATTCACCAGATTGAATGCGTTTTAGCGCATTACGCATGGCTTCACGGCTTTGTTCATTGATGACTTCTGGACCTGTAACATATTCGCCATACTCAGCGTTGTTAGAGATGGAGTAGTTCATGTCGGCAATGCCGCCTTCGTACATCAAGTCCACGATAAGTTTTAGCTCATGCAAGCACTCAAAATACGCCATTTCAGGGGCATAGCCTGCTTCTACTAGGGTTTCAAAGCCCATTTTGACAAGCTCAACTGCGCCACCACATAGAACGGCTTGCTCACCAAATAGGTCGGTTTCGGTTTCGTCTTTAAACGTGGTTTCAATGATACCAGAACGACCACCACCCACGCCTGCTGCATAAGACAGTGCAAGCTGCTTGGCTGTGCCTGACGCATCACGCCATACTGCGATTAGATCAGGAATGCCACCGCCTTTGACAAATTCAGAGCGTACCGTGTGCCCTGGGGCTTTTGGGGCAACCATAATCACATCAAGGTCGGCACGGGGCTCAACTTGGTTATAATGAATGGCAAAGCCGTGTGCAAAGGCAAGGGTTGCACCTTGTTTGATGTTTGGCTCAATGACTTCTTTATATAGCTGACGTTGGAATTCGTCTGGGGTCAAAATCATCACCACATCGGCACCAGCGACCGCATCGGCAGTTTCGGCAACTTTTAGCCCTGCATTTTCAGCTTTTTTCCAAGAAGCAGAGCCTGCACGCAAGCCAATAGTTACATCAACGCCGCTGTCTTTTAGGTTTAGGGCATGGGCATGACCTTGTGAGCCATAACCGATGATGGCGACTTTTTTGCCTTGAATTAATGACAAATCACAATCTTTGTCATAATAAACATTTAAACTCATAAAGTTTTCCTTTAAAATTGCCAAGATTGGCAGTTGGTTAAAAACTCAATCAAAACTGGGACAACCCTTAAAACCTATCGTTATCCCACCATTTATCAAAAGTATTTGGGCAAATTTGACGCAAAGATTCTTCGTCATCTTCATCCCAATCAAAGTCTATTTCTGGGCGTGGCACAATCAAATCATCGTACCCTGCCTCCATCTCATAGTACATATCATCGCCATGTCGCTCATCAATCACCTCCATAGCAACGTAGTCAATATCTTCTTGCGCAGGAATATCCCCATCTTCAATATCATCAAAAATATCACATAAGCTGTCGGCATTTTGCATGGCATTTTTAAAGACTTGTTCACCTTGTGCAACTAACCAAAAGCGAAAATAGTCAAAACAATCATCACTACAACCACCCATGACGATATACGCCACCGCCCACAAATCAGATTTGTAAGACATGGCATTAAAATAACTCCACCAATAAGCGTAGCCAAAAATTTCGTCATCGCTTAGTTTTTCAAGCACAGCTTTTAAGACATCTACTTCACCTTGACCTTGCTCAATCAATGACCAAAATCTATCTTCTGTTATCAAAGACTTGGCTTGTTTTAGGCTCATCAGGTCTTCCCTTTAAAACTGCCACTAAGAAATTCAGGGGCGTTGGGTTAAAATGTAATACATTTATTCAAATTGTTTAAACAAGTTATTTTAATGCGTCTAGCAAAGCATAGCCATCACCACCTTGAATGAGCGTCTGCTTTTGGTTGCGCCACACTCTAATAAATGGCACACCTTCACCCCCATAGCGGTCATATTCTTGTCTACACACCTCATTTACCTCTATATCACATTCTTTAAAGACAAAAGAATGACTGTTTAGCCAATTTCTCATCTGCCGACAATAAGGACAGCTTTGGGTGCTGTACATGGTAATTTCGCCTGCCTTGACGCTTTGAGCGATGGCTTGAATTTCTTGATTGGAGTAATTGGGCATGCACGCCACCAATCCCAATACCAAACCAACAATCACACTTTTTGCCAAGCTTAAGTGCATGCCACCACCTCTTTTTTATCAGGCTTGTTCACCACCATTTCACCATGCCAACTCTTCATCACTCATTGGCTCAAACCAAACATCATCATCACTGACTTTTACCAAATGCGCTAGTAAATTAGGCTCTCTAATAAGCGGCTTGGGGGCAGGTGCTGTAGCAATCACAGCAACTTCTTGTCCATCTTGCCTAATAGACACTTACTCACCTTGTTGTATATACGCCTGTACGATAGGCGGTAGGCTTGCCAATTCTACTATCATTTTGCCCCCTTAATATTTGTTTGGTGTTAAGCTACAAACTCAAGGTTTTTTCTCCCCGAGCAATCCCGATCACCCCAGAACGCACCACTTCTAAGATTTTATCACGCCCAATCACTTCAATAAAGCCATCTAATTTGCCAGCGTCGCCTGTAATCAAAATGGTATAAAGATTGGCACTAACGTCCACAATTTGCGCACGGAAAATGTCCGCCGTACGGTACACTTCTTCACGATGCGATCCTGTGGCACGCACTTTGATAAGCATAAGCTCCCGTTCAATTTGGCTGTTTTGGGTAACTTCAGACAAGTTTTGTACTTTTACCACTTCAATGAGCTTATGAAGCTGTTTGGTGATTTGTTCAATCTTATCACTGGTGGTGATGGTGGTCAGCGTCAAGCGTGAAATGGTCGGATCTTCGGTGGCAGCCACGTTTAGGCTGTCAATGTTATAACCACGCTGACTAAACAATCCCACCACACGAGACAACGATCCTGCTTCGTTTTCCATCAACACAGAAATTAAGTGTTTTTTTGCAATCGTCATTAGGTACGCTCCCCTTTAGATAGCCACATATCACGCATGGATTGTCCTGCCACTTGCATAGGATAGACGTGCTCATGTCTATCCACATAGACATCAATAAATACCAAACCGTCCATTTCTAGCGCTGCTTTTAGCTCTTGTTCCATGGTGGCAGGGTTGGTGATTTTTACCCCTTTATGACCATAACTTTCGGCAAGTTTGACAAAATCAGGCAAAGACTGCATATAAGACTGGGCATGGCGACCTTCATAAAGCATGTCCTGCCACTGTTTAACCATGCCAAGCTGGGCGTTATTTAGGTTTAAAATTTTGACAGGTAAATTGTACTGCAAGCAGGTAGAGAGCTCTTGGATATTCATCTGAATGGAGCCTTCGCCTGTGATACACACCACGGTTTTTTCAGGGCACGCAAGTTTTGCTGCCATCGCATAACACAGACCTACGCCCATCGTACCTAGACCGCCTGAATTTAGCCATTGACGTGGTTCATCGTATTTATAATACAAAGCGGCAAACATTTGGTGCTGACCGACATCGGAAGTAATGATGGCTTTACCCTCAGTCAATTTATACAGCGTCTCTACCACTTGTTGTGGTTTGATGTCGCTGTCATTGGTTTCATAACGTAAGCCATGACGTTTGCGCCATTCATTAATCTGTTGCCACCAATCAGCCAAGGCATGTTCATCTAATTTTTTATCACCATCAGCCAACTGACTCAACATCTCCGCCAAGACATTTTTAACATCGCCTACGATAGGAATGTGTGCATTAATGGTTTTTGAGATACTGGCTGGGTCAATGTCGATATGAATGACCGTGGCATTAGGGCAGAATTTTTTGACGTTATTGGTAACACGGTCATCAAAGCGTGCCCCTACTGCCAAAATCACATCACTATTATGCATGGTCATGTTAGCCTCATAAGTACCATGCATACCTAGCATACCAATAAATTGAGCATCAGAGCCAGGGTACGCTCCAAGTCCCATCAACGTGTTGGTAACAGGTAAATTAAGGCGCTTGGCAAGTGCAGTCAATTCAGCACTTGCATTGGCAAGCACAACCCCACCGCCTGAATACAATACAGGACGTTTTGCCTTTAGCAACACCTCAAGGGCTTTTTTGATTTGACCACTGTGTCCTTTTTGGGTAGGCTGATATGATCGCATCACAATGGCTTCAGGCATCTGATAAATGAATTTATCACTAGGATTTGTCATATCCTTGGGAATGTCTACCACCACAGGTCCTGGTCTGCCTGATGAGGCAATATAAAAGGCTTTTTTGATAATGGTTGGAATGTCAGCAGGATTGCGCACCTGAAAACTGTGTTTAACAACAGGACGTGAGATGCCCACCATATCACATTCTTGGAATGCATCATCACCAATTAAGGTACTTGGCACTTGTCCTGCCAGTACCACCATTGGAATAGAATCCATAAAAGCAGTGGCAATGGCAGTCACTGTGTTGGTCACACCAGGTCCTGAAGTAGCAAGCACTACTCCTGTTTTGCCTGTGGTGCGACTATAGGCATCTGCCATATGTCCTGCTGCTTGTTCATGGCGCACCAATATGTGTTCAATTTTGTCTTGTTTAAACAGTGCGTCATAAATGTGCAGCACTGCCCCACCAGGGTAACCAAAAATATACTCCACACCTTCATCAATCAAGGCTTGTACCAGTAGCTCGCCACCAGACATACTGACAGTTTCACCTTTGGCTATAGCTTGACTGTAACGCTCAAAATCATTATAAGTTTTTTGGGATTGCCCAACATGAGGGGCGTGTGTTGTCTCTGCCATCGCGATACCTTACACATGAATGAATTGGGGTTGGGTACCAAAAGTACCTAGGCATCTGTACAAAAAGTGGGTGACAACTTAAGATACATAAAAAGACTAAGTCTGCTAACTACAGAACACTTAACAAGAAATGCACACCTTAGTGTACATAGTAGATAATACTATCTGATGTTGGTGTTTGTCTTGCTGACTGATAAGTCCAAGCAATGTTCATAAATGTCAAACTTAGCTGTTATCCAAGTTGTTCTTTATGTACACACACAATACTTTGATAAGATTGTGCCGACCGCCAGTTAAAATGACACAGTTTCGCCACTGTGTGAAAGTCATATCATGCTACACTTGCTTAGTATTGTCAAGAAAAAAATAGTGCAGATATAAATAACTTGATTTTATAATAGCCTATAATCACGCCAACTTACAACAAAAGGCAAGGGTAGAATGACCATTGCTGTCTTTACCAACCTTTCTAAACCCTTAAGGGCTTTAAATTAAGATATGTGGCATTTTAATACTTTAACACATCTCTCACTTAACATAATTAACACCAATATGGCGGCAGACAAAAAATCAGGCACGATTCTTGCTTATTTTATAATAATGTTTAGGATGCTTGGTGTCATTCAGCCACTTTTTTTTGACATTCACCCATTTTTTTAGTACCACACTCATATCAACGTGCTAAAATAGAAGTATATTTTATACAAAAGTCCCTTATTTTGGACACAAAGGACAGTTTATGAAGATTCAATTCGCCAATAAATTCGCTCTGATCGCTTTGCTACTTGCTTCTGCTAGCAGTGTTATGACCGCCAATGCCTCCACGATCAAAGTCTATAAAAGTACAGGTCCTCATGGTGAAATACGCTATTCACAGTCCCTACCCCGTGATGCCAAAAATGTAGAGATTATTGAGTTTCGCAGTGATGGTCGCCAAAATACCGCGGGCACACAAGCTGCACCAACAGTTGATCCACAAGCTGCCGAACAACAAAACCGCCTAGCGCAAGCTGAACAACAAATCAAAGACTTGCAAGACCGCGAAAATGCCCAACGTTGTCAGTCTCTGCGCAACAATCTTGCCAATCTTAATATTGGTGGGCGCATTTATGAAATGGATGCCAATGGTAATCGAGTATTTCTTAATGCCCAAGAAATTGAAAGTAAGCGTGCCAGAACTCAACAAGCACTCTCTCAATATTGTGGCGGTAAATAATCTGCCCTTCAATCAAAAGCCCGTCATTTTTGTCGGGCTTTTGTGTTAATGCTATTTTGTATGAGTATTATTAAGGTGCATTGCGGTATGCGGTGATTAATAACATAGCTTTTTAAAAACAGGCACAAGTGCATCACATCACTGCCCTTTTGTTAGGATGTATTGACATTTTGTACACCTTAAGAAAAAAAAATGTTGGATGTTGGTCATGGACGTGCTTTTGGTGAAACATAAGCCAACACGCCTGCCTTTTGTCCATTGATAACCTTGCCCATAATGCTTATATTAACTAGATGTCTCGCCCAAATTAAAACATCAATACCCTAACATAAAAACCAAGAAAGATGATTTTACTATACACATACCCACAGCCCAAAATCAGCCCCATAAATCTACTGTGACACATATTCAACACGCTCTATGAATGACACTTACGCCACTACTTTTAATCACCCTGATGATGTCAAAGCATGGATTACCCAAACCGCGCTATCCTTGGGCTTTGCTGACTGTGGGTTTATTGGTGTTGATCACCCTATGTTTGCTCAACAGCTTAGCGCCCTAAAAGCATGGCTCAAGCTTGGGTATGAGGGGGAGCTTGCTTTTTTGCATGACAACCATCACCTGCGCGCCAATCCTAGTCAGCTGGTTGCTGGCGCACGCACTATTATTAGTGTACGCATGGATTATCTCATAGACAAGCCCACCCCCAGATATATTGAGGATGCTACTCGCCCTAACCATGCAATTATTGCTCGCTACGCTAGAGGTCGCGACTATCACAAAACCATGCGTGGGCAACTCAAAAAACTCGCCAATGCCATCAGCGCCATGCTCCCTACTTGGCAGCATTTACATATCAATGCCGATGCGCCTTTTGTGTTTCGCCCCTTTAGTGATTCAGCGCCCATTTTTGAACGCGCCCTTGCCGAAGCAGCAGGACTTGGCTGGACAGGCAAACACACCCTACTTATCAACCGCCATGCAGGGTCTTTTTTTGTGCTTGGTGAATTGTTTGTCAGTCTTGAGTTGGCTCAAACACCTACCGCTCCCGTCACCCCCCACTGCGGCAGTTGCACTGCTTGTATTGACATTTGTCCAACCAATGCCATTGTCAAGCCACACTTACTCAATGCCAGTGCGTGCATTTCTTATTTAACTATTGAACATGATGGCGTGATTGATGAACAATATCGGCGCGCGATTGGTAATCGCATTTTTGGGTGTGATGACTGCCAACTGATTTGCCCATGGAATCGCTATGCCAATCTTGCGGTGATGCCTGATTTTGCACCTCGCCACAGATTGGATAATATCACCTTGCTTGAGCTATGGGCATGGGATGAAGACACTTTTTTGACCAATACAGAAGGGTCGCCCTTACGGCGCACAGGGTTTGTTAATTTTTTACGCAATATTGCCATTGCTCTAGGCAATGTCCTTGCCACAAACTATGACAGCGCCACTTATCAAGCACTCAAAGACAGACTTGGTATGAATGCGATATTAGATGAGCATATCTACTGGGCGCTAAAACAAGCCCCCAAGCAGTCATAACACAGCGCTTGCCCTTAGCCCGCTCTAGGGTGTATTGACGTTTCACATACCTAAAAAAAATATTAGATGATACATACGTTTTTGATAAAAATAAGCCAACGCTTGTCTTGTGTTATTGACAAGCTTGCCAATTATTAGCATATCACTTTAAGCTTATCACCCAAAAAAGCTTGCAACTTAGCTGGATTTTCGCTGACACACCCTAATCGCTATTATTTGCTACGGTAATATAGCGCCTCATTAATTGCACACCAACGTTTTAACACCTTATAAATATCCGCTTGACCATCAAGCAAATGACGCACCTCATCAAACTCCTTATCCTGACTAAACGTACGCAACACATCAGTAAGGATAGGAATGTAGCGCGCCTTTAAAGGGCGAATGGCAAACTTATAAATGGCAAGAACACTAAGATTGATTGCTACCACTTCCCACCAACTCTCCAAATAGCCATCCGCCCACCAAATCAAGGCGGGAAAGCCAAGGGTCATGCTTAACATCACTGGCAAAAAACTGATATGCAAATGAGCGAGTATCTTTAGGCGCCCTAGATAGCAATGGGTTTCTGGTTGGTTGTTATACAGATGATAATCCTGATCGTACACTTGATATTGCCACGCCATAAAGAACTTCCCAAAGACCTAACGACGGTGCTTTTTATTTTGTTCAGCACTAATGCTAGCAATCTCATCAGGACTTAGCATGGTTGCATGATGGATTAGCTGCATGGCATCAGGATTTAGCACCAAACGCGCATAATCTGCAATTTGTCCAATGCGCTCATCAAATACCAATGCCTGTGTTGCCCCATCAATCGTCGCATATTCGGTACGCACCAATGCGGCAAAAAAGCTAGCAAACAGCGCTTTGTCAAACACATCGGGCAAATCATCAGCGTACAGTACCGAGATACGCTGCCCAACTAAGTAGCACAGATTCACCGCCTGTTCACTTGTCAGCTCCCCACTTCCTTGCTCCGCCAATAATGTCAGCGCCATAAAATAACGCTCCAAGCTTTGCTGTGCAGGACTGGCTAGTACAATCAGTTTTTGATATGCCTCACTATTGCCATCAGGGCTGGCAATAACGCCATCCCCCAAGTCCTCCACGACACCTGTCTCAATCAAGACTGACAATGCCTGCTCTAGACGCATCTTGATATTACGTTTGGCGTATTTTAGGAATAATTCTGCTTGTAAAAATGGGTACAATAGCTCACCCACCTCATAGAGCTCTTCGGTCTTGATGCGACCATTGCGCTGTACCAATGCTGATAGCAGCGATGGCAAAATAAAAATATGCAAAATATTATTTCTAAAATAACTTAACAAAGGCGCTTGACGCTCCGCCACCTTAATGACATCACCCAAAATATGAGGAGTGCGTGTAATAAGTTTTAGCTTTTTGCCATATGCCAACATTTCTTGCGGTGACATATCTGTAATATAGGTGTCCTCATCATAAGGCAGGCTTTGAGCAATGCGTTGGTATAGCGCCAGTTGTGTCAAAAAATGCGTCTCATCCAAAGCAGACTTTGGGGTAGATAATAGTACCAAAGCAATCAATGAGACAGGGTTTACCACCGCTGTACGATTGATATGCTGCATAATCTTGACACCGATATTTTGAATCATGGCATTTACCTTTTTGGTATTTGCCAACATATCTTCACTGGGCGTATCCGTCATCAAGCTTTGATGTGCAAGTGATGTATCCACGTCAAATTTTTCAATAAAATTCTGCAAATACAAAGGCTCACCAAACGATAAATTCACCACGCCAAAAATGCGTTCAATTTTGCGCGCAGTTTTTAATAGACCTAGTAAATTTTCGCTCTCTTTGGGCTTGCCTTTTAATTCACCCACATAAGTCGCCCCCTCCATGATGCGCTCATAGCTGATGTAAGTCGGAATAAAAACTACTGGTTTGGCAGGTTGGCGCAGATAGCTATTGACCGTCATTGCCAACATACCCAATTTTGGCGGTAATAACCGCCCCGAGCGCGACCTCCCCCCTTCAATATAATACTCAATAGGGCTGTTGCGTTGCATTAGATTATGAAAATATTCCTTAAAGACCGTGCCATACAAAGGATTGTCTTTAAAACTTCTGCGCATAAAAAATGCACCACCACTTCTTAAAACCTCGCCCAATACAGGAATATTAAGATTGGCGCCCGCTGCAATGTGGGGCACGCGCAAGCCCTGCATATAAATCACATAAGACAAAAGCAGATAGTCCATGTGACTGCGATGACAAGGCACATAAATAATTTGATAATCAGGCGCCAATGCACGCACACGGTCAAAATGGCGCACCTTGACACCATCATACAACTGTGTCCATAGATAAGTCAAAAAACGATCAAAAACACGCACTACCGAATATGAATAATCACTAGCAATCTCATTAACATACTCTTGCGCTTCTTTTTTGATTTGCGCAATAGATTTGCCTGATTGTGCTGCTTTGGCTGTAATTGCATCTTGTACGCTTGTGGAAGTCAAAATGTTATTGGTGATAGTATGCTTATCAGACAAATCAGGTCCCAAAATACTGGCACGCTGACGATTCAAGTAGCCCTTTAATCGGTCTTGAATATGCGTTGCAATCAAGGTAATGTCGTCACTTTTTAGTTGAGCTTTGGCATCTGCAATTAAGTATTGCAAGCGCTTGCCCTCATAAAACTGCACAAAGGTATCCCGCCCCATCACCCCAATATTAAACAGCTGTTTACCAATGCTTGGGGCGCGCCATTCATCTGCCATCAGCAGCTTAAATAACGATTCTTCTTTGTCGGGCGCTCTACCCCACAAAATCGTCACAGGCACAAGACGCACCTCCATTTCAGGATTGGCTAAACACGCCTCAATCAATCGCACCAATCTTGGGGATAATTGTCGCTCTTTGGCGCGGCGGTGTTTTAAAAAAATTAACGCCGATGATTCATCTACCTCTCCCATTGAGACAGCCTGCAGAGGACTTGGCAAGCCTTGCTTGTCCGCTTGGTTTTGCAGCAGCATACTATTGGCACGAGAGTACTCATCAAGCACATAAAACGTTGGCACTTCCTCTTCCAACGTAGGCACATCTCCAAGTACATCAGGATTTACCGCCAATGATAAGCTTTTTGCAGACAGACGTTTATATTGGTTGGTAAGTGTCTTTAAAAAATTAGAACGCGCCAACTTAGCAGTACTCATAACCTTTTCATCATCCAAATAAAAATCTTATTTTACCACCGAAATGCCCCAAAATGTCAAACCAATTTCTAGCACACATGAGAATTAGGCATCATTTCAATATAAGTCTTCTAAGTTCAAAACAAGCCAAAGTAGCAAGCCAAAGATAGTGCAAGCAACCACAAGGCAAGCCAATGATGTAGTGCTTTGAAATCAAATGACGATATTAAGCTCAGAAGCTTTATGGCGCTCATGATTTTCATCTTTGGTTTTACTTTAAGCTTTTTAAATACAATCATCTAAAGCCATACTTTTATTCACATTCAAAAGCAAAGCGACTTACAGCGTTAAATCAATAAATACAAACAATTCACCTCCAGCAATATGGTTTTTATCAAAAAACTGATACATTGGTCAAGCTTTCAAAGTATGTTACAATGGCTAGGTTCATCATATGTCGCCATCATTTGCCATTGATTGCCAATGGATACTGCCTACACAAAATCTTTGTTTTTGATGTGTCACTTAGGCGTGTTCATTTCAATTTGAGTGAAAAATTTAGCAAAATCGCCAGCCTTTTTAGGCGATAGATTTAAGTTAATATGATACCATTGACAAGATTGCTAACAACAAAAGGCATAAGGTTATGTTTTGCCAAAAGTACATCCATGATACCATCTAGCATTTTTTTTTCTTAAAGCGTGTGAAATGCCAGTATGCTCTAGACGATGTGCTGATGATTGATGGCATATTGATTGTGCCAAGAGCCTCTATTTTTAAATCACATACTCACAATTAAGACGCTATGACCCTACTGATTTTTAAAGCCCTACATCTTATTGCCATGGTGTGTTGGTTTGCGGGGATTTTTTATTTACCTAGATTATTTGTGTATCACGCCATGAGTCATGACTTGCCAAGCCAAGAGCGCTTTGTGGTGATGGAGCGCAAATTGTATCGTGGCATTATGACACCTGCTATGGTTGCCACTTGGATATGTGGTATCACCATGATCATGCTAGCGCCTAGCGTCTATTTGACACAAGGCTGGCTTCACCTTAAATTGGTCTTGGTCATTTTATTAAGCATTTACCACCTATTGTGCGGACGCTATCGCTTAGCGCTGGTTAATACCCCTCATTTAAAAAGCCATGTTTTTTGGCGCTGGTTTAATGAAGTCCCTGTTTTTATCTTAATTGCGGTTGTTCTACTGGCAGTGCTTAAGCCATTTTAGTTTGGACTAAACAAATAAAAACCATCTATACAGATGGTTTTTATAATGACTACTCTTAAACTTTTGAGGGTATTTTTATTATACTCTTAAAAGTCACTACTTTTTTTAGTAGTTGCGAGTTGTACGCACAGACTCACGCCATACTTTTTTCTTATAGCGTTTTACTGCAGCGGCTTTTTTGCGCTTACGCTCTTGAGTAGGCTTTTCGTAAAATTCTTTTTTGCGAACATCCGCCAATACACCTGCTTTTTCACAAGCGCGCTTAAAACGACGGATGGCAATATCTACTGATTCATTTTCTTTTACCTTAACTGAAGGCATGATAACTCCTATAGACTCAATCAACTTCAATTTGGCTGTATAGTATAATTAGCGCAACTGGTCTAGTTCAGCAGGCATCAGCTCAAATTGGCATACATAATTCCTGACTATCAGGCTTGCACAAAGCAAGATGACCATTATAACATAAGATATCATAGTGAGCAAATAAAAACAGAGCCTACCTTTGGGTAAACTCTGTTTTTTTTACTCAAGACTTATCTAAAGTCATCTGTTGCAGGTTTTTGTGTGAAAACAGATACCGATACTTCTACACGACGGTTAGGCTGCAAACAGTTAATTAGCTCATTGCGTGCTAAGCGGTTATCACATTGCTTCACAGGTTGAGTCTCTCCTGCGCCATTAGCAATCAATACTGTGCCATCAACACCACGGCTAATGAGGTATGCACGTACCGTTTGAGCGCGCAATTGTGACAGGTTCATATTGTACATATCCTCTCCCAAATAGTCAGTATGACCTGTAATAATCATTTGACTATATCCTTGAGATTGGTAAGCACGCAATTTGCTCGCCAAATTATCAAGCTCTACACGACCTTGTGGCAACATATCCTCTAGCTTCCACTTGTCAAAACGGAACAAGGCATCAGCAGATAGACTGATTTTTTCGCTGATAATAGGTTGAGCTGGCTGCTGAATAACAACAGGTGGCTGAACAGGTGCTTGTTGATAAACAACAGTAGCTTCTGGCATGGTAGCATATTGCGCACAATCTGCTGGCAACCAGTAGAACTCTTGACCTTTATAATCTTTATCAAAAATCACTTTATATTGACAAATCTTAACAGAGTCATCCGCTTGATAGAACTTCATGATATAGTCCCATTCACGCGCTTTTTGTCTTTCACTAAAGTGTGGACGACCAATCAACTGATACAGCTCATCCTTGTCAATACCTGCTTTGATTTTTGATAAGTTTTCACGATTGGGAAACTGACCTTGTTTTTGCCAAGCTTTATCCAAGGCTGGCCATACGATATTTTCTTGAGATACTTGACCTTCACGAGTGATGTCATTGCTAAGCTGCTTGGTGCCTACGCATCCAGTCATGGCAAGCATGGCAACACTTAAGGCACTGATGCTGGTAATTTTTTTCATGTGAAAATTCCTAATTAAATACACTTGGAGGTACTCACACCCTAGAGTCTAGAGTGTGAGCATGACACCATCAAGGCTTAGAAGTGGAAGCCTGCACCGATAGCACCGCCAGCATTACCTTGAGTATCAGCAGAACCACTGATTTTCAAGACCCAACGACCATTATCGGATAGCTTAGACAAACCAACTGCCACAGCACCTTCGCCATTATAGCTTGCGACACCACCTGTCAACATAGACTTACCAGGCAGATAAGCTTGTGGCAAGGTTGCCATCGCCATTGCAGAAGATACCCCTGCATTCGCGCTGTCTTCTACATCGCCAATACGTTGATTTAGCTGATCACCCAAGGCATTGAGTTGGCTTAGATTCACAGCACTGGTAGGTGTAGTGCCTGCCGCTAAGTTGGTGATTGAAACCGTGCCATCACCTTTTACGTCTGCATTAATCAAGTCACCTGAACCTGTTGCACCTGTATAGCTGACCGCGCCAACACTGGCTGAATCTACTGCTACAGTATAGATGCTCTGACCGCTAGCACCTGTGCTTTCAGTTACCGTGACATTAGAGCTACCAGACTTAACTTCGGTCTTAGAAGCTGCAGCAGCTTGATTTAATTGCGCCACATTCACTGCATCGGTATCATCAGTACCTGCAGCAACATTGGTCACTTTTTGACCTGCTGCATCAATACCAGTTGTGCTCAAGCTAGGACCACCTGTAACACCAATGCTACCTGCAACGCGCACCGTGTCAGCTAGGTTGTAAGTGACATTATTGCTGTCACTTGGCTTACTAATCACGATGTTGCCATCAGTATTATTCATATCTACTGTTGAGCCTGCATTCACCAAAGTACCATTAGCACCTTGAGCTGTTAAGCTAAAGCCTGAGTTGTTGATTGCATACGCCACGTCTCCTGCAGTAACCAACTTGCCTTCATCAGCAACATCTGGTGCAGCTACGCCTGACGCATCTACAGAGATTGGTGCAGTCACAGCTTTTAAAGCGCCTGTTGTTGGATCTTTGGTGATGGTTGTATCATCAGTATTAACTGATAAATCAAACACATCTGCACCCACTGCATTTTGAGTTTTGGTCACTGTGACAGAGTTATCAGAAGAAACCACTTCCTCTTTGGTGCCAGAACCTGCTGTCACCCCTGCCAAGGCATCTTTCAACTGCGCCACATTCACCGCATCAGTATCAGCAACCCCAGTACCTACATTTCCTAATTTAACAGGATTATTGCCAGCCCCAACCAAATTCACCGCATTAGTTGGTGCAGTGGTTGCATTACCTGCAGCATCCACATAGCTCATCGCAGTATCAAAGGTCACATTGCTGACACCATTGGTTGTAGTCACCTTAGCAACAGTACCTTGACCATTGACAAAGTTGATGGTATCGCCATGAGTAACAAAGTCTGCATCAGTGCCATTACCTTGTAGGTTAAAGCCTGCATTTAATACATCCCCTAGGGTTGCTGCATTATTGACACTGTTTGCAAAGTCAGTACGGCTGTTGTTTGCTGGGTTAGTAGTTGCTGTAGCAGTATCTGCTAGATGACCTTTCACACCTGCAATGGTGGTATTGTTAGCATTGATACCTGTTGCATCAATGGTGATGCCACCAATATCAGTGCTATCAAATGCCACGTTTTTGGCTGTAGCGACTTTGTAGTTTGTTGAGCCATCTTTATTGGTAGTGGTGGTAACAACAATGTTATCCCCTTCAGTAACTGTTGCTTTGGCAGCAGCAGCTTTATCACCAACCAATTTCAACTGCTCTTCTGTAGCTGCACGACCTTTGGTCGCAAAATCAGCTGCATCCAAGGTAACATTGCTTAGACCTGTGATGTCACCTGCCACGCCATTAATGGTTACAGGCTTACCTGTTGCTTCACCAATTGTCACAACATTTGCCAATTTAATGTTAATCGCATCACTACTTGCTGTTGTGATGATGTTGCTATCACCATTGATCGCCAAGCTATCACCTAGTTTTTTCACAGCAGTTGTTGTGCTATTGTCTGCTGTAAAGGTTAAGCCTTTGGTATCTACTGTGTCTTTGGCAGCTACCCCTTTGGCGATGTCTGCTTTGGCAGTGTCGCTTAGGTCAACAGCAAAGTCTGTGGTATTGGTGGTTGCATCTTTGGCACCTTTGGTTACCTTGATGGTATTTGATCCACTGACTGTGCTAGCATCTGCATTAACCGTATATACCGTTTGACCCTCTGCACCTGTTTGTGAGGTAACAGAAGCAATGTTAGTACCTGCTTTTACTTCTGTTTTAGAGGCGGCAGTTGCTTTGTTTAGTTGTGAGACGTTAACCGCATCTGTTGGAGCAACCCCTGCTGCGACATTAGTTAAGCTAACAGGTTGGGCAGCATCTGCACCAATTAGTTTCACAGCATTGGTTGGAGTGCTGGTAGTAGCGCCTTTGCTATCCACATAGCTCATCGCAGTATCAAAGGTCACATTGCTGACACCATTGGTTGTAGTCACCTTAGCAACAGTACCTTGACCATTGACAAAGTTGATGGTATCGCCTGCATTTACCACTTCAGTGCCAGTACCATTTTGCTTAACAGTAAAACCAACCTGATTAATAACATCTGCCACATCGCCTACTGTCACAAGTTTGCCTAAGTCAGTAGTGTTTGGTGCCGCAACCTTGTTGCTTGCAACAGCTAAATCGGCGGTATTTGCAGTGATGATGATGCTGTTTTTGTCTTGAGATAAACTAATCGCATCAGCACTGCCTGAACGGAAGTTCAGTGTTTCACCATTGGCAATCTTATTGTCATCAGTTGCTGTGCCATTAACAGTAGCAACAAAGCCAGCTGCTTTTAATTGCGCTACGTTAACTGCATCAGTATCATTTGTACCGGCAGCAACGCTTGTGATTTGACGAGTAACTGTTGTGCCATCACCCACAGAAACAGCTGCATGAGTTGCTGTCCAAGTGCTGCCAGTTTTTGCACTGCCTACGCCCAATGGATCAACACCAGTCTTGCCTGCAGCAACTGTTGTTTTACTGCCCGAACCCAGTGCCACACCATGAGCAAGGCTAGCTTCCGAGCCTTGACCAATTGCCACAGCACTGCCAACGGTTGCTTTTGAGTTAGAGCCAATAGCAGCAGACTGATAGCCACTTGCTTGAGCGTTGTAACCCACAGCTGTAGATTGAGCAATGGTTGCTTTGGTATTTGAACCAACTGCAACAGCACTTGCTCCACCAGTCTCAGCAAGATAACCAACAGCAACAGAATCTTTGGCAGTATTTGTTGCTGAGGCATCAACTGCTTTTGCTCCATTACCTATAACAACAGCGCTAGTACCACCATATTCACCAGAAATGGTATTTGTTCCAATGGTAATAGAATCGCCTGCTCTAGCATTAGCATTGCTACCAATAGCAATAGTACGTACGCCACTTGCCTTGCTATCTACGCCAACAGCCAGTGCATCCTCACCTGTTGCTCCTGTATTATCTTTATTGCCTGTTGTACCTGTCGTGTTATTTACACTAAAGTATTCCACGCCTGAACCAACCGCACCTGTACTAGTCGCCGAAATGCTGATTTTGTTATCTGTTTGGGTAATGCTAATGCCATTACCTGCATCAAAGGTTAAAGTTTCGCTGTTTTTAACATCATCAGCTGTGGCAAGCGCATTAACACTGCCTGTGCCCGATTTAGTTGCAGTGACTTTAAAGCCAGTATTGCTTACTGCAGAATTCAATTGAGAGACATTGACAGCATCTGTTGGAGCAACCCCTGCTGCGACATTAGTGATTTGAGCGCCACCAACTGAAAGTGCTTTGGTAGCTGCTGTGCCTGTTGGTGTACCAGCAGTGATGGTTGGTGCTGCTGCGCCTGAACCCAAAGTAACACTGGTGAAAGTAGGTGTTTCACTAAAGTCAAGTGTCACTGTGTCGCCAGCGGTCGTTGCGGTTAAGTTTTTCTCAGCAGCCGCTGTAACCACTTTAGTTGTTGCACCACCTGTACCACCTGTTGCATGGACCTTAACTGTGGTTACGCCATCAGCATCAGTAGTCACTTCGGTTGTGGTATTGGTGCCATTGACAAATTGTACTTTATTACCTGGATTTACCGTATCTACAGTTGTACCACTATTGCCAGCAATTTGCCATCCTGAATTATTGACAGCAGTGGCGATGTTGCCAATGGTTGCAAGTTTACCAGCTTCTGCTGTAGCTGGTGTTGTAATAGCACCTGTGGTGGCATTGTTTAGTGCACCCGTAACAGCATTAAAGGCAACACTAGTCACTCCATTGGTAGTAGAGACACTGGCAGTTGTATTTGTGCCATTCACAAAATTAACTGTATCACCTGCATTTACCACTTCAGTGCCAGTACCATTTTGCTTAACAATAAAGCCCGCTTTGTTGATAGCATCAGCTACAGTTGCTGCTGTAGGTAGTGCAGTGGTAGAGGTTGGAGTATTGACTGTACCCTTGGTCGCATCCACAGTCAAAGCTGTGCCAGCAACGTTGACTTTGTAAGGATTAGCAGCAGTACCTGCACCTGATACTGTTGTATTAGTACCATTAGCCAAGTTAGCAGTACCGCCTGTGCCTGTGCTGGTTGATTTAATGCTAATCTTATTGGCAGTTTGGGTTAGTTCAATGCCATTACCTGCTTCAAAGGTTAGGGTTTCACCATTGCTAATTGCATCACCACCTGAAATTGGTGTGGTTGCTGTACCGCCATTGGCAGCAATAGCTGCTTTAAAGCCAGCTGCATTTAATTGATTTAAGTTGACTGCATCAGTACCTTGAGTTGCAGGTGCTACATTGGTGATGCGCTTGCTACCTGCATTGATGCCGCCTGCATTAATGACAACAGGTGAGGTGCCACCCACAGTGACTGAATTAAAGGTGACAGCATCTTTGGTTGATACTTTGATATTACCATTGTCATTGGTCACATCAATATTGGTACCATCTACAAAGTTTAAGGTATTATTTGCTTTGGTTAGGGTTTTTGCTGTAGTGCCATCTACTTGTGCAACGATATTTTGAACAGCAGTACCACCTGCGGTAATATTTGATTCAGCAGTTGCACTCAAACCTACAGTATATTCAGAAGCGCCAGCTGTTGTTGGTGTTACTGTTACCGAGCTAGAGCCTGACTTAACGGTAGTTGGCGTGCCTGTGCC
>JBHBMT010000108.1:0-22138 GCA_041773075.1 Moraxella sp.
AGCTGGGTGATGTGCTTATTGACGCTACCCCCTAAGACCATTTCTACAACCTGCATGGTATCTTTATCGGTGATGCGCATACCATCAATGCGTGTGGAAACTTGCCCCATTTTATCAAGTACCACATCCACTTGAGGTCCACCACCATGTATAACAATAATACGAATACCTGCTTGTTGTAGTAGGGCGATGTTATGAGCAAATTGCTGCTGTAAGGTAGCATCTGTCATGGCATTGCCACCATATTTGATAACAATGGTTTTGCCTTGATGACAAGCAAGTAAGGGCAGTAGTGCCTCAAAAGAGGGGTGGGTATTGGTCATAAGTTATCCTGTAAGACTGTTAAAAATGGCTTGGTGTAGGCGCTGACAAAAAGCGCTAAGTTGCTGTTGGTCATTATAAGGTAGGGTATCAATTGCCTTAAGAAAAGTATTGACGATCGTATCAAATGCGTCTGTGTTGTTTGCCCCAAAACGTACAGTGAGACTTTTGCTGGTGTTGGAGGAGCGAACCAAGCCAAAGCCATTGTTAAAATCTAGACGTACACCATCTAAAGTGGTCAGCTTTGTGCGAGCATTGACCAGTGGGGTGATGGATGCAGTCAATTGATTAACAAATTCGCTAGGCTGCCACAAAGTAAGCTCGCGAATGTCAATGTACAAATCAGGAGTGGCAATGGGCTTAGGCAAGCGTTTGTTAATGACATGTAGGGGTGTGTTTTGGTGATTAAGCCAAATAATAAGTCGTAGTGCTGCATAAATACCGTCATCATGACAGATAAAATGCCCATCATTAAAAATAAAATGCCCTGATAGCTCTCCTGCAAACAAGGCGTGCTTGTGTTCACCTTGTAGAGCGGCGCGAAGATGGCTACTGCCTGTTTTGGTCATAATTCCTTGCAGCTGTCCATTGCTGTATTGAGCCAAAGTAGCAGGTAGGGTGTGTAGGCATTTAACATCAAACAACGCTGATTGCTTGTGAGTACCTCCTTTCATACTTGCCAGTGCTAGCAAACACAACAAATCATCAAAACTAAGCAGCGCACCTGTGCTATCCACGATGGCAACACGGTCGCCATCTCCATCAAAAGCAATGCCCAAATCAGCATCATAAGCAAAGACAGTACGCTGCAACTCACCTAAGCGATGAGGTTCGGCAGGGTCTGGATTGCCTTTGGGGAATGTGCCATCAGGTGTGTTATTTAACATAATCACTTTGTTGGCAATGGCACTAAATATGGGCTCTGCCACCACTGCTGTTGCGCCATTTAGGCAATCAATCACCAAGGTGTCAATTAATTTGCCTCTGGGACATAGCTTGATGCAGATGGCTAACAGGGTATTTTGATATTGAGTAAGTGCATAGTTGTGTACATCAGTGTACTCAATAGGTGAGGTGCTATCACCATCTACCGTAACATCTTTAAGGATGTTAAATAAGTCAAGCACTTGCGCTTGGCTAGGGGAGTGATGATGTGTGAGCCACTTAACTCCTCCTGTATTGGCAGGTGAGTGACTGGCGGTGCACATAATGCCCATACCATCGTGACGATGTGCCCAAAACGCCATGATGGGGGTGGTGACTAGCCCTAGCCACTGTATTTTGAGCTGATATTGAGTAAAGACGGTAGCAAAGGTATGTGCCAGTTGCTGACAAATGCTGCGTGCGTCATGCCCAATCACCACGCATTGTGCTTTTGCATTCAGGTAGTGGCGTGCAAAAGCGTGTGCAAGTGCATATTGAAAGCGTGGTGTAAATAAGACGGCTTCTCCACGAATATCGTAGGCTTTGAACAAAGAGCGCTGTCTGGCAAAAGCTGTATTTGTCATGGCTATCCTGATGGTTATTGACGTCCTGAATGTCCAAATCCGCCAGCACCACGTGCAGAAAGTTCGCTAAATTCATGCACTAATTCAAAGGTGGGGCGTGCTACGGGAACTACCACATACTGTGCCATACGTTCAGCAGGTGTGAGTACAAAATCACTATCACTACGGTTCCAAATACTGACCATCAACTCGCCTTGATAGTCTGCATCAATTAAGCCAACCAAATTACCCAAAACAATGCCATGCTTATGTCCAAGTCCTGACCGTGGCAAAATCAGCCCAGCATAATTAGGGTCGGCAATATAAATGGCAAGTCCTGTGCCAATAAGCTGCGTTTGCCCTGCTTTGATGGTAATGGGGGTATCAATACAGGCGCGCAAATCTATGCCAGCAGAGCCCTCTGTTGCACGTGTGGGCAAAGGAAAGGCAGGGTCTTGCCCAATTTTTGGATTTAGGATTTTGATTTGTACGCTGTTCATAAAACGATTTCCAAAATAAAACCATCAAATTAAGTCAAAATATCTTAGCTGTCAAGATGTTGGCATAAAAAAACAGAAATCTTATCTAAGATTTCTGTTATATGGTATCAAAAGATTAGGCGTTGCCAGTGGTCTCATCATTGGCAAGTTGGCTTTGCAAGAAAGCTTGGTCAAAATTGACAGGTGCCAACAATAGTTGTGGGAAGCTGCCACGAGCAATCACATCGCTAATCACTTCGCGTGCATAGGGGAATAAAATATTAGGGCAATAAGCGTTTAATAGATGAGGTAGGTCAGCCTCTGGAATATTGTGCATCAAAAAAATGCCCGCTTGTTGCACTTCTGCCATAAATGCCACGCTACCCCCATTGGTAGCTTTGACGCTAACGGTTAAGATGATTTCTTTGTGGTCTTCATCTAGGTCGTTGGTGGTGTTGGACAAATTGATGTCTAGTTGAGGTTCCCATTGCTTAGTAAATACTTCAGCAGTAGGGACTTCAAAAGATAAATCTTTGACATAAATACGTTCAAGACCTAGTTGGGGTTGCAAAGCTTCATCAGCCATGAGATTTCCTTAAAAAAATACTAAACACAAAAAGTGGTGTTAATTATTCAACATCAACGGTTGATATTTTAGCAGAAATTAAGACAAAAGTCACCAAAAGAAAGTAGGTGGTATTGCTATCAGGGTATTGTGTACGCTTGTGGTTATGATGTCAGCATATCGTCTAATTTGCCTTGCTGGTTGAGTTGATTGAGCTGGTCAAATCCACCCACAAAGGTATCGCCAATAAAAATTTGTGGCACAGTACGATAGTTGTTGGTTTTGACAGCCAATGCTTGACGTTCTTCAGCGGTCATATCATAGACGCTAATTTCGTCAAAGTGAACGCCTTTATTTTCTAGGAGTTTTTTGGCATTAACGCAATAAGGACAAACAGGGGTGGTATAAATGGTTACTTGTGCCATAGGGGTATCCTATTGATAAAAAGGTTATTTTTTCTTGGTGGATTTAGCGCCGACTAGGGGCATGCCAGCAGATTGCCACCCTGCAATGCCACCATCAAGGCGATAGACATCAGGTTTGCCAATCAAGGCGGAGACAGCACCTGCTTGAATGCCAACTTCACAAACAATCACAATGGGGCTGGTGATAGCTTTGAGCTCATCTAGATGCTTTTGGATGTCGGTAAAAGGAATGTTGCGACTGCCTTGAATGTAGCCTGTGTCGTATTTGGCTTTTGGGCGTATGTCAATGAGTTGGGCGTTTTCATTGTTCATGAGTAGCCCAAGTGCATTAGGCGCGATTTTTTTGCCACTGCGCTGCTTTTCTACCACAAAAAACAACACAATCAAAATAGCCATCAATCCAAATAAAAAAGGATGATTGCCCATAAACTCAAACCAACGTTCCAAATCAACTCTCCACAATCACAAAAAGCAAATAAAAAAGCTATTATAAGGTGTCTTAGTGATTTTTCAAGCAGTATTCTGACTTTCTGCTTGCAAATCTGTTAGGCTCTTGATGCGTCTGGGCAGAACGGTGCCAGCTTTTGCTGCTGCCCATAGTGCGCACCCTTTGCTTTGTTCAAGATGTGCACAATCACGGAACTGACACTCACCTGCTAAGGCAGACAGCTCTTTGAATGCGCCTAGCACGGCATCTTTGGACAGATGCCAAATGCCAAATTCGCGAATACCAGGGGTGTCAATCACGCCACCTTTGTCTAGTTCATAAGGGTTGTAAGCTAATAGACGACTGGTGGTTGTGGTGTGCTGCCCTAATTGTGAACCCTTGGAGATGATGTTGGTGTCTTGATTGGCATGCGGCAATAGGGTGTTAATTAGGCTTGATTTCCCAACTCCTGATTGCCCTGCAAAAATAGACAACTTACCATCAATATAGGTTTTTAGGGTGTCTATGCCATCTTGTGTCACCCCCGAAGTTAGTACAATATCCAATCCAAGTGATTGATATTCTTTATAAATTTGCAAAACTTCAGGATGGTTGTCAAGTAGGTCGCTTTTGTTTAATACCAATAAGGCAGGCACATCAGTAATGTGACTAATGAGCAAATAACGGTCAATTAAGCTTGTGGCAGGCTTGGGTAGGGGGGCAAACACAATGACAAGCAATGCCACATTAGCACCCACAGGTTTAATCTTGTGATAGCGGTCAGGACGGGTGATGAGGGTGGTGCGTGGTAAAAGCTTTTCAATGCGCCCCAAATGAGCAATGGCATCATAGCTGATAAGCACCTTGTCTCCTGTGGTGAGTAAGGGGAGGTTGGTGCGCGCATGGCAACGACAGATAGCACCTACGGTTAAAGTATTTTCATGGGTGCTTAATTGGGTGATTTGCACGTCTAGTTGCTTGCCAAAATGCGCAACCACCACGCCAGTGCTTAGGGTGTCTTCATCACCATCGAAGGCTAAATTTTCAGCAATTCGCCGACTTTGGTTTTTGGTGAGTTTGCGCTTTCTAAGGGTACTCATACACCGCCTATGTTACAAAACTTATCATCAATGACATCGTCATAAGGGTTTGCTATACCAAGCTGTGCCAAAATCCCAATCTCAAACCCTTCCATTTCGTCTTGCTCCGCTTGTCCAAGCTCGTGGTCAAAGCCAAGCAAATGCAGTATGCCATGCACCACAAGGTGCGTTAGATGGTGCTGAAACGTTTTGCCTTGTTCGCACGCTTCTTTGACGACCACATCATGACAAATCACCAGCTCCCCAAGCGGTATTTCACCCATCTGCCGAAACAGCATATTAGGTAAACCACTGGGATAAGACAAAATGTTGGTGGCATAATCTTTGCCCCGAGCGTCCCAGTTTAGGGCGTGTCCTTCATCACTGCCACAGACATAAATGTCAAGCGATTTGGGCAAGGCGCAAAAATCTTGGGGGGCAAAGGTTTCTTCAAAAATAAATTCAGGCAATAGCAAGCCATCATGAATACGCTCACCGATATAGGCAAGTGTGGCAGTAAACACTTGTAGCAATTCGTCTTGTGAATAGACGCTCACCACTTCATCAGACAAGTCATCGCCAAAGCTAAGATTTAGGGTAAAGGCGCTCATGATTGATTGTCTTGATGGTCGTGTTTGTACTCTTGATTCATCGATTGCCACAGCACAAAGGTTTCTTGTTGTTTGGCAAGCTCTTCTTGACGGCGCTGTTTGCGGCGTTCTTCTTGACGTTTTTCTTGTTCGGCGGCTTCCACCACGTCATAAGCGTCATACGCTTCCACGATTTTTTGTACCAAATGATGGCGCACCACATCTTTTGAATTAAAGCGAGTGATGTGAATGTCGTCAATGCCGTCCAAAATTTCTAGCGCCTGCACCAGTCCTGACTTTTGTCCACGGGGTAGGTCAATTTGTGAAGTGTCGCCCGTAATCACCGCCCGAGAGCCGTAGCCCAAGCGAGTCAAAAACATTTTCATTTGTTCGGGCGTGGTGTTTTGGGCTTCATCAAGAATGACAAAGCTGTTGTTTAGGGTGCGACCACGCATATAAGCCAAGGGCGCAATTTCAATGATTTGCCGCTCTATCAGCTTACCCACCTTTTCAAAGCCAAGCATTTCATACAAAGCATCGTACAAGGGGCGCAAATAAGGGTCAATTTTTTGGGTCAAATCCCCCGGTAAAAAGCCCAATTTTTCGCCAGCTTCTACTGCAGGACGTACCAACAAAATCCGCTCAATCTCGCCACGCTCTAGCATATCTACCGCTGCCGCCACCGCAAGGAAAGTTTTGCCCGTACCTGCAGGACCAACCCCAAAACTGATGTCGCAGGTGAGAATTTTTTGTACATATTGCTGCTGATTGGCGCCACGGGGGGTAATGCGACCTTTGCGAGTGCGTAGGCTGACGGGGGTGCTGGTGTCGTGGGTGGGGGCGCTGTCATCACTGTGTGATAGCTTGGATTGTACAAGTAAATGCAGCTCTTCGCCTGTGATGTTGTCTTGCTCTTTGGCAAGCTCTATTAAGCTGTTTAAAATCTGTTCGCCTTCAGCCACTTTTTCTAACTCGCCCGATAACAAAAAACTGTCAGGACGTTGAACGATGGTAATTTCAAGGCGTTCTTGAATGTATTTTAGGTGCTTGTTGTATTCGCCAAGCACGGTTTTAAGCTCATTGGGACTCAAACTAAAGGGAAGTGTGCGTGTGATACTCAAGGAGTTTCCTTATCATAAAAAATAAATTTATGGTTATTATGACGATTACACTGCCAAATGCAAGCGTTTTTTGTGGGCTGTGGCGACAATTTAATATTTTGGTGGGGGCTGGTGTCAAATGTCGTTTTTGGTTTACTTAAATAAACAAAAAGGACAATGTATGATTGTCCTTTTAATTATCAAAACCGCTCAATCAAATAGCATTAGCGAAATTCAAGCCCATTGCTGCCTTGTTTGATTTGGCTGGCAGAAATGCCCATTTTGCTTAGGGCTTGATTTGCCACATTGACACTTTGGGTGATGTATTGGCGGTTGTTTGTTTGTGTCGCTTCCAAATACATCGCCATGTGCAAGCTGCCTGCCCAATACAGCGTTTCTGCCATCACTTGTTTTTCGTTGTTGCTCAAGGACGACAAATCGGTGCTGCTAATAGAGTCTTGAAGCTGCTTAACCAAGGCGTGCGCTTTGAGCTTGGATAAGTCTTGGCGCTGACTGATGCCATAATTGACCACCACCCAATATCCCATCGCTGTGGCAAGGCTGTTTGGTTCATAACCATCGGATTTTAGGGCGTTTTTGACTTGTCCGACCAAATTGGCTTTGGAGAGTGCATTAAGTTCTTTTTCGGTTTGGCTATTTAGTTTGCCGCTGGCTTGTAAGTCAGCACGCATGGCTTGAATCATTTGTGTATTGACTTGACTGCTGACGCTTGATGAAGGCGTGTAGCGATGAGCGCTACTGTTTGTTTTGTTGGTGTTTGTAGTCGTGGTTTTACTGGTAGTTTTTTGACCGCTTGTCTTTTGGGCGGCGCTTTTTTGGGTGCTTTTTTTCGCCCCTTTATAGCCTGTGCCGTATTTTTCTTGGTTTTCCCAAAGGTTTCTTTGAAAGGCATTATCTATTTGCCAAGTGGCAAAATAATTGTCTGGACTGATAAAATACGCTTGTGCAGGCTGTATATAAGCAAGGGGCGCAAACGTCAAAACAGCCGCAATAGCGTAAGATTTAAGTTTGATGGTCATGGCAACTCCTTAACAAACTAACATCGCAAAATGTTTTAAAAATTAATTAAAAAATTAATATTTTTTAATAAAAATAACATTCAAATAGTTTAACTTAGCAAAAAATAGGTGTAAAGGGCAGTTTGTTGAGAAATTGTAAGTTATATGTTTATAATATAATTATTTTTTACCACACTGAAAAAAGATATATAAAGAGGCAAGATTGCAAAAAGATATGGCTAAAAGAAGAAGAGGTTATTAAGTTTTAGGCGATATTGTATAAAATAAGCTTATCAAAAAACTTGATAAGTTTTAAGGCGTGTGAAATATCAACACGCCCTAATATGGATAACTTCCTAGAACAGCCTAAACTGTCTGCGACCCTGATACCATTCGCTGTTTTTATAGGCATCGTACGCATGATGAAATAACACGTTAATCAAGGCGGAAACGGGTAGGGCGATGAGCATACCAACAAACCCAAGTAAAGATGCCCCTGCCAGCACCGAAAAAATAACCCAAATCGGCGACAAGCCAATTTTATCCCCTAGTAACAGAGGTTGAAGTACATAGCCCTCCATTATCTGACCAACCATAAAAGCGCCAATAATTAGCCCTAAATGCACCCAATCCAAGCCAAATTGTAGCAGTCCTGCAATGATGGCGGCAATGATACCGACAGTGAATCCTACATAAGGCACAAAGCTGGCTATCCCTGCAATCATACCAATGGTAAGCCCTAGCTGTAGTCCAATCAGCTGTAATTGCACCGCATAAATCACCCCAAGCAAAAACATGACCAAAAACTGCCCCTTAACAAAGCTCATCAGAGCGGTATTACAATCCTTGGCAATGGCAAGTACTTTGTGGTAATAGGGCTTGGGAATGGCGCTTGCCCAAACATCTAAGCGTGTTTGCCAGTTGCTCAAAAAATAAAATGTCAAAATAGGGATCAATACCACAAGCCCCAAATTGCTGACAGCTGACATACCTGATGACAGTGCTTTTAGGGCAAAAGATTGGGCATCACTGGCTTGATAGTTGGCTTGTAGATAGCTGATGGCGTGTTGGCGTACAATATTGGGGTCTAGGGCAATCAGCTCATATTCAAGGCTAAGATTGTCATTAATCCAAATTCGCCCCACATGGTTATACCAATCAACAGCGACAGGCAAATAATTCCATAGGATTTTTAGTTGCTCCCAAATGGTAGGCAGTGCCCAACCAAGAATAAGAATGAGGATGCCTGCCACCAAAGCATACACCGCCATGATGGCACCAATACGTCCAATATATCGCGCAAGGCGTGTGACGATTGGATTGAGAAGATAGGCAAAAATAAAGGCAACCAAAAAAGGCAGTACCACCCCCCAACTAAGATATAAGGCATATAATAATAAGCCACAAAAGATGCTAATTAGAGCAATGATAACAAATGCCTGAACCAAAGTGCGACTGGTAAGTGGATGAGGTGCGCGCATAAAAAACACTTAAACCTAATTGCCAAAAATGCTTTCATTATAAAGCAAACAAAGAAATACTCAAGCGTGTAGATTGAATAAATGTTGTTTAGTGAGGGGGCAATGCCCTAGTGTCAATGGCATCTATCTTACCCTCATCTGTCGCCAAAAATCCAAAAGGAATGTTGATAAGCATTAATATCAAAAGTATCAATAGGGGAGTGTGCCAGCTGCCTGTGAGCTCAAATAATTTGCCCATACTCAAAGGACCAAAAAGCGCAATAGCATAACCAACTGCCTGTACCATTCCTGATAAGTCTCTGGCGTGGTCGGTATTTTGAGTGCGCAGTGAAAACATCATTAAACTTAATGTAAAAACCAAAGCACAGCCAAGCCCCATTAGAGCTGACCACAAGATAGGTGTAGAGGGTAGCCACAATAATCCTGCAACACCTAGTGCATTACAAAGTGTACCTATAATGCCAAACACTCGTATACCAACACCACGACGCACCAAAAAGGTTAGTACCACAATGGCAAGAGGTGACATCATTTGAAAAATAAATGCAAGCCCAGTAGCGCTTGAAATGCCAAGCCCTAGACTAGTGCCAATGGAGGGTAAAAAGCTAGCAAGGGTATAAAATAACATAGACTGCACCCCAAGCAGTATTGCCATTTGCCATGCTTTTGGGGTGCGCCATGGCGAAAAATGGGTGGAGGCGTGATGAGGTGTGGAAGCTGATGGGGGGTGAGAGATAGGCTTGTAAGAGCAATAAAGATAACCCCAAATCACAATGGTAACCACCCCAAAGAATGCCCAAGCGCTCATCGCCATCTGCCAGCCAAAAACGGTTGTCATAGGTACAACCACCCAAGCCCCAAACCCTGCTAAGCTTGACATACTAAGGCTAAATATCCCCGTGGCTAAGGCGATGTGATTGGGAGCGTATTGCTTGATAAAGGGGGCGGTGAGTGCGTTTAGCATACCAATAGCAAATGACAAGCATAGAGTACCAAAAAACAGCGCTCCCACCCCAAACCACAAACGCAGTGCCACTGCCATGCTAAGCAGGATGGTCATTGCAATCATCATGATTTCAAGCCCAAAACGCCGAGCCAATAGTGGCGCTACCAACGCACCCAAGGCAAATAGCGGCATAGGTAGTGCACCCAAATAGCCAATGGTGGTTGCTGTTAAACCAAAGTCGCTTGTTAGCTTGGAGGTAACAGAGCCAATCATGACAATGGGCGAGCGCATATTAGCAGCAGCAAACATAAGCCCAATTATCAATAAAACAAGAGTGATGGGTGAGGATTTTTGGGAGGTCATGACGCGCACTGATAGCTTACAAATGATAGCTGACAAAGTTGTGATTTATTAAAAAGTTTGTTACTCTATTGACGCAAGCCACAACATGATAAAGGTGGCTAAATGGCGGTATGATATTGTAGCCTAAGCGTTTGTCTTTCATCAAGGAGTCTGCTATGAATCCCTTTAAATTAACCGTAATGAGCGCCTCATTTGCCAGCATGACAATGGTCTTAGTGGCATGTAGTAAGGAACATGCTGCTTCACCAATGGTAGCAGAGCCTGCTTATGAGGCAGTTGCAGTGGCTGCAGATGCAAGTATGGTGGAGGTGGAAGCACCCTCATTGCCCATAAATACCGAGCAATATCAAACCTTAGAAGAAAACCCTGTCAAAAGTGTGGCACAGCACCCTGTGTCTACGTTTAGTGTAGATGTAGATACGGGCAGCTATAGTAATGTACGCCGTTTTTTAAATGATGGTAGCCTACCACCTGTGGGTGCGGTGCGCACCGAAGAGATGATTAATTATTTTGAGTATCATTACCCTAAGCCCAAAGATGGCAAGCCTTTTGCGGTACATCAAAGCGTATGGGAGTCGCCTTGGCAAAAAAATGCCAAGCTGATGAAAATCGCCATACAAACACAAAATGATGTGAACTTTGAGAGCTTGCCTCCTGCCAATCTTATCTTTTTGGTAGATGTGTCAGGCAGTATGGATGAAGATAATAAATTGCCTTTGGTCAAAAAAACACTGCGTATTTTAACCGAGCAGCTACGTGAGCAAGACAAAGTGACCATCATCACTTACGCCTCAGGGGAAAAATTGGCATTACCACCAACATCTGGTAAGGACAAAAAGACCATTTTATCTGTGGTGAACAGATTGCAAGCAGATGGCGCAACCTCAGGCGAGCGTGCCATTCAAATGGCGTATGATGAGGCACAAAAGGCATTTATTGAAGGGGGGATTAACCGAATTTTATTGGCAACGGACGGGGATTTTAATGTCGGTATTACCGATTTTGATACCCTAAAAGGCATGGTTGTCGAAAAGCGTAAATCAGGCATTTCGCTAACAACGCTTGGATTTGGGACGGATAATTATAATGAGCGCCTAATGGAGCAGCTTGCTGATGCTGGCGATGGCAATTATAGTTATATTGATAATGAAAAAGAAGCCAAAAAAGTGCTAGAGCGTCAGCTGACATCCACCTTAGCAACGGTCGCTCAAGATGTCAAAGTGCAGGTGGAGTTTAATCCTGCCACTGTGCAAGAATATCGCTTGGTGGGTTATGAAAATCGTGTGTTAAACCAAGAAGACTTTAATAATGACAACGTGGATGCAGGCGATATTGGTGCAGGGCATCAGATGACGGCATTGTATGAGATTATTCCTGTGGGTGAACAAGGATGGTTATCGCCATCACGTTATCAGACCACACCCACGGCGACAGGTGATAAAAATGAATATGCCTATATTAAGCTGCGTTACAAAGCGCCCAACGAGTCACAAAGTCAATTAATGCAATTTGCGGTTCCTGCCAAATCAGTGCCGTGGCAAAATGCTGATGGCGATACCAAATTTGCTGTGGCAGTGGCAAGCTATGCTCAAGCCTTAAAGGGTGGCAAATATAATGGTGCAATGACATGGCAAGACATCAAAACATTGGCAGATGAGAATCAAGGTGAAGACAAACATGGGTTGCGTGCCGAGTTTGTGGAGTTGGTAGGCATTGCCCAAAGCCTAAGTAGCGCGCGTTAACTATGGTATTTATAAAAGGTGCTGACGGTCGTGTCCGCACCTTTTATTGATATAAGAAGATTGATACAAGAGAGGTTGTGAGATGTCAATGATGGATGTGATGGCTGTATAAGTGTGTAGATGTATAAGTGTATAGATGTATAAGTGTATAGATGTATGAATAACAAGAGTTTGATAAACAACACCAAGACATCCAAAACAAGCGCTTGGGCGATTTGGCTTTTGGTAGCGATAGCTTCCTTGATTTTGATGACGACATCAGGCATTCGTATGTCTTTGGGGCTGTTTATTGAGCCCATCACACACATGGGGACGGTCAGTGTCGTACAAATCAGTTTTGCGCTGGCGGTAACGCAGCTGATGTGGGGTGTTTCGCAGCCTATTGTTGGGGCGGTGGCGGACAAATTTGGCGCATTGACGGTGCTGATGGGTGGTACGCTGCTTTTGGCGATTGGCTGTGCGCTTGTGCCGTTTTTATTGTCAAAATGGGGGCTGGTGCTGACGCTTGGGGTGTTGGTGGCGTTTGGTGCAGGGGCGGGCAGTTTTTCGGTGTTGATGGGGCAGGTGGCAAACACCGTGCCTGTCAACAGTCGGGGGCTTGCGTCAGGGGTGATTAATGCAGGTTCATCGTTTGGGCAATTTTTGTTTGCGCCATTGGTGCAGTGGCTGATTGCGCTGCCGCTACTTGGTGCAGGTTTGGGGTGGCAGTTGGCGTTTTGGGTGCTGGCAGGGGTGTCTTTGTTTTGTTTGCCTTTGTCGTGGTATTTGGTGGCAACGTCCAAAAAACTAAAACCTGCCACAGCACCAACCATCACAGCCCCAGAGCAGACGTTGTTTCAGGCGCTTAAAGATGCCTTGCGCAACAAAGATTATTTGCTCATTCATTTTGCGTTTTTTACTTGTGGGTTTCATGTGGCGTTTTTGGTAACGCATTTGCCTTTGGAGGTAACGCTTAAGGGCTTGCACGTCAATGTGGCGTCTTGGTCGTTGGCACTGATTGGGCTGTCTAATGTTGTGGGCAGTTTGGCGGTGGGGGCGATGGTGGGGCGTTATCGCTGTAAATACATTTTATTTTGGATGTATTTAAGCCGAGTGGCGCTGATTGGCATTTATTTGTTGTTACCAAAAACGGCGACCACGTTTTATTTGTTTGCCATCGGGCTTGGGCTGACGTGGCTTGCGACCGTGCCACCAACGGCAGGGGCGATTGGTAAATTGTGTGGCGTGCGTTATTTGGCGACACTGTTTGGGCTAAGTTTGTTAAGCCATCAAGTGGGCGGATTTTTGGGGGCGTATTTGGGCGGATTGGCGATGGAAAATTTTGGGGCGTATCAGTATGTGTGGTATGCTGATATGGTGCTGGCGTTTTTGGCGGCGGTGAGTAATTTGCCCATCAATGAGCCCAAGGTAGCACCCAAAACGGTATCTTGATTAAACGATGCTATATATTTAATTTAAATAACTGACAAAATGGAGAGAATATGAACGCACTGACGCTGGCACAATCGCGGTACACTTGCAAAGCGTATGATGGCAGTTTTGAGCTAGATGGTGAGGTGGAGCATAGATTACTTGAGGCATTAAGGCTTGCACCATCAGCAGTGAATAGCCAGCCATGGCATTTTTTTGTGGCAAAAACAACCCATGCCAAAGAGCGCCTCACAACCGCCATGCAAGGAGCGAATGCGCACAACATTCCCAAAGTTATGCAATCGGCATTGGTGGTGGTTTTTGCTGTCAAGACACAGCTTGATAACGCACATACTCAAGCGGTGATTGAAGCTGAAGCCCAAGCGGGGCGTTTTGTTCACGAAGAAGCTAAAAATCAGCGCTTAGCTTATTGTCAAGCTTGTATTGATGGTATGAGTGGTGATGAATGTTTGGTATGGAGTACCAATCAAGTGTATTTGAGTGCAGGATTTTGGTTGGCATTGGTGCAGGCAGAAGGCTTGGATGCCACTCCTATTGAGGGATTTGACCGTCATAGATTGGATAAAGAGCTTAATCTTGCACACCAAGGCTTGAGTAGCTTAATGATGATAGCCATTGGCAAAAAAAGCCCCCAAGATGCCAATGCCACTCTGCCTAAAGGGCGATTACCTTCTTCGCAAGTGATGACGTTATTGTAAGTTGATAGACCAAACTGACTAACCCTTGCTTTTTAAGCGTCAAAAACTTGCTTGATAAAAAACCATCAACCTACATTTTTCTTGAAAATCGGGCAGTTTATCTAACACAATTTTCATCGCAAAAACGTTATGAAGACAAATTCTAAGTTATTTTTTGTTGAGATGTTGTTAATTTGGGCAAGCTGGCTTTATGTTTTGGGATAATATGATGGCTCACTCAAAGCAACTTCTTGATTTTTTAGTTTAACTATTTAGAGGGAAACATGATGAAAAATATGAAAATTATCATTGCTGTATTGTCATGTTGCTGTATTTTACCTGCACGCGCATTAAGTATTGCAGCACCTGATACAACTTTTATTTATTCATTTGATAAAAATAATGACAGTAAACTAAGTTTAAAAGAATTTTTGGATATCAAAAAATCATCTAGTGGTAAATTGGCATGGGAATTTCCCATCACTCAAGACAGCTTCAAAAAACTTGACCGTAATAAAAACGGTTTTTTGGACAAAGAAGATGAGTTACCCATTGATTATACCCAAGATGTTTATGAATATATTCTATGTTGGCCGCATTGCGAATAAATTTTAGATAATTTAAATTTTTAGGTTTGCTCTTGATAATTGGCTTTAGTGATATCAAAAAAACCATACAAAAAGTCGTTTAAATGCCCATCATATGAGCAGGTGATTGCAAGGATGTGATGCATTAGATGTCAATGGGTGGACTTATTTTGGAATAACCATCAAGAAGTTGTTAAAGCCACTAGCCATACTAGCCTGAATAAAAACATTACAGCACTTTAAAAAAATAAATTTGACACCATTTAGCGTGTCACTAGGGTGCACCAAGAGCCCACAGTTGCATCAAAAATAAGCGCCAGTGTTACAAAATATCAGGATGCCCTAAATATTTTATTAAAAATCATTGCTTTTGGTCAAAAATAGCTAACTCTTGCGACTCGATGTCAAAAACTTGCTTGATAGAATCACTATTAACCTTAAGTTTTTTTTCTTGAGAAGCTTGTGATTTATCTTATTTTTGCAAAAAAATTCATCGTGAGCAGACTTTAAGATAAACAGAGTTGAGTTTAAAAGTTGAGCTCAAAGCACATTATTGCTACTGTCAATGTAACCTAATACATCCATTAAAAATACTTAAGAAAATCTTATGACCACGCCCGCCTTAAAAGTTACCAATCTATCAAAAACCTATGCCAATGGCTATACCGCCTTAAAAGGAGTGGAATTGACGGTTCCTGAAGGTGGATTTTTTGCTTTATTAGGACCTAATGGAGCAGGAAAATCCACAATGATTGGAATTATCAGTGCTTTATTTGCGCCAACCACGGGTGGTGTGGAAATTTTTGGAGTGGATTTGATTGCCAATCCTGCCAAAGCCAAGGCATTTTTGGGTGTAGTACCTCAAGAGTTTAATTTTAATATGTTTGAAAAATGCTTAGATATTTTGGTGGTGCAGGCGGGGTATTTTGGGATTGGTGCCAAAGATGCCTTGCCCCGCGCGGAATATCTGCTTAAGGCATTGGGGCTTTGGGAGAAGCGTCATCAACCTGCACGTGCTTTGTCAGGGGGGATGAAGCGCCGTTTGATGATTGCTAGAGCCTTGATGCATCGTCCAAGATTGTTGATTTTAGATGAGCCAACTGCAGGGGTGGATATTGAACTGCGCCGTTCTATGTGGGAATTTATGCAAACCATTAATGAACAAGAAAAGACCACCATCATTTTGACCACGCATTATCTAGAAGAGGCTGAACAATTGTGCAAGCACATTGCCATTTTGGACAAAGGGGAAATTCGTATCAATACTGATATGAAAAGTCTATTGGCAAGCTTGGATGTGGAAAGTTTTATTTTGGATTTGGCAAGCGCGCCTAAGTCTGCTATTAGTTTGACGGATGTGGTACGGTTTAGTCAGCTAGACGACTTAAGTTTGGAAGTCACCTTAAAAAAAGGCGATAGCTTAAACGGGGTGTTTGCTCAACTGTCCAATCAAGGGGTGATGGTTGCTAGTATGCGCAATAAAGCCAATCGTTTAGAAGAGCTGTTTATGGGTTTGGTGGACAAACATCTTACCACCAAACTTGAGCGCTAATCACCCCTTATCATATTGACATATATTGAGTAATACCATGAGTTTGCAACAACAATTTATTGCATTTTATACCTTATTTTTTAAAGAAATTAAACGTATTTTAAGAATATGGCCACAGACATTGTTACCTCCTGTCATTACCATGACATTGTATTTTTTGATTTTTGGTAAGATGATAGGCTCGCGCGTGGGTGAGATGGGCGGTGTATCTTATATGCAATTTATTGTCCCAGGGCTTATTATGATGGCAGTGATTACCAACAGCTATTCTAATGTGGCATCTAGTTTTTTTAGTGCCAAATTTAGCGGCAGTGTCGAGGAAATGTTGGTGTCGCCTATGTCAAAGCACGTGATTTTGTTGGGGTATGTCGCAGGTGGGGTGTTTCGGGGGCTTGTGATTGCTCTTTTGGTGACGTGTGTGGCGCTGTTTTTTACTCAATTAAGTTTATCTCATGCGCTGATTACGGTTTTGACAGTGGTTGCAACATCGGTGTTGTTTTCTTTGGGTGGATTTATCAATGCTGTATTTGCACGCTCTTTTGATGACATCTCTATTATTCCAAGCTTTGTCTTAACGCCCTTGACGTATTTGGGTGGGGTGTTTTATTCGCTAAAAGAATTGCCAGAAATTTGGCAAACCTTATCGCTACTTAATCCCATTGTTTATATGGTGAATGTGTTTCGCTATGGCATTTTGGGTTATTCTGATGTCAATATTTGGTATTCTATTGTGGCGATTGTGGTGTTTTGTGTTGGGTTTTATGGGGTGGCATATCGTCTATTAAGTCGTGGTCATCGAGTGCGTTTATAACAAATAAGAAGGGTGGCGTATGCATGGTGTGTTAGGTCAAACAACAGAGTATCCTAAATATTATGACCCTAAGGTATTGTTTGCCATTGCTCGGTCGGCAGGTCGGCAGCAGTTGGCAGAATCTTATGTGGATGTGTCGCTTGGGGTGGATTTTTGGCACTGTTTTGAAGTGTCTTGGTTAAACAAACAAGGTATTTCACAAGTGGCGATGGTGCGCCTTGCCATTGCTGCTAGCTCACCTTTTATTGTTGAGTCTAAATCATTAAAGTTGTATTTAAATAGCTTTAATTTTACGGTCTTTGATACCTCAGAAGCTGTCAGACAGACCATTTGCCAAGATTTATCTGCTTGTTTGCAAACACAAGTAGAAGTAACATTGCTTGGATTGCAAGAAGAAGTACTGCCTATAGCATGGGTGACAGGCGTGTGTATTGATGATGCCTTTGATGGTAGTGATAAATGTCTGGAGATTTGTGATGACATTAATGGTGCTATCTTGGTGACGGAGCACCCATACAAAAAAGTGCATCAGGTGTATTATTCACATCTATTGCGTTCAAACTGTCCTGTGACCAATCAGCCTGATTGGGGAACGGTGCAGATTGAGATGACAGCACCTTGTATCAAAAAAGAAGTTTTACTTGAATATATTTTAAGTTATCGTAATCACAACGGGTTTCATGAACAGTGTGTAGAGCAAATTTTTGCAGATTTAAGTTGTGCATTAGCGCCAGAGAGTCTGATGGTGCGTGCATGGTACACAAGGCGCGGTGGTATTGATATCAATCCTGTGCGTGTCAGTCACCCAACATTGTTGACACAGATAACCCCAAGCCGATTGGTACGTCAGTGAATAGAGTTTAAATACATTATAAACACCCTGCATCCTTTGCAACTTATAGTTGATTAATTTGGATAAGAGGGTGTTTGTGAAGATGTCTAGAATGTCAAAGCTTAAATGTATTGATAATGTATTGACTTAGGATATCCTGACATTGCATATTTGCCATTAAATTTGTCATTAAAATTAAGAAAAATCGCAAATTTTTAAGGAAGATTGTTTGTTGATGTTAACATATCAACAAACAATTTGACGATGAAACTTAAGATTTAGCTAGTTTTAATACAAAGACACTATATTATTTCTAAATCATTGCTAAATCGTAATGAGTGCTATGAAGTATTAGGGTGTCCTAATCATCATTGGCGGAAATTTGCTTGGTAGGCTTATTGACAGTTTTGGCTTCGCCATCAACAGTGGTTCCGCCAAAGGTGCCAAATGGATTACCACCAAACGGTGAATTAGCACCACCAAATGGATTGGCGCCACCCATACCTCCAAAAGGCGAGTTGCCTCCCATTTGTTTTGCCATCATTGCCATCATTTTGTCTTGGTTTTTCATGGCGTAGTTTTTGGCAGCGGTCGTTAGACGTTTTTGCACCACAGGCAATAACAGTATGCCCGCCACCACATCACTAATTAACCCAGGTAGCAACAATAATAGTCCCGCTAGCCCCAACGCAATTGATTTGGTGATGGTGGATTCAGGGGGTTGATTGGCGGGATTGGGAATAACGCCAGAACGCACCTGCTGCGCCAACGGATTAAATGTTGTGATGGTTTTTTTTATCATCACCACCCCAAGCACGGCTGCTGCAATAAACCACAAAAACACCCACCACCCACTGATAAATTGCGCTACCAGATACCAAACAAGCATCTCGATGATGAACCACACCAAAGCAATGCCAACAATCAAACCCATAATTTAAGCCTTTTTTAACCTAATGAATGATGCGCTTTTGTTTCTATAAAGCTTATAGAATACACAAAACCATCAAAAAACTTGCTATAATAGCGTCTTAATTTGGGCGCTGACATTAAATTTCAAGACACTTGTTTGGTATTTTTCTTACTTTAAGGGCTTTTATGACGTTGATTATTGGCATTGACCCTGGTTCTCGTATGACAGGCTATGGCATTGTACGTCAAGAAGGAGAGCGTCTAAGCTTTTTGGATGCAGGTACCATTCGTACAGACAGCAGTGCCATGCCTGAACGCATTGCCCAAATTTTTGCAGGCATCACACGCATTGTCACTTATTATCAAAAATATGACCAAAGCCCCATGCACGCTGCCATTGAGCAAGTATTTATGGCAGACAACCCTGATTCAGCACTCAAATTAGGTCAAGCTCGAGGTGCTGCCATTGCTGCTTTAACGGCGCTTGAGTTAAGCGTTTCTGAATATACTGCTCGTCAAATCAAACAAGCTGTCTGCGGCTATGGCGCTGCTGATAAAGAACAAGTATCAGCGATGGTTTGCAAAATTCTAACCCTAGAAGTCACCCCTCAAGCTGATGCCGCTGATGGCTTGGCTTGTGCCATTTGTCATGCGCATTCTAGTCATTCTATGCACAGACTATTAAACAATGCTGCATTGGTGGGGCGCAGCCATTCCAAAAGAAAGGGGCGTTGGCGCTTAAGCGAAGAAGATGTCCTTGCTCTAAAACGCTAAGCGACACTGCCTTTAAATCAGTGCAACTTATGATATGCTGGACAACAGCAAAGTTGGTTTTATTTTATATACTTTATTTATTAAGTTAATTTTTATAAAAGAAGATGTCGTTATGAATACACCTACCGCCAAAGTTTTGATTAGCAGTGAAGAGATCGCCACCAAAGTTGGTGAACTTGCCAAAGCCATTGACGAGCATTATCAGGACAGCCAAGCGCCTTTGGTGCTTATTGGTTTGTTACGTGGTTCGGTTATTTTTATGGCGGATTTATGCCGCGCCCTGCATCATGCTCATGAGATGGATTTTATGACCGTGTCCAGTTATGGTGCTGGTACGGTATCAGGAGGGGATGTCAAAATCTTAAAAGATTTGGATACAGACATTGCAGGCAAAGATGTCTTGATTGTGGAGGATATTATTGATTCAGGGCGCACATTAAGCAAAGTGGTGGATGTCCTAAAAACCAGAAATCCAAATTCCATTGAATTATGCACCATAGTGAGTAAGCCCTCACGCCGAGAAATCGAAATGGATGTGCGCTTCTTGGGGTTTGAGGTGGATGATGTGTTTATTGTGGGCTATGGCTTGGACTTTAATCAGGCTTATCGCCACCTGCCTTATATTGGTGAAATTGGATTATAACTGATATAAATAAATCTCAATAATACCCAATTGTCTGCATCGTCATTTGATGTCAAAACACCACATCGTAAACCTGCCTTTTGGATTATTACCTTGTCTTGTTTTGAGTTTAACAGGCTTTATGTTTGGATAGACCACTGATGCCAACCCAAGGATACTTTTATGACAGCGTCTAGCGCACCAGTTCATCGCCAGCTTATCAGTCATTTTGACCCAAAAACGCTCACCGAGCTCAATATCCAAGGCAGCCAATTGATAGTCAAAGCCTATCATGAGCCTACCACCTTACCCAAAACAGGGTTGGCATATTGGTTGGGTCGCCTGCCTCTCAATAGTTCAACTTGCGCGATGGATATTGATATAGGCTGTGGACTTTATGATGACCATGGCACGCTTTTGGAAATGGTCTGGTATGCGCGTATGCGTAGCAAGGATGAGCTGGTGCGTCATGGTGGCGATAGTTTTCGCGAAATGAGTAAGTATTATCGCCCTGACAGCATCAAAGAGCGCCTTAGTGTGCGTTTTGGTGAGCTAGACAAACGCGTACACAAACTGGCATTTTTTGTACATTCTTTTTATCATCAGCCACTTGCGCTTGCCAAATCAGGCAAAATCGGACTATATGACAATGAAGGTGTGCTTATTCATCACATTCCTTTGACTGCTTTGGCGGCTGATTGTACCGCTTTGTGCGCTTGGCAAATGCGCCGTTTGGACAGTGATTGGCAAATTGCAGCACCCATGCTTGCCATGACAGGTAATACCATAGAAGAGCTTGCCAAACAATGGCAGCAAGTAGGAATATAAAGGCTATATTCTTGGTTTTGGCATAAAATAAGAAGGTCTATCTAGGATCCTGACATTTCATAACACTCATTACGATTTGGCAATAATTTTGGAAATGAAATAACGTTTTTGCATTAAAAATGGCTAACCCTTACCTTTTTAAGTGCCAAAAACTTGCTTGATAGAATCACTATCAGTCTTAAATTTTTTTTGAAAAGCTGGCAACTTATTTTATGTTGTCTAAAAATTAATCGTGAACAGATTCTAGCAAATAACAAGCTGTTGTGTTATGGGTAAGGTATTTGCTAGGTGAGTAGGCGCTATTTTGACATGGTTTAGGCTTTGTTTAAGGCGTGAGACACCCCAAAACTTTATCAAACTGATGCCAGATGTAGAGATAAAACAGTGAATAAAGTAGTTATCATTATCTTGGTTGCTGCGTCTTTTGTGTTGGCGTTTGCACCCCTATTTTATGTCATGTACCGCATGGCTTTTGGCAAAGAAATCGCCCGTTTTGCCCTAACACCCACCCCAAAAGGCGAGCGAACCTTGACCATCACCAAACAGGGCTATTATGCCATTTGGGTGCAAGGCAAGCTTTTTACCCGCTCCAAACACCGCAAATTTCCTTTGCGTTTGTATGACCGTCTAGGCAATCCCATCAAAACACGCCGCCATCTGATGAGAGTCAGCAAAACGTCTTTTACTCACGGCTCTTATGCCTTATCTTATGCCAAACTTGATGTGGGTACTTATCAAATACAAATTGACGGCAGCCAAGCCAATCAAAACAATCACGATTATTATCTTATCAAACACACCTTGCCTGAATATTGGTTAGGAATATACCTGCTGATACTGATGACTGGCTCATCGGTTTTTAGCAAACTCATTCATGCACTGACAAAACTGCTTCAATAAAAAACCACCAAACTTTTTGGGTATGGTGGTTTTGCTGGTTATTTTATTTGGCATTGTTAATTTAAAATACATAATTTAAGCTCCCATTCCATTTAGCAAACAGTAAATTGAGCGTATTTTCCATCATTTTCTTGCATTTAGAATAACATTTGGTTTTTCTCCTAAATCTTGCAGTAAAATGCCTAATA
>JBHBMT010000109.1:0-7359 GCA_041773075.1 Moraxella sp.
ATACTGTCAAAAACGGCAAAAAACAGCATCAACAGCAGTATTATTGCAAATCCTGTCATCGTCAATTTATCGAATCTTATTTAAAATCACACCAACTCCATGAATGATAGTAACAGTAACATTCATGAACAACTGTATCATGAAAAATGTCTATTAGGAGATGGGGTGTGATTTTTATCATGAAAAATGTCTATTACGCCGCTTTTGGTGAAATATAAACTCTCACCTTTCGTTGTTGATACCCTTGCCAATATGATGATATTGCCTATGGCTATCACCTAAAAAGGCTGGTGATTCCGCTAAGCTTTTCACTCAAATTGACACGCCAACACGCCCTAGTCATTTTTAGGACTATTTTCAAGATGATAATGATTCATTGAGCTCTAAATGTGCTGTATCACTTGGCAAAAAAGGTGCCAAAGAACTTGTCAATAAGTCAATTAATTCCTCATCCATATATTGATACTCATCATCGATGTCTAGTACGATGAGGGATTTGTGCTGTAGATGGGGGCGAAATTTGGTTAGAAGCTGGGTTTTGTGTTTATATTCCATCACAAAAATTATGTCCGCCCATACAATATCCGCCAAAGTCACACAGTGTTTGGCTTGATGACTGGTGCCTGCTGACCTTGTTTTGATGCCTACATGATGTTTAAAGATACGTTCGGCAGTAGGGCTACGCCATTGATTTTTTGAACAGATAAATAAAAAATGTTGGGTTTGGGCGCCTTGGGTCATCAAAAAAGCCCTATGATACAAGATGAGGATATGATACAAGATGAGATAAAGATTGGCTAGCAAAAGCTCGTTTTGTGAGGATGGATGGGGTGTGATAAATGAGCGACACAAACTTTGACATAAAAGCGCTATCACCCCAATCACAATATGCTAAAATAACGCTCTTTTGAGGTGACTTACTACAAGCACTGCTTAAGCTGTGGTATGTTTTAAGAATATCATCCAGAAAAATTCTCACAACACTTTTTGGGCAATACATTTATACGCCCCATTTTTTTAACCGTTTAGGCAAGCTATGAACACAATCAGCGACTGGGTGCTTATCATGATGGATAAGCTTGGACTTATTGGCGTCACTTTGATGATGTTTTTGGAAAATGTTTTTCCACCCATCCCTTCTGAACTCATTATGCCTGCAGCTGGCTTTGCTGCCGCCAAAGGCACCATGGGGTTGGTGGCTGTGATTATTGCAGGGACGGCAGGGTCGGTGCTAGGTGGCTTGCCTTTGTATTATTTTGGGACGATTTTTGACCAAAAACGTCTGCTGGTATTGACTCAAAAATACGGCAAATATTTTTTGGTCACAACGAATGATGTCGTCAATGCCCAAACATGGTTTGATAAATATGGCAAGTCGGTGATTTTTTTTGGACGCATGATTCCTGCCATTCGCTCACTTATCTCCATTCCTGCAGGTATGGCGCGTATGCCAATGACACCATTTTTGGTATTAACCACCCTAGGGTCTGCCATCTGGACAACACTTTTGGCATATGCTGGCTATATCTTGGGTGCAAACTATGAAAAAGTAGAAAGCTACATTGCCCCTATTAGCAAAGGCGTGGTGGTGACAGTCTTATTGATTGCCGCCATCATTGCTTTTATGCGTATTCGCACGGTGTTTTTTAGCAAATAATCAAAACTTATGAAGCTGCCTAAAATTATCTTTTTTGATATTGACGACACGTTATATATTAAATATGACAATGTCGTGCCTAGTAGCACCATAGAGGCGCTACATACCCTCAAAAACAAAGGCATCATAGTTGCTATTGCCACAGGTCGAGGCAGGAGTGTTTTTCCACCGCAGATTGACCGCTTGATTGATGAGGTGGGCATTGAGGTGCTTATCACCATCAATGGACAGTATATAGAATATCAAGGGCAGGCGCTGGCAACGTTTGCGCTAAGCAATGAGCAAATCACTCACACTACCAATTATCTGCTTGAGCAACGCATCGCCTATGCGTATATGACCGCCACACACATCTATGCCCTAAAAGACAGCCAAGCCCTAAAAGACGCTTTAACATCGCTACATATTCCCTATCGCTATATTAGCGCACAAGAGCTTGTTCCCTACCCACCCATTTATCAAATACTGGCATTTTATGATGACAACCGCCACATCACTTTGCCACTACTACCTAGCCTAAAAACAACCCGTTGGCACACAAGTGGGGTGGATATTTTGGATAAAGATGGCTCAAAAGCGCGAGGCATTCAAGTGGTGCTAGACAAGCTAGGCATTGAAATAAAAGATGCTTGGGCGTTTGGTGATGGGCTTAACGACATTGAAATGCTAGAAGCGGTAGGTTTTGGGGTGGCAATGGGCAATGGGCATCCTGAGTTAAAGGCGGTGGCAGATTTTGTTGCGCCAACCATCAAAGAAGAGGGCATTGCCAAAGCCTTAAGGCACTTGGGCGTAATTTAAACGACCTTCGCAATGCTTTCTTGAGCATTCCATAGTGTCAAGCGATACATATCAGTATTGTTAGGACGAATGGTCTGTTCAAACTGACGAAAGGTAACTTTTTGATGAATCAGGCTAGGGTTTAATAATTGCCATATCAACATACTAATCCACATACCATGGGTAAAGACCACATAAGTGCCATCAGGCAGTGTCTTAAAGTATGCTCTGATTGACTGCACACGCGCTACAGAGTCATCATAGCTTTCACAATTAGGACTGTCTTTATAGTCATTAGGGCGCTGCCAAAACACCTCTGACATTTGATACAATTCATCAAATCCTTTGCCAGTAATATGCTCAAAATCCAAATAATCAAATTGGTGTAAGTTATCCAGAATTTGAGCACTCATGCCTAGTTTGTCCAAATAAGGCTTGGCAGTTTGATGGGTGCGTATATAGGAGGAGACAAATACTTGAGTGGGGGTGGGTATTTGTTTTATTAACATATCAGCTAAGTGACAAGCTTGCTGATGCCCCAAATCAGATAGCGCAATTTGATGATTGCGATAAATAATTTTGTTGGTGCTATTGGCATGGGCATTGGATTGACTTTGGGCGTGGCGAATTAAATAAATGGTTTTCATGAAATTTTTTTGTGGTAGGGTGTTTTTAGGTATCATATCGTTGTATGGCTACCAAAGCTTTATTGCGATAAGTCAAATCTTGGCGCTCATCAAATCCTTGAGCTTGCCAAAACGCATTGGCACCATCATTGCGATTAAAGACTACCAAAGCCACTTTGCTGATACCTTCTTGGGCAAGTGCCTTTAGGGCGTGGTCGGTCAGGTTGGTGGCGATATGTTGCCTACGATGACTGTCTGCTACCGCCAAATGATAAATAAAACCACGCCTACCATCATGCCCTGCCAAAATCACCCCAACAATCTTATCTGCGTCTTTGGCAACAAAGCAGGTGGTAGGATTACGCGCCAAAAACTTGGCAATGCCTGCTTGACTATCATCTATGTTATTTAACCCCATGCCTTGACATGAGCACCATAATTGATAAACATCATCGTAATCGGCAGAAGTCATAGTCTGAATATGTATCATTGATATTCCTTAAAATGGGGGTCGCCATCATGGCTTTTTTCTTGCCATCAATAACCTAAAATCACAAAAAACATTGCCAAATAGAGAACAGCTATCCAATCTTAGTCATCATCAACATGGATGCCAAATTTGCTCTTGCCGCCAACCAAAGCAGTGGTGCTACACATCAAAATGAGCGGTGCTATCAGCAGCAATTGTGATTTCATCATTTTTTGCTCTTGATTAAATGTTAATCAACTTGATTTTATCAGCGTCGATTTTTTTGTCAAGAAAAACGCCATCATAAGATAGCGTTTTTGGTGGAAAAAAGATTGGGACACGTTGATATGTCACACGCCTTAAAATAAGACACGTACCTTAATGGTTTCAGGAATGGCTTTGAGCTTTTCTAGTGCCAATTGTGAATTATCAGAATCAATATCCATCACCAAATAGCCGACATTGTCTTCGGTCATCAAATTTTGGGCTAAAATATTAATCCCTGCCTTAGCAAAAGCTGTATTGACTTGTGATAATACACCTGCCACGTTTTGATGAATGTGTAATAAGCGATGCGTCCCATCTTTAAAAGGAATGCTGACATTGGGGAAATTGACCGCAGACAAGGTGTCACCTTGGTCAGAATAACGCACAAACTTATCCGCCACCTCTAGCCCAATATTGGCTTGAGCTTCTTGGGTTGAGCCGCCAATATGCGGGGTCAAAATCACATTGTCAAATTCACGCAAAGCTGATTCAAAGCTCTCATCAGCAGATTTTGGCTCTTTGGGAAAAACATCAATTGCCGCGCCAATGATATGCCCAGAGCGCAACGCTTCTGCCAAATCTTCAATAACAATACATTTGCCACGGGCTGCATTAATCAGGTGTGATTTTGGTTTCATAAGCGCCAATTCACGCTTGGTAATCATGCCGCGAGTTTCAGGCAAATCAGGTACGTGTAAAGTGACGACATCGCTATTTGCCAACAGCTCTTCTAAGCTAGTCACCTGACGAGCGTTGCCCAAGGGCAATTTGGTAACAGCGTCATGATAAATCACTTTCATGCCAAGACTTTCTGCAAGCACAGATAATTGTGAGCCAATAGAGCCATAGCCCACAATGCCAAGCGTTTTGCCACGCACCTCATAGCTGTCTTTGGCAGATTTATTCCAGCCGCCACGATGCACTACGGCATTTTTTTCAGGAATGCCACGCATCAGCATAATGATTTCGGCAAGCACAAGTTCAGCAACCGAACGCGTGTTTGAAAAAGGGGCATTAAACACAGGGATACCAAATTCACGCGCCGCATCCAAATCTACTTGGTTGGTACCAATACAAAAACAACCGATAGCGACTAATTTTTCGGCGCGCTCTAACACATCACGAGTTAGGTTGGTGCGCGAGCGAATACCAATAAAATGCACATCTTTGATTTTTTCAATCAATTCTTCTTTGTCAAGGGCGGTTTTGATATTTTCAACATTGGTATAACCTGCTTCAGACAGCACCTTAAAAGCATTGTCATGCAAGCCCTCCAACATCAAAAATTTGATTTTTTCTTTGCCAAGGGACAAATTATTCATAAAGTTTCCTATCTTGATTAAGGGAGGTAAATCTTGCCTATCCTATCATATTCTTGCTGATAAATCATAAAAAACTCATCATAAGCTTATGAAAAAAAACACGATGACAAGACAAACCAAATGCTACTGCACCAAAAGGCAGCTTGTGTTACAATTTGTCATTATTTTTGATGAGAGCAAAGAATGAGCCAATTGAGTGTCCGCCGCTTCCCTTCTACGACAGCGCTACAATGCTTTGAGTGCACTGCGCGCCACTTAAGTTTTACTCGCGCCAGTAAAGAGCTTCATATGACCCAAAGCGCGGTCAGCAAACAGGTGGCTCAATTAGAAGAATTGCTTTCGGTACAGCTGTTTTATCGGGCAAGTTCGGGTCTGTTTTTGTCTCCTGCTGGCAAAGCCTATTATCATGATACATTGGCTATCTTGCAGCAACTAGAAAATGCCACCCTCAATCTCATGGCGCATGGGGTGGAGGCGGACACGCTCAAAATTGCCTCGCATTCTACTTTTTGTGCCAATTGGCTCATCCCTGCGCTCAAAGGCTTTGGCGATGCCCATCCTTTGATTCATCTGGACATCTGTGAGCAAGTCAGTACGCTACTTAGTGATGAGATTGATATGGGGTTTTTGTATGGGGATGGGGTGTGGGCAGATAAAGAGGCGGTAAAGCTCTTTGATGAATGTTGTATTGCTGTCTGCGCGCCTCATTATTTGCATCAAATCAATAATTTGGAAGTTTTGGCAAACAGCAAGCTTATCCAACTTCGCACTCGCCCACGCGCATGGGTGGAGTATTTTTATGCCCAAGGCTATCCTAATGACAAAGCACTGGTTGGGGTGCGTTTTGATACATTTAATGCGTGTATCAACGCTGCCAAAATTGGCTGTGGGGTGGCGCTGGTGCCAACTATTTTTGTCAATGAACAGCTTAAATCAGGAGAGTTGGTACAAGTACACCCCTATCAGATGATGGGAAGTGGTGCTTATTTTATGGCGTATCAATCCCGTCTTGGCAATACCAAAAAAGTACAAACGATGATTGAGTGGATATTGGCTTATATTAGAGCATCCTGACATTTCGTATTTGCCATTAAACTTAAGAAAAATACAGACGTTTCAGTAAAAATTACGCCATTGATATAAATATCTCAACAAACAGTTTGACGATAAAAACAAAGAGTTAGCCCCACTTTTTAACACACAGGTAAGGCAAAAACGTTATGTTTTTTCTCTCAATGATTGCTAAATTGCAAGCAGTGTTATGAGGTGTTGGGATGTCCTAATTACAATTAAGCAATCGTTTAGAACCAACATAGCATTTTGCATTCCAAAAACATCCAGCATCCATCTAGATTGCGCCAAAGTTTGCGCCTATCAGTCCACAAAAAGCCCAACAAGAAAAAACAGAATAACCCTTGTATAAATATTCGTTTGTTACTCCAGCCAAGAGTTGCCAAAATACTTAATTATCAACCAGCTAAGAGAGTATCATGGCAACACCAGCGCATCTACCCGATGGCATGGGCATTGTCCACCCCATCACCCTAAGTCATGGCAACAATGCCCGTGTATGGGACACAGACGGCAAGGCATATATTGATTTTTTTGGTGGGATTGGCGTGCTTAATTTTGGGCATTGCCACCCTGCCATTGTCAATGCCATTACCACACAGGCAACCAAGCTCACCCATGCCGCTTATAACGCAACTTATCACACCCTTTATACAGACTACATTAAGCGGCTCACTGACATCATCCCGATTGATGATGATTTATCGGTCATGCTCACCAATAGCGGTGCTGAAGCGGTAGAAAACGCCCTAAAAATCGTCCGTCAAGCCACAGGCAAAGCAGGCGTGATTGCCTTTGATGGCGCATTTCATGGGCGTACGCTTGGCACGGTGAATTTAAATGGCAAAGTCACCCCCTACAAATCAGGCTTGGGACTATTGGCAAGTGGCGTGTATCACATTCCCTTTGCCAGTCGTGATACGGGCGTGAGTGTTCAGACGGCGATTGATGCACTTGAGCGACTCATTAGCGTTGAAGTGGATATAGCAAACATCGGTGCGGTGATTGTCGAGCCTGTACAAGGCGAAGGCGGGTTTGCCGTGATGGATAGTGAGCTTGCCAAGTATCTGCGTGCGTTTTGCGATACGCATGGCATTGTGCTGATTTTTGATGAAATCCAAGCAGGCTTTGGGCGTACAGGCACGCCGTTTGCCTTTAGTCATTTAGGCA
>JBHBMT010000110.1:0-14671 GCA_041773075.1 Moraxella sp.
CGAGGTTTCGCCGTGCCATTCGCCGTGTCAAAAAAGGCGATGATTTGTACATTATCTCCAATGAGGCGGCGCAGTATAAGGATCGGTATATCATCAGCGAGATCGATGCGCGCACACGCACGGTGGCGTTTGCCAATGGTAAGTGTATCAAGGTGGGTGAGGCAGTGGGCGATGTTAATGAAGCAGCCCTTCGCACCATTCAGATTCGTGAGACGATCCGCGCTCATCTGGACAAAGAGCGTCAGCTGTATATGCAAGGCATCAAGGTCTTGAGTTTATTTTTTATTGATGAAGTTGCCAAATATCGTCAATACAACGAGGCAGGTCAGGCGGTGGCAGGCGAGTATGCTCAGATTTTTGCCGAGCAATATCAGGCAGTGGTGCGTGACTATCTGGATTTAAATCTTGAGAATGACCCGTATCAGGCTTATCTAAAATCCATTGAGGTAGATAAGACGCATCAAGGGTATTTTTCGGTGGACAAAAGGACCAACCGCTTGATTGATCCAAGAGTGGAGGCACGATCTGAGGAGAAGTTATCAAACGATAGTGATGCTTATGATTTGATTTTAAAGGATAAGGAGCGGCTGCTGTCATTGGCGGAGCCGGTGCGATTTATCTTTTCGCATTCGGCATTGCGTGAGGGTTGGGATAATCCCAATGTATTTACCATTTGTACGCTCAAGCATTCAGACAATGTCATCTCACGCCGTCAGGAGGTGGGGCGAGGCTTGCGACTGGCTGTCAATCAGTCAGGCGAGCGTATGGATGCCAATTATTTTGGTGCGGTTGGTGAGGTGCATAAGCTCAATCAGCTGACAGTAATCACCAACGAGAGCTATACGGATTTTGTCAAGGCGCTACAAGGTGAAATCAGGCTAAGCTTGAGCAGTCGCCCAACCCAAGCCACGCCAGAGTATTTTAAAGCCAAACAGCTCACGTTTGACGATGGCAAGACGGTGATGATCAGCGAGACGATGGCCAAGCAGATTCATAAATATCTGACCAAGCATGACTATATTGATGATAACGATCATCTGACCGAGACTTATCATATGGCAAGACAGGCAGGCGAGATGGCATCTTTGCCTGAGGAATTGCAAGATTATGGTGAAGCGGTATTTGTGGTGATTGATGGTGTGATGAATGCACATACGCTGAGTGATATGATTGAAGATGCCAATCAAAAAGTGGATAATCCAATCCAAAAACAAAATCTGGCACGCAAAGAATTTCAGCAGCTGTGGCAATCCATCAATCGCAAGGCTACTTATCAGATCCATATTAATAGTACGACACTGCAAAAGCACGTCAAAGAAGCGATTTTGGAGATATTACGCACCAAAAACAATCGCTTTGTGGAGACGCTCAGCTACACCATTGCTGAGGCTGGTCAAAAAGATGAGGTGAGCTATGAGGTGATGCAATCAGGTCAAATGTTTAATAATACCCAAACTTCTCGGGAGAAAGGTACGGGTATTCACAGCTATTCGCAGGTCAAATATGATTTGATTGATGAAATCGCCAAACAAACTGATTTAACTCGCAAGACTGTGGCGGCTATCCTAAAGGATAATGCGGTTATTTTTTCACAATATCGCCAAAATCCAGAGGCTTTTATTCGTGAGATGGTACGGGTTATCAATCAGGTGCGAGCAAATTTGGTGATCCAAAATCTTAACTATGACTTGTTGGATTGTTGCTTTGATAGTAATGAAATTTTTATGGATAATCAGATTATCGGACAGCCTAACGAAGTATTGGATAAGCATATTTGGCAGTATGTAACGACTGATTCAGCCGTGGAGAGACGGTTTGCCAAGGCGCTAGATGGTGCTTCAGAGGTGGTAGTATATGCCAAACTACCAGACAAGTTTTATATTCCAACACCGTTTGGGAATTATAATCCTGATTGGGCAATTGTCTTTGAAAAACGACAAGTACGCAATATTTACTTTGTTGCCGAAACCAAAGGTTCTGTGGATGAAAATCAGTTGCGCACCAATGAACAGAATAAGATTGGTAGTGCTAGAAAATATTTTGAAGTACTTAATCGCAGCCTGGGTCAGGAGGGTCAGTTCGCCGTCAAGTATGATGTGGTGAGAGACTTTGAGCAGTTAAGAGATATTGTTGCGATGTAGTACTATATCACCAAAAAGGAGCATTTTATGTGGTATTTAAACCCTATTAAACCAATCAACCAAACCGCACGCAACGGGGCACAAGACCGCCAAAACCAATTAACCAAACCGACAGGTGCATTAGGGCAAATGGAAGAGGTGGTGATTGAATTGGCAGGTATGCAAGCTAAGGTGTGTCCAACCGCAAAACAGCTTTATATTTGTACCTTTGCAGGCGACCATGGCATCGCTAATGCTGGGGTATCTGCCTATCCACAGGCGGTAACTCGGCAAATGCTTTATAATTTTGCGACAGGTGGTGCGTGTATTAGTGTGATGGCACGCCATTATGGTGCGATAAGCCAAGTGATTGATTGTGGTTCAGTAGGCGAGCCTTATGCAGTGGACGGTGTGGAACAATTCCACATTGCCCCGCAAACTCAAAACTTTTTAGATGGGCCTGCCATGACTGCCGAGCAATGCCAAAAAGCCCTAGAAATTGGTAAATACAGCGTTGAAAAAGCGGTAGAACAGGGAGCAGATATTTATATTGCAGGGGAAATGGGCATTGGCAATACCACAGCAAGTTCGGCTTTAGCAGGATTATTATTAGATGAAGATGCACAAAGTTTAACAGGCTTAGGAACAGGAATTGATGAAAAAACATTTTATTATAAAAAACAAATTATTCAACAAGTGATTGATAAATATAAAGAAACTTGTAAAGATAATCCACTGTTAGCATTACAAAGCGTTGCAGGTTTTGAAATGACAGCGATGGTTGGAGCTTATCTGCGAGCGGCTCAATTAGGCTTGCCTGTGATTATTGGTGGATTTATTTCCGCTGTGTGTGCCTTATGTGCAGTACGCATCAATCCTGATGTTCGCCGATATATGTTATTTTCACATACATCTGCTGAATATGGCAATCAAAAAGTATTAAACGCTTTAAATGCCAAACCTTTATTGGATTTAGGTCTTAGACTTGGTGAAGGGACAGGAGCGACAACTGCCTTTGGGGTGATTCAGCTTGCGTGTGTGGTGCATGAACAAATGGCAACGTTTGGGGAAGCGAATATTAGCGAGAAAATAGAGTAATATAATGAATGATTATAATTGGCAAATTTTATTGCCTTTATTTTTTATCCCATTTATTTTAATTGCATTATTTAATTTAAAAGTATTGATATTGCAATTATTAAAAAAGGGTAATCATTCTTACGTCCCTTTGTTTGGTATTTGGATGTTTTTTATTGGAACATTGGGGTTGGAAAATGGCTATAATAAATGGATTTGGTTATTTGTCCTGTTAGATATTGGAACAATTTTAATATTACTTTGGTTGCCCTTGTTAATAAAAGAATTATTTTTGACTAGCCGATTTTGTCGCTATCGAGTTTATCAAAATGATACGCAAAGATTAACTTTGTATAAGTTTAAACATTATCAATCTTTTAATTGGCAATATACTGCAGACACCACTCAAAAACATACACTTTTTTTAGCTGGATTTGGCGGAGATTGGTTGATTGAAAATGAATATTTATATTTAAATTGTGGTGATGATGATATAGCGATTGCAAGAATAAATCATCAAGAAATCGTTTTTATTAAAACTAAAGAATATTATGAATTTTTACAACATCAATCGTTAAAAATAGATTTATAATTCAATAAATTATATTTATTTGATTTTTTAAAAGTTTATGCTAATATACATTAAAATCATTTTAAAATAGGTGAATGATGAAAACCTTAACAATTTTAGCAATGTGTTTATTGACTTTAACGGCGTGTAATATGAATAATATAAGCCAAAGTTCCACAAGTACACAGATAAATCTATTCCAACCGATTGCCATGACTGAAAATCATTTGGAAGGTGCATGGCGTTTGGCATATTCAGTAAAAAATGGTGAAAGATATGCCCCAATCAAAGGCGATAATGGCGAGGCTTTAACCATTCAATTCACCCAAAAAGATAAACGAGTGACGGTATTAAATGGCTGTAATCTTGTGTCAGGTGCGTATCAGATTGAACAAGGAGAGCTTAAGATTGGTGCATTAATGTCCACTCGTAAAATGTGCGAACCTGCGTTAATGCAAGTGGATAGCTTGGTAGGTAACCTTTTGCAAACGCAAAACAACTTTAAATTAGAACGATTTGTCGATGCCTTGCCTGATGCGGTGGAGTGGGTGATTGAAGTAGATGGTGAACAGTATCGCTTTGTGAAAATAAAATCATAATAAGACGTGCACAAATTTTTGAAAATTTTGTGCATGATAGACAAAAACTAAAAGAACGTGCACAAATTTTGGCGATTTTTGTGCACGTTTCAAGATCAAGTGTTTTTATCAAAGGTGTATTATGAAATTAGAAGAGTTCTTTCTGAATATGAGAAATCATCCAATTTTATTCTTAGGTACAGGTTTTAGTTTGAGATATCTAGAAAAATCTTATACTTGGCGTGGATTGTTGGAAAAAATAGCTATTGATTTGTATGAGGATAAAAAAAATTTTCTAGACTTGTTATCAAAAGCTACAACTAATAATAAAGTGAGTTATGAAACTGTTGCTCAATTATTGGAAAAAGATTTTGAAAATTTATCTGTAGATAATCCAAAATTTATAGAGATTAATGATATTTTTTATGAAAACATGGATAAAGAAATAAAAATTAGTAAATTTAAAATTTATTTATGTGAAATATTGAAAAATATTTCTGAAAAATCAGAAATGCAAGATGAATTATCAGAATTAAAGAAAATTAGAAAAAATATTGGAGCTGTTATTACAACAAATTATGATAAGTTAGTAGAAAATATTTTTAATTTTAATCCTTTAATAGGTAATAAAATACTTTTTAGCCAACCTTATGGCTCTGTTTATAAAATTCATGGATGTGTTGATGATTATGAGAGTATAGTAATTACCTCATCTGATTATGATAAGTTTGATAAAAAATATGAATTGATAAAAGCACAAATTTTGTCGTTATTTTTGCATAATCCTATTATATTTATTGGCTATAGTCTTACAGATAAGAATATAGTAAGTATTTTAAAGACAATTTTTTCCTATGTTGACGTTAACTCAGCAGAAGCGGAAAAAATTCGTAGAAACTTTTTATTAGTCGAATATGATAAGGATAATATGAATACAGATGTTATTGAGCATGATATACAAATTGACGAAATTGGTACAATAAGAATTAATAAAATTAAGACAGATAATTTTTCAGCTATATACCAACAAATATCTAATTTAATTTTGCACGTATCCGCAATGGATATTCGTAAAGTACAATCAGTATTTCATAAGATAACTGTTGGAGATGGGGGTATTTCTGTATCTATTACAGATGATATTGATAATTTAGATAATAATGATATGGTATTAGCAATAGGATCTAAATCCAATATCAAATACGAATTTAAAAATCTTGATGAGATTATCAGAGATTATTTTGATATTCTTGATGAAGAAAATAAGGGTGTTATTAAGGTTGTAAATAAGCACCAAAATATTATTAAACAAAATAGAATTTTGCCAGTTTTTGCATTTTCTTCTATTTGTAGCGAAATAAATAATATAGATGAGTTAAAAGAATTGCAAAGGAAAAAAATACAAAATAATATAGATGGTGCTAAGTTTAATACTTATAATAAAGAAAATTCAAAAAGAGAATCGATAAGAGAAATTGAAAAAGAAAATGTTACAAATCATAAGAAACATTGTTTGATATTTTGGAACTTTTATCATGATCATTTAACACAAGATGATGTTGAAGAATATCTGAGAAAAAACCTAATTAATGAATTTAATGAAAACCCTATTAAGCAATTACTATGCTTGTATGATTTTAAAAAATATGGAGAATCTTAATTTATGTATATTGATTTACTCCGCCACGGAGAAACCGAACTGCTCGCTCAAGGTCATATCCTGCGTGGGCAACTCGATGACCCGCTTACGGACAAAGGCAAACAGCAAATGCACACAGCCTTTGACCAAACCTATCAAGCAAGCCAAGCGACCACATGGCAAGCCATTATTTCATCTCCGCTTTCTCGCTGTGCAGAAATTGCACAACAAAAATCTACACAATACAAGCTACCTTTATTATTGTTAGATGAGTTGGGTGAGCTGAATTTTGGGGATTGGGAAGGAAAATTTACCGCAGAATTATTTGAGCAGTTTTCTGATGAATTAGCGACATGGTGGCAAAGCCCAACTGGGTTTACACCGCCCAATGGCGAGAGCATAACATCTTTTGCCAAACGGATTGATACCGCATTAATCAAAATTGAACAATTTGCCAAAGCAAATCAGTATGACAAACTGTGCATTATTTCGCATGGTGGGGTGATTAAATGCCTATATTGCAAAGCTAAAATGTTGTCATTGGATGAGATTTTAAAACAACCTGTAGAATTAGGCGAATTTCATACTTTTATCCTGCAAAATAATCGCTTGTTATTGCCATGATTTATCATAAAATCATCATTCCCTTGTTAATCGCTGTGCAATTGATGACCATAGTGCCAGTACGTCTGCCCTATCTGCCTAGCCGAGAGCAAAATGCCTTATCCATGCTGTTTTATCCTGTGGTTGGCTTGATGATTGGTGCAGTGTTGTGGCTGATGGCAAGCTTTATTCATCTGCCCATCATGCTCTTATCCTGCCTAATCGTCGTGGTGTGGGTAGGCTTGACGGGCGGGCTGCATTTGGATGGCTTGGCGGATATGGCAGATGCGTGGGTGGGAGGTTTTGGCGACCGCGAGCGAACACTTGCCATCATGAAAGACCCAAACACAGGGGCGATGGGGGTGATAGCCATTGTGCTGTGCCTGATGCTAAAGTGGGCGAGTGTCTATAGCTTATTGATGTTTGATGATAAGTATGATGCATCGCTTGCGTGGCTGATGATACCAATGCTTGGGCGACTTGGGGTGCTTGCGCTGTTTGCAAGCACACCTTATGTCAGACAAAATGGCTTAGGTTCTGCCTTGCAAGATGTGTCAAAATCGGTGCTATGGCTTGTGGTGGTAGGCTTTGGGGTGGTGCTGTGTGTGCTATCGTGGCAGTTGGCTGTGGTGTTGTTTGCGGTGTGGGCAGTGATACTGGCTTGGCTAAGATGGCGATTTGTTGGGCGACTTGGTGGTATCACAGGCGATACAGTAGGCGCAAGTATTGAAATGGTGGAAGCTGCGCTACTGATTGCAATGGTGGACATGATGGCATAATATATGAATTAAATAAAATTCATCTTAAATTGAATAACATGATTTTTATTCATGTTATTTTTTTGGCATAATACGCATATCAAATAATTTTCATTATTTTGAAATTTAAATGAATTTTTTTAATTTATAAAGGTAAATAGTATGACCATTACAAGCCATATTCTAGGCTATCCTCGCATTGGTGACAAACGCCAAACCAAGCTCGCCCTAGAAAGCTATTGGAAGGACAAGCAAGAACGTACAGTGGTGCTAAATCAAATACAAGCGGTGTTTGATGCCAATATTAGTGATCAAATTGATGCCGATTTATCTGTCATCACCACGGGGGATTTTGCGCATTATGATTTGGTGCTGACCCAAGCGGTTGCACTTGGCGTGTTGCCTAGCCGTTTTGTGGGCGCGGATAAGTTGGATAGCTTTGACCGTCAATTTTATTTTGCGCGTGGACGCGACAGTACAGGGCAATGTGCCGATGCCGCCGCTTGGCAGATGACCAAATGGTTTGATACCAATTATCATTATCTGGTGCCAGAGCTGAAGGCGGACGAGTGTTTTGATCATTTGGATTTTACACAAATCATCAAACAAGTGACTGATACCCAAGCGATTTTGAGTGCCAAAGGCGTGGATAAACCCATCAAAGTGGTGCTGATTGGTCTTGTATCGTTTCTTTATTTATCCACAAGTGAGCTTGATGACAAAACGGCTCATTTGGATAAGCTGATTCCTGCTTATGCCAAGCTTTTGGCAGAATTGGGTGAATTGGGTGTGGCATATGCCCAGCTTGATGAGCCGATTTTAAGCCTTGACTTGGATGGTAAATGGCAACAAGCCTTTGAGCGGGCTTATACTAGCCTACAGCGGATTCCGCCCAAGCTGATTATTGCTAGCTATTTTGACACGTTGGGCAATAATTTGCACACCGCTTGCAATTTACCAGTGTTTGGATTGCATATTGATGTCACACGAGCCAAAAATCCTAAGTACTACCTAACTCAAGTGATTGATCAGCTGCCCACCCACAAAGTTTTGTCTGTCGGTGTGGTGGATGGTCGTTCGGTGTGGACAACCAATCAAGGGGCTGCCCAAGACTTGCTTAGCGATGCTTATGACAAGCTAGGTGAGCGTCTGTGGGTAGGATCAGGCTCAAGTTTGTTGCATTTGCCTGTGGATGTGGCTCATGAGCACGTACCAAGCCACCTGCAAGGCAAGCTTGCCTTTGCTAAGCAAAAACTTAGCGAAGTGGTCATTTGTGCCCAATTGGCAACAGGAGAAAAAAAGGCGGATGACAATGCTACCACGTTTGATTTAAACATCACTGTGGCAGCCCCACAAGTGCGTACAGGTGAATTTAAGACACGTTACGCCAAACAAAATGCCAAGCTAAAGTTGCCTTTGTTTCCCACCACAACCATTGGTTCATTTCCTCAAACTGATGAAATTCGTAAGGCTCGCGCCGCTTGGAAAAAAGGCAATTTGTCAGATGCTGACTATACTTTTGCGATGCAAGATGAAATTAGACGCTGTGTGGAGAGCCAAGAAAAGCTAGGGCTTGATGTCTTGGTGCATGGAGAGGCAGAGCGCACTGATATGGTGGAATATTTTGCCAACTATATGGATGGATTTTGGGTATCAGCCAATGGTTGGGTGCAAAGCTATGGTACGCGCTGTGTACGTCCGCCAATTGTTGTGGGAAATATCAGCCGCCCAAAACCGATGACGGTAGAATGGATTAAATACGCCCAAAGCTTAACCAACAAACCCATGAAAGGTATGCTAACAGGTCCTGTCACAATTTTGAACTGGTCATTTGCTCCAAGTGATACGGCTTTGCGTGATGTGTTGCGATTGCAAATTGCCGAAGCGATAAACCAAGAAGTGCATGATTTGCAAGAGGCTGGTATTGATATTATTCAAATTGACGAGCCTGCATTTCGTGAAGGTTTGCCACTAAAACAAGCTGACCATGCCCACTATTGGCAACAAGCGGTCACTGCCTTTAGGCATTCGTGTTCATGCGCTGATGAGACCACCCAAATTCACACTCATATGTGCTATTCATCCTTTCATGACTGTCTTGGGCATATTGCAGATATGGATGCGGATGTGATTACCATTGAGACTGCTCGTTCGGGTTTGCAACTGCTTGAGGCGTTCAAAGAGGGTAGTTATCACAACGCCATGGGGCTTGGAGTGTATGATATTCATAGTCCACGCACACCAACGGATGAGCAAATGCAAGTGGTCATTGATAAGGCGCTAGCCTATGTACCAAAAGAGCGCCTATGGATTAATCCAGATTGCGGTCTAAAAACGCGTAATTGGCAAGAAACACTCTCTGCCCTTGCCAATATGGTACAAATGAGTCAAGTGGTGCGTGAAAAATATGCCAAATAAGGAGTGAGTATGTGTGATTCTTGTGGTATCAATCATCATGAAGAAGATGATGTGGATGAGGAAGGCATTGAATAATCCACATTAAGCAATCAAAAACCGTTCTTGTGTAAGCAGGGGCGGTTTTTTTGGTTGTTGTTTGTATAAAAGTATGGTAAAACAGATTTATTTGATTGGAAAGTTTTTATGAAAAAGTGGTTGCTATTATTATCCTTGAGTGTTTGTCCGTCTGCTTTTGCGGATAATCAAAATCAATCATGTGAGTTCTTGGTAGAAGGGGGCAATCCAATTACCGATACGCACTTGGGGTTTGCTGATGGTGTGGTTTCTCTTGAAGGCTGTGAAGAAGGATTGTTTGTATTTTCTGATACTACAACAAAATCGGCACAGATTGGCTTTGTGGATAAATTTGGTAATATGATGATTGAGCCAAATCCCGACATTGTTTTTGCTCGCCCCTTTAAAGATGGTGTGTCTATTGTAGCATCACAAGATACAAAATATGGCTTAATTAACCCCAAAGGAGAATGGGTACTAAAGCCTACCTATGATGGTATTTATGATTTTAAAAATGGTGTAGCAATCGCCATCAATAAAAAAGGTGATACTTTTGACCAGGCTTTGATTGATACTACTGGACGTGAAGTTATTGCCATGCAGTCGGCAAGCATTTATGAGCTTGACAAAGAGCTAATCGAGCAATATATGGTGCTTGGAGTAGGACAGGATGGTGAAGATTATTCAGCATTGTATCATAAAGATGGTGCTGTGCTTATTGCGATGGATAGACAAGACATATCTTATGATAGACAAACAGGTATTATCACAGTTTGTCATTGGAAAAATGGCTGTGATTATAGGGATAAACACCTAAATAAACTCAATCAAACTGCTTATGATGCTGATATTCCTTCTCATATAACAGTATCTGGCGATGGTTTGATAATGGTCAAGAAAAATAACAAATACGGGTATATCAATACTTACGGTCAAGAAGTCATTGCCCCTACTTATGATAGTGCCACAAGATTTTCACATGGTGTCGCAGTCGTACAGTCAGGTGATGATTATTTTTTGATTAATCAAAACAACCAAAGAATTTCCAAAAATTATACTGGTATTATTCAGCTACAAGACAGCGATTTTTATATTGTCAAAAAAGAAAATAAATATGGTGTTATCAATCATAAAGAGCAACAGATTGTGCCGATTGCTTATGATAATATTGGTGGTAATTTATTTGCTGATGAACTGGTTGAATTTAGCCAAAATGGACAATGGGGACTAATGAATTTATCAGGTAAAATCATGATTACACCACAATATGAACGGACGAATTATTATAAAGATGGCTTAATTTCGGTTAAGAAAAATGGCAAATGGGGCTTTGTGGATAAAGACAATCGCACGGTGATTGATTTTGAATATGACGACCCTTTGATAGATGAACAAGAATATTATAAATTAAGATATGTTTATGCGGTGACTTATGGCAAAATCGCTGTGGTCAAAAATGGCAAATGGGGCGTGATAGATACCACAGGTAAAGTGGTGGCGGATTTTATTTATGATGGGTTTGATTATATAGTTGAGCAGTATGTTGTTGTTACCAAAGATGGTGAACAAGTATGGATAGAATTTGAGTTGCCAACCCAATAGTCCCTCACCCCTGTTTCATCGCCCTAGCCAATACAGAGTCAAACTGCTCAAGCTCATCAATGAGTATCAATGTGCGCTGTTCGCCAAATTCATGAATGGCGGATTGTTCAATAGTATCAAGCCTATCAATGATGGGTGCGGCAAAGGCAACCCCTTGCTTGGTCAATTGCACAAGCTTTTCTCGTTTGTCGTTATTGGCGGGCAAAAACTCAATCAAACCATCGGCAAGCAGGCGACTGCAAGTGGTTGAAACCGTCTGCTTAGGCAGCTCCCATAGCATACAAATCTGCTTTTGAGTGCAGGTTTGATAACGACTTAGCGTATGGACGACCGCTAGGATGTTGTAATTGATGTCTTGAGTTTTTGCCCAGTTGGCATAATGATGCAAGATGCTGCTAGTCGTCTGTCCAAATTTATCAAAATGATTAAATCCGCTCATCTGTCTTGTGCTTGCCTATTTGGTTTGTGGCGTGATATTTATGCCATGCCTGCTTTGATGAATTTTAGACGGATATTGTCATAAATCCAATTAAAAATCAAGGCATAAGTTGTGATAAGCACCACCAAGCCGATATCGGCAATAAGTGCCTGCCACAGCGTCAAATCTAATAAATACACAATCATCGGAATGGTAAAAACAAGCAAACCCAATTCAAAACTAATGGTATGTAGTAGACGTAATTTAAAACTGCGGTTTTGTCTGGGCTTAGTAAAAATCTTATCAAAGCCTGCATTAAATATTAAATTCCACACCATCGCCATTAATGACATGGCGACACCTGTACCGATGGCGGCGCTTTGTTTGACAGTTGAAAATGCCAAAACCACCACAGATGCCACCGTTACCGCACCAATTTCAAATAATAACGAATGCAACAAGCGCTCTTTTAGGCTCATGGGAATGTTGATATCGCTCATAAAGTTACCTTAATTAAATTAATGTGAATTAAATTAATGTGAGCAGAAAAAATAGTACTTATTCAGACTAATTGTGCCTATTGTAGTCTGTATTAGGACTATTTGCAAGCACTGATAAAATTGACTCATAAAAAAAGCGCCCATGCGATGATAGGCGCTTTTTGAAAGGCTAAAAATTACATAGCAGCCTTAAAGATTTCTACCACTTGAGCGTGTGTGGCTTTTCTTGGGTTGGTTAGCATGCAGGCATCATTTTGGGCATTGGTTGCCATAATGTCTAAATCTTCTTCTTTGACACCAAGCTCGGTTAGACCTGCTGGAATGCCAACATCCATTGCCAATTCACGAATGGCATCAATGGCAGCATAGCCCGCCTCCATCACACTTAAGCCACGCGTATTAACACCAAGTAGCTTGGCGATGGCAGCATAACGCTCGGGGCAAGCAATCAGGTTAAATTCGCAGACATGAGGCAAAAGTACCGCATTGCAGACACCGTGTGGCAGGTTATAAAAACCACCCAACTGGTGCGCCATGGCGTGTACATAGCCCAATGAAGCATTGTTAAATGCCATACCAGCAAGGTATTGGGCATAGCTCATGGCTTCACGCGCTTCAATATTTTCACCATTGGCAACCGCTTGACGTAGCCACTGCTGAATCATGGTAATGGCTTTTTCGGCACACGCATCAGTAACGGGGTTCGCGGCAGTAGAAACATAAGCTTCAACTGCATGAGTTAGAGCATCCATGCCTGTTGCAGCGGTTAAGGCGGCAGGTTTTGGCACAAGCATTCTTGGGTCGTTGATGGCAATCAACGGTGTGCAGCGCCAGTCTACAATTGCCATTTTGACATGGGTGTCAGTGTTGGTGATAATACAAAAACGAGTCATTTCAGAGGCTGTGCCCGCTGTGGTATTGACAGAAACCAAAGGGGTCATGGGAACACTGCTTTTATTCACCCCCTCATAATCACGAATATGACCACCGCCTGCTGTTACCAGTCCAATGCCTTTGGCGCAGTCATGTGCTGAACCACCACCCAAAGAAACAATAAAATCACATCCTTGGTCATTAAACACCGCAACACCATCATGCACATTTTTATCAGTGGGGTTGGGCTCTGCGCCTGAAAAAATATGGCTATCCACATCCGCCTCTTTTAAATAGGTGGCGATGGTGTTGGCAACTCCTGCTTTATAAAGACCGGCATCAGTAACAATGAGGGCTTTTTTTGCCCCTAGGTTTTTGGCTTGGGTGCCAATTTCTTTGACACATCCTGCACCAAATAAAGACACACAAGGGATATAAAACCCACTGGTATAATCTGCAATTTGTTTGTACGCCATGACGCTTGCTCCTTGGTCAAAAATCAATGCGTGGCTAAAGTGCTGGCATTGATAAGTAAGTTAAGATAGGGTCATTTGATGTTAAGGCAATATCAACAAAACTTACCTGATGATGCGATGGTAAGTTGTTGTCTTACTTTGAATGACAAATGACAAAAAAGTGCAATCAACATATTGTTTGATTACACTTGTATCTTAACCAAAATCCCTACTAAAGGCAAGGTATTTTTTTATAAAAAAACAGGGGTGTTTTACCACCAATAATCAGGCGAATAAAACGGCGCGCCCCAAGCTCCAATCGGATTCCATGACCAATCATTGTATAGGCGGTGGCGCTGATAGTATTGCTGATATCCTAGAGCGTGGGATTGTTGAATCTCTAGCAAACCGTCTTCAGGGCAAACTTGTTTTAGAGAGTGACCGCGCTCACCTAGGGCATAGGCATTAGACTTGGTGCAGTATTGGATAAGCCCTTGCTGTCGTCCTGCCTCCCATTCTGCGCGGATGGTATCGGTCAGCACTATGGTGGGGCAACGCCTTTGATAGCGAGCGATTTCATAAGGATAGCGCCCATCTTTGCCGTCTTGTACGCCTAGTGTATGCCAATTAGGCGCTTGGCAATTAAGTTGCGCTTGTTGTGGGTGAGTGGTTGCGCAACCTGATAAAGTTAGAATAGCAAGCGCAAAGAATATCAATTTATACATACAATCCCCTAGGGTGCTGACGTTTCAATGTGAGTGAAAAATTTAGCCAAACGCCATCTTTTTGGGTAATCAACTTAAGGTAATACGCTCATCTTGACAAGGCTATTAACAACAAAAGACAAGGTTATTAAAAGACAAGGTGAACCGACCCCCCAATTCTTAGACACCAAGATTAACGGTTAAGGTTTAATCAAGGACTGAGTTCTGTATTGTACAGGACTCAGTCCTTTTAATTTGCTCTTTATTCTATCATGGTTGTAGTAGTGAATGTACTCATCAA
>JBHBMT010000111.1:0-39164 GCA_041773075.1 Moraxella sp.
ATTGGTGGTACAGGCAAAGACAACATCAATGATGCGATTGCTGCCAGCAAGACCGAAGTTGCAGCAGGCGATAATGTGACTGTCACAACATCAACTGGTAGCAATGGTCAAACCATCTATACCGTGAGTTCATCATTGGCGGCAGGTGCTGGCTCTGTCAACTATACTGATGGCAGTGGTAATGTTGTTGCAGTAACAGCAGCCAACCAAATTCAAGCAGTAACGGATGGCAATGGTAATGTGAGTATTACCAACTTAGCCAATGGAGAGGTATCACCTACTTCTACACAGGCAGTTAATGGTAGCCAGCTGTATGCCTTGGGTGATCAGATTAATAATCGCATTGATGATCTTGAAAAAGAAGCGCACGCAGGTATTGCATCAGCTATGGCGATGGAGTATGCACCTTATGTTCCAGGTAAATACACTTATGCCGCAGGTGTTGCGTATTCAGGAGGTGAAAGCGCTGTTGGCTTAACCTTGCGTAAGACAGCAGATAATGGGCGTTGGTCTGTGACAGGCGGCGTGTCTGTAGCAACCGAAGGCGATCCAAGCGTGCGTTTGGGTATTAGCGGTATCATCAAGTAAGTTGGCAACAAGACATCAGGCAAGCGCTTGATGTCTTGGTATGTTATCTAGGATTTGTTAAGGTAAAGAGAATATTATGAAATATATTGCAACCGTTTTGGCTCTAGGGATGATGGCGAGCGCCACAATGAGCGTTCAAGCAGCAACACCAATTGCAACTGAAGATGAAAGCATCAGCTTTCCTGATATTGATCGCAGCTATCTTAAGCAAGTATTGCGTTATGAAGTGGCAGATGTGGCACGCTTGGATACAGGATTGACCAAAGATCAGATTCGTCATATTTTAAGCCATCCTCATTTTAGTGAAGGGGTGTTTGGGGTACGCGTTTGGAATTATGTATTGGACATTCGTGTGCCCAATACAGAAACCTATAAACGCTGCCAATTGCGCATTGACTTTGACAAAAAATACCTATCAGAGCGCCTATCATGGAAGGGTGAAGAGTGTCATGGCTTGGTGGTATTTGGCAAGGACAACTATCCTGCTGTCAGTGATGAGCCTGTTGTTGTGCCTACACCTGTAGTATCAACACAAAACCAATCAGCTAGCGTGCTGTTTGCTTTTGATCGTTTTGATGCCAATGCCATTGATATGCGTTTTAGTAATGTGGCACAAATTGCAGATGCAATCAAAGCAACAGGGGGGAATTCTCCTGTGGTTGTTTCTGGGTTTACAGACAACTATGGTAGCTTTGCTTATAACCATGAATTATCGGCTAAGCGTGCCAACACGGTGGCAAAAATGTTGGTATCTTATGGTATTGATGCTGAGCGTATTCAGTTGCATGCCAATAGCAAAACAGACTTGTACCGTGAATGTCAGCTTGGCAATAAAGCCAATGGCATTGCTTGTGCTGCGCCAAACCGCCGCGTTAATGTACAATGGTAATGTTGTTATAATAAAAAAACTGGGCTAATAACCCAGTTTTTTATTGAGAACCTTAGCACCAAGCCTGCCATATTGGCAATTGATGCCAAGACAATCAATCTTAAAGTGGCGTTGAAATGATGAAAGGAGAGGTTGTTATTGATGAGGTTGTTGGGGTGTTTTGACAAGCACTCTTAAAATAGAGGCTGGGTTTAGGCTCTATTGATATGTCAAGTTGCGTGAAAAATTTAGCCAAACATCCACCTTTTTAGGTAATAATCTTAAGCATTATCATCATCTTGATGTATTTATTAAGGACATAAGGCAAGAGTTTGTGCTTTGCCAAAGGCGCGTCTAACGCCTTAGTATTTAATATTTTTTGCTTAAGATGTGTGAAACATCAATGTGCACTAATAAATAGGCTCAACCCAAATAAAGCTAAGCCAGCGCCGATATGGTATTCTCTATTATTATTTGATTTTAAGACAATATTTCATAAATTTGCCTTGTTATGCTGTTTGCACTGTCTTTGACTTATTTACCTGTGTTTATCTTAAAATAATTTATATTTTAATTTAAAAAAATCACTCTTCTTTGGCATCACTATCTTTGGGTGTTTTTTTGATGGGGAGAACAACCAAAAAGCGTGTTTTGCCCTGCCAAGTATCGGTGCTGATATGCCCCCCGTGCGTCTCCACAATTTGAGCGACTAATGACAATCCCAGTCCTGACCCTTTTTTCTCTTGTTTTAGGCGCACAAAAGGACTAAAGATGTCTGTGCGTTTTTCTACGGGAATGCCAGTGCCTTCATCAATGACTGCCAATACTGCAAAATTGGGCAAATTGGGTTTATCGTCTTTGCGATTAAATCTGCCAAAAAAGATGGATTTTTTGTCTTGCTTATCGTGGGGTTTGCTGTCTGCATTTTCTGTTTCTTCTATTGCGATACCATCAGTGCTAGCGATAGGCGAATGATTGATTGTATTGATAAGGTGTTCTGGCAAGGTGGCGACATCTTGCTGTTGATAAACGCCATAGACGCAAACGGTAATGGGTGCAACGCCATGAATAAGAGCATTGTTTAGCAGATTTCTAATTAAATGCGTCAGTAGCTTAGGTTGAGATTGAATGACAATGCTTTCGCCGTATAAAGAAGCTTCTGGATAGTGCTGACATTCACTTGCAACCAATTCATAAAAATCAACTGTTTCTTGCTTTTGTAAGGCGTGTCCTGCATCTAAACGACTGACCAGCAAGATGCTTTCTACCAAATCATTTAGACCTGTTAAGTCTCTATTGATAGCGCTAGCACGTTTGTCAAATTTAGCTTTACTGTCGGCATCTAGCTGACTGGCTAACATATCCATCATTTCAATCTGTAGGCGAATGCGGGTAATGGGGGTGCGAAACTCATGTGAGGCATGAGCCAATAATAGATTGTTGGCATTAATCAGTTGCTCTATTTTTTGGGCGGATTGGTTGAAGCCGTGTGCTAGTAGTGTAATCTCATCGTTGCCCACTTCGGTGACGCGCACACTAAAATCTCCATCACCCAAGCGCTTCATTTGCTGTCCCAAATCATCAATACGCTTGGTGATGCTATGGGCTATCCACCAAAGCACCAAAGTCATGATACCAAAGAGTAAAATGGTGCCTGTAAATAGATTGAAAATTGCCAAAAAGCGATTGCGCTGCGGTGGTTTTCGGCTTTCATACCAAATGGTGTATCCTGAACTGGTTTTGACTTGGACGTGATGCGGAATCTCTCCTGATAGAGTGGGTAACATATCTCCAAGCCAAGAAGACTCGTGAATTAGGGTAGGGGGGAGTTCGCTATCTTCGGTTTGTAGGATAAGCTGTTTATCGCGACTATATAGCCCAATCTTGGCATTGAGCGTCTGATCAAAAATATCAAAGCTTTTTTTGATAATCACCATAGTAAAGCGTGCTTGCAGGCGATTATTGTTTGAAATATACTCATCCACCTCTTTTAAAAAAGGATCAACCTGTTGGGCAATTTGGCGTGCGATGGCACGATTTTTGAGGGTATCGGAGTTGTTTTGTACCAGTTGCGCCCATAGCAACATGGCAATAGCAAACACCATCAATGCCAAAAAAACACTGACAAATAAACGACTAAAAACCGAGCGAAAGCCAAGCATTAACCCCTCTCTTTTTTAATAATATCGTCATTTGATTTCAAAACAATGTCTTGCACGCCTTGCTACACTGTTTGAGCTATCTTTGGCTTATTCTTGTTTTGAGCTAAAAGACTTCAAAAAAATGAATAACAAAGGCAACATTAAGTTGCCTTTGCTTTTTTTGGGTTAGACTTGGTCTGTGGCAAATTGATAACCCACACCACGCACAGTAATGATGCGTTTGGGTTGGCGAGGATTGTCTTCAATCAATGCGCGCAAGCGAGAAATATGAACGTCAATGGCGCGATCAATATTTTCTGAACTGTCATCATTGGGCATGGCTTGCCAAAGCTGCTCACGATTTAGCACCTTGCCTGCATGGCTAGCGAAATAGTGTAGCAGCTGAAATTGATGAGTGGTTAGGCGTACAGGCTTGTCATCAATGGTGACTTCGTGGCTATCAGGATAAACAGTCAGTCGTCCAAAATTAAGACTGCCTGAATTGATGTCAGCTTGATTAGGTGCCTCATGGCGACGCAAAACGGCACGAATGCGCGCCAACAATTCGCGTGGCTCAAAAGGCTTTGAGATATAATCGTCAGCACCCATTTCTAAGCCAAGAACACGGTCGGTGGTATCACCTTTGGCGGTGAGCATGACAATGGGTACTTTGTTGATTTGAGGATTTTTGGCGTTGCGAACTTTTTGACAAACCTGCATACCATCCATATCAGGCAACATCAAGTCTAGCACCACAAGACTAATGTCGCGCTCTTTGGCTTCTAGCAAATCAATACCAGCTCCCCCTGTGGCGGCGTGGTGTACTTCATAATAATTCATGGTCAAATAATCACTGATTAACTCTGCCAAATCAGGATCGTCTTCAATAAGTAAGATTTGTTTGCTCATTATAATACCCTTTTTCAATGTAAAAAAATACATGAGTGACTATGAGTATCTTGCCAAGTTTGCCGTGACTTGACAAGCATAATATTGTTGTGTTTTTGGGTGAAAATCTCATTTTTTCAGAAATATTGTAATAAAATATTTCAATATAGCGATAAAACCTACTTTATTTTCTAAATTCCTTATTTATGGTATTGTTTTTGCATAATTAGTGAACAAATCCTCTTTGAATCATCACAAAGGGCTAGAAAAGCTTATTGTTGTGGCGTGTTTAATGGCGACATATTTCATTCCAATTGCAATCAGTCATTTCTTGTTTTGAGATGATTTTAAGAAAGTGAGTGTGGTTGATATTGATGTATCAACAAGCTTAACTCTGGCAAAAAATAAACAAACATTTTATCAGAAACACATTGAAATGTTATGAAATATTAACACACCCGAATTTAAAGCATAATACTGATAATAAGGGTGTTTGAATTGCTAAAATGACTGGCAAAAACGTGATTTTTATGGTAAAAAGGTTGTGATATACTCTGTATGAGATTAAGTTTCTTTTACCATAGACGAGGCGTTGCTGTCAGCTGTGATGCCTTAACAAAGTAACTTTTAATTTAGGAATGAATATGAGCGTAAGTTTTGATGGGCTAAAGGTGATGATTATCGATGATTCAAAAACCATCCGCCGTACTGCCGAAACCTTATTACAAAAAGAAGGCTGTGAAGTTGTGACAGCAGTTGATGGGTTTGATGCCCTTGCCAAAATCGTAGAAAGCAATCCTGATATTATCTTTGTGGATATTATGATGCCTCGCTTGGATGGATATCAAACTTGCGCCTTAATCAAAAACCATCCAGAGTATGCCACCAAGCCTGTTATTATGCTGTCTTCCAAAGATGGATTGTTTGACAAGGCGCGTGGACGCATTGTTGGTTCTGATGAGTATTTAACTAAGCCTTTTAGTAAAGAAGACTTGTTTGCTACTATTGCCCGTTATCGTAAGTAACATGAATTAATTAGACTTTTGTTGATAGTAAGAGGTGCGTATGGCAACGGTATTGGTCATTGAAGATTCCCCATCTGAAATGATGAAATTTAAAGAAATATTAAATAAACATGAATATACCATTCTTGAGGCATTTAATGGGGAAGAGGGGTGTCGTATGGCAGCACAGCACCTGCCTGATGTCATCTTGATGGATGTGGTAATGCCAGAGATGAATGGATTTCAAGCCACCCGTAAAATCACCAGAGATAAACTGACAGCGCATATTCCTGTGATTATTATTAGCACCAAAGATCAAGAAACAGATCGTGTTTGGGGCAAACGTCAAGGTGCCAAAGAGTATCTAACCAAGCCTGTGAATGAACAAGAGCTAATTTCGGTTATTCATGCGGTGATGGAGCAATAAGCGTGGCATCTCGTGGCTTTATTGAGCTGGTACGCTTAACCGATTTGGCAAAAGCACGCCAAACAGGACGTAATGCACCAGAGCGTGAAAACTGGTTGGGAATTATGTTTGAGCTAGCAGGTCAGCGCTTGGTAGCGCCTTTAGGCGAGGTGTCGGAGGTGTTGGCATATCCTGAACTGACTACCATGCCGCTGACCAAGCCGTGGATGTTGGGCGTGGCAAACGTACGCGGTCGTCTCTTGCCTTTGACGGATTTGGCGCAATTTTTGGGACTGCACAGTGAAAAGCGCCTAAAAAGTCGTAAAGTACTGGTGATAGACCAAGAAGAAGTATTTACAGGACTGCTAGTAGATCAGGTGTTTGGTATTGGTCGTTTTTCTGAAGCGCAGTATATTGCAGAAGAGCCTGATTCTATGTCGGCATTTGCCTCTTATCATCACGGTAAATTTTCCAAAGATGGCATAGAGTATCTTGTGTTTATGCCAAGCTTACTAATGGAAGATGAGCGTTATCTTAATGCAGCAAGTGCTTAGAATGTGTTGATATTTTACACACCTACAAACTGTTGGATGATAAATGTGCTTTTGGTGAAAAATAAACGTGTGCCTTTTGGTGTTGATAAACTTGGCAATAGTATCGCCATTGTCTTAAGTGTATTGCCTAATAAATAAAGGTAGAGTATTTCTCTAAATTTTTCATTCAAGTTGAAATGCCAATACATCCTAGCCTAACTATATAATTATTTGTGATAAGATTTTTCATGTAAGGAACCCACCATGAGTGATATCAATCAGGCTACTGTTATTGCCCAAAAACGCAATAGCGGTGAAAGAACTTGGCTGATTGCCTTGATTGTATTTGGGATAATTGCACTGTTAAGCTTGGCTTATTTGGTGAATTCACTACTTAAAGTGACAGATTATTTTGGGCAAATTACCCAAATGGAAGTGGCAGCAGCGAACATTGTTAAAGATGTGAATGAAGCTGCCTTTTCTCGTGATGTGGAAACCAGTGCTTCTGCCTATGATCGTCTACAGCACAATGTGCAGCAGTACGAAACGGCATTGAATCGCATGAGCGATGCTTATATGGCTAACCCAGCGGTATTTAAAGCATTAAATGCAGACTGGCAAGCCAAAAAAGAGCAGGTCACTTATGTGCTAGAGCATAAAAATGATGTGGATGCACTCCAAGATGTGCGCAAGCAAGTGGTGGAGGCATTGGAGCGTGTTCAAAATGATTATGGCGTGGCAATGGAGCAAGCATTGGCTGCCAGATTGTCTAGCAATGCCATTAAGGACATTCGCACTCAAAGTTTGCGCGTTGAACGCATGATGACCGAAATTAAAGCGCTGACGACAGATGCCAACACCAGTTCAGAGTCATTTAAGAGTTTGAGTGCAGAATTTGGTCAAGTATTAGAAATGCAGGTTCAAACCTTTGGACTTGCTGTGCCAGCCTTACAATCAGCAAGTACCAATTATAAAGACTTTATTGCGCCTGTAGCGGAGCAATTAGAAAGCCTTAAAAATCCTGCCATTCAATCTCGTGAATCAGCGCAAGCATTGGTAGATACAGCCATCAATGCACAAGAGCAGCTGTTGTTGGTAGATCGCAATGCCATTAAAAACCCACACATCTTAGGTGCTGCCGCTGGATTGCTGCTAGGCTTATTGGGTGCGGTATTTGCTTTGGTTAAATTGCTGGGAGTAAGAAGACGTGCAGATTTGCTGGTAAGTAAAAAAGAATTGCTTAGTGAGCGCCATGCTCATGCCAAAGAGCAGGCTGATGCACGTAAAATGCAGGCAGAAAATGAACGCAACCAAATGGCAATTTTGCGCTTGCTAGATGAGTTGGATGACTTGGCAAAAGGGGACTTGACTGTTAACGCAACGGTATCTGAAGATTTTACTGGAGCGATTGCTGACTCGGTGAACTTTGCGATTGACCAAATGCGCCAAGTGGTTTCTGCCATTAACATTACTGCAGATAGGGTTGCTGAATCTTCTCGCCAAACTCAAAAAACAGCAGTGGAATTGACCGAAGCTTCAGAACATCAAGCCAAAGAAATTGCAGGGGTATCAGCGGCAATTAGTGCGATGGCATTATCTATTGACCAAGTATCTGCCAACGCTGCTGAATCGGCAACGGTTGCTGAACGTTCGGTGGATATTGCTCATAATGGTGCGGTTGTGGTACAACGCTCTATTGAGGGCATGAACATCATTCGCGACCAAATTCAAGAAACTTCTAAGCGAATTAAGCGCTTGGGTGAATCTTCACAGGAAATTGGTGATATTGTTAACTTGATTAATGACATTGCTGACCAAACCAACATCTTGGCTTTGAATGCTGCCATTCAGGCATCTATGGCAGGGGAGGCTGGACGTGGCTTTGCGGTGGTTGCAGACGAAGTACAACGCCTAGCAGAGCGTTCAGCGAACGCAACCCGTCAAATTGAAACATTGGTTAAGACCATTCAGGCAGATACCAATGAGGCAGTTATGTCTATGGAATCAACTACCGCAGAGGTGGTCAAAGGTGCAAGACTTGCCAAAGATGCAGGCGAGGCGCTAGAAGAAGTACAAAGCGTTTCTAATACTTTGGCAGAATTGATTCAAAACATCTCAACCGCTGCCCAACAACAAGCAGCATCAGCGGGTCATATTTCAGGAGTGATGACAGTCATTCAAGGAATTACCTCTCAAACTTCGGCAGGAACATTGGCAACTGCACGATCTGTTGGTCGTCTTAATGAGATGGCGGCAGCACTTCAAGAGTCGGTTTCTGGCTTTAAATTATCCAATGACGATGCTTTTATTGATGATGTTTTCTTGGATGAAGATGAGTTTAAAGCCAACTAATTCATAGGAGATTGGGTGTTGGGTGTCAAATTGTGTCGCTTAGGTGTCAAAATCTGCCACCCAAACCCAATTGAATTAAACTGATGAATAAAGTCAAGACTTGTTATTTTGTGATTATTTATGTGTAAGTAAGCCGCCGTACAAGCGGCATAAGCATGGCAAGCGTTTGTGCAGTGCAATCATATGCCAAGAGTTTAGGAAAGTTGATAATGAAAAATGCGCCCAATGATATTGTTGCCTTGGAGTGGTTGGCGCCACAGTGGCTCAATCAGTTAACAACAATGTATGACGCATGGTGTACAACACAAGGGCAAAAAGAGTCAGTGCTTGAAGAATTGGTTCAACAATTTGAGAGTTTGGCATCTGAGTTGTCTGTGATTTCATTGTCAGAGCTTAGTTGTTTGGCTCAAGATGCTAGCCATTTGGCATCAGCATTGGCAGATGGCGATATTATGCCTAGCTCAACGTCTGTTTTGGGTGAGGCGATTCAGCTATTAATTTATTTATTAAAGCGTCGTGGCATGGCTGATCGCAATCAATCTCAATTAATTGAGCTCAAAAGAGGACGCATTGCCAGTGTTTTGGGTGAATCTGTTACTTTGACAGAAAAGCAGAACTTAAGCAGTCAATTAGCCTTATTACTACCTCCCTTAAACAATATTAACACATCAACATCGGCTGAAGCATTGATAGCGCAGTGGCATAGTTTAAATGATACCAATCAGCCACTATCACCACAAGAGCTATCAGATATAGCAACGGCACTGGCAGAAAGCGACTTACAAGAACGTGCGAAAGTGTTGTGGCGCATGACGGCTTTGTGGTTGTCTAAAAACATTGAAGACACGCCAGTCAATCGCTTGGTATGGCAGCATTTAGGTGAGTCTGATTTATATGAAGAATCAGACGAGCAGCCACTACTTCTTGAAAATGCGTTGGTGGATGTTTATGTGGCATTTGCCAGTCAGCAGACATTAAGTGAAGTTCAGCAGCAGCATTTGGTGACTCTAGGCGCAGGTGCTGTGCTAGATGAGTCATTTTTTGTGGCGGTGTTGCGCACACTTGAGATGGTGCTGTTTAAATTTGATAGTGGCGACTCATTGGATGTGGCAACTTTGGAGCACTTAAGAGAGCGCTTTGCTTATCGTGGGTGGGCTTTTTTTGATTCTTATATTGCACAAATTTTAAAGGATGCACAAGAATCCCAAGAGGCATGGCAACTAAGCACACAGCTTCAGGATTTGTATGCTGGCATTCAGCGCATTGCCAACTTAATTGATGAAAGGATTGTTAAAAAAGATGCTGATACCCACCAAGAAGGCGTCTTATTTTTGCTTGGGGATATTGAGGCGCAGTTTGAGGAATATCTGCGCACGGCAGATGTATTGGAGTTGCCAAGCACCGCGCAATTAGATGAGTTGGCGGAGCTGTTTGAAGAGGTGGATGCGGACAGTACAGTCATTGCAAGATTGGTGGCATTTTTTACCAAATTGCGCTCTCTTGCACCAACACGTTTTAGCAAAAGCTTTGCCAATCTTACCACCCAAAGTGTGGCGCGCATTGATGCCTTTGTTGATGGGTTGGCGGTGGGAGTTAATGATGAAAACCTGCTAGCACAAGCATTAGACAGCCTAGAAGAGGCGGATGCGATGATGACTTTGGAGGTGGCAGAAGAGGAGTTGTTGACCTTTGTGCCACCTAGCAAGGATGTGTTGCGTTATGATGATGAAGGTGTGATAGAGCCTGAAGATGCTTTTGATGAGTCCAAAAAAATAACACAAGATGAATATCATGATGATGTTGAAAGTGAGCAGATTGAACAAGACAAGAGTGAGACTGATGATAAGGTGGTTATAAGCGCTGCCTACCAAGAAATCGTTAAAGAGCTTAAGCCTGATGATTTTGGCTATGATGAGGATATCCGAGAAATCTTTATTGAAGAGGCGGAGGAAGTATTGGCGGAGCTGGATACTCTTTTGCCAGTTTGGCAAACACGCCCACAAGATTTAAAGCCTCTAAAAGACATTCGCCGAGGATTTCATACACTCAAAGGGTCAGGGCGTATGGTGGGTGCGTTTTCTGTTGGGGAGATGTCATGGGCACTTGAGAATATGCTCAATCGGGTGTTAGATGGTAGTATTAAATCTAATGGCGCTGTGGCAGGATTTGTGGCAGAAGTGGCATCGCTGTTGCCTACGTTGGTACAAGACTTTAAAGATCACAACCCTCCTTCTTATGACGTTGCTGTGATTGCCTTAAAAGCCAACAATATTCTAAAAGGAAAAGACATTGACGAAGGTGTACCAACAGGCAGTATTAAACAGACAACGTCGGTAGCAGACATTGGTCAGTTGGCTGTAGAGGATGGTCATACAGAAGAGGATGGTCATACAGAGGAATTGTCTGCCATAGCTCAACAAGATGTCGAGATGTATGCCAAAGAGGATGAGCAAAAAATTGATCAAAGGTTGCATGAGCACGAAGAAATGCTTGTACTGCCTGAAGTGCTTAGTCCCTTCATGGAAAAAGCCAGCCAGCCTTTGGTTTCTACGATTACCGAAGTTGATCCAGACATTAAAGAAATTTTTATTGATGAAGCAGAAGAGGTGCTTACAGAGCTTCCTGCTTTGTTTGTTGCATGGCAACGTAATCGTCAAGATATGGCGATATTGGCAGACATTCGCCGAGGATTCCATACGCTCAAAGGGTCAGGGCGTATGGTGGGTGCTAATGAAATTGCCGAATTGTCATGGGCACTTGAGAATATGCTTAATCGGGTATTGGATGAAACCATTGTGATGGATGCTGGCATGGCAGCACTGGTTTCTGATGTACTGACTTCTATGCCCAAGCTTGTTGCGCTATTTAAAGATGAGATAAGTCAATACCCTGAAGAAAGGGTTCTGTGGATGGCGTGCGCTCAAGCCTATAGCGAAGGACATGCAGACGAGTTTGATTATCGTGTCTTTAGCCAGTTTGCGCATAGTCATGGCGCTCAATGGCTAGATGCTGATTTGCCAAAAGACTGGCAGGGTCAAAAACAAGATTATATGCGCCCAAGTGTTGAGGCACTAGATGTGATTCATGAGGCAGGGGAAATTATTTCTAATGCCACCTTAACCGCTCCTGCCAATGAAGAAGAAGAACAATTATGCGCCATCTTTATTGAAGAGGCGCGCGAATTACTGCTAGTGGTTAAGCAATTCTTATCGGTGCATAAATCATTGCAAGCAGTGGCGGTAAGCGATGATATTGTGCGTGCTTTTCATACGCTAAGAGGAGCGTCAGGACTACCACCTTTGGTGGTGATTGGTGAGGTGAGCGCTCTAATTGAAAAAAGCTTGCAGGGCTTGCAACAACATGAAGACATGATGACAACCACGCATCTGTCAGCACTTAATTCATCCGTACAACTGATTGAAAGCCATTTGGATAGCTATGAAGCTAAGTTGGCGGGTAATGAATTGGCAATATTGAATCAAGAGCTGGTGGAAGAAAAGCACTTGCTTGAGCATATGTTGGCAGAAGACCAAGCCATCTCTCAAGATAAGCCATTTGACATTAGTGAGTTGATTGATGGTATTGATATGCTATTGGATGCAGATACCGTCTTGGCAGTGCCAACCAAATTACAGCCAGAAGAGATTGAAGTCTTTGCACTAGAGATATTAAAGGACATTGAAACACTAAAAGAGCGCACCCAAAATTCATCTAAGTTTCAGCGCCTACTAACTGCGATGGCAGGGGGCTACCGTGTATTGCAGTCGCAACCACAATGGCTGTACGAGCCTGACTTTGTGGACTGTTTGGTGGCGTGTCATGAGGATTTGACTGAACTATTTGATGCCATTGCAGGTAGTATGTCTTTGCGTTTAAGTCGCTCGCCAGAGCTGCTAGATACCATTGTGGCAGACATTGCTACGGGCAAATTTGTAAGTCAAGCGACCTTGTTAGCGCGCGAAACACCCACAGAGCCGCCTGTGTATGAGTCAATTACTACAGACCCTGATTTGCTTGATATTTTCTTGGCAGAAGTTCAGTCTATTGATGGAGTGATGGCAGAGGCGTTTGATAAATGGCAAGCCAATCCTAGCGATTTTGAAGTCATTAAAGGGTTGCAGCGACACACCCAGACCATCAAGGGGGGTGCGCGATTGGCAGAGGTGGATAGTATCTATGCGCTGATGGATAAGGCGGATGGCATTTATGCACAACTAATCACCAATACGCTAGTCCCTACAGCAGATTGGGTGAGAGTGTTGCGTGGCGTACAAGATATTTTGGTGCTACAAATTGACGAGCTAAAAACAAGTCAGCGCTCTTTTTATGCACCTAGCAGCATGACGCAATTGCAGCAGTTTTTGGATGAGGGCATGCCTGAGGGTGGCTATCTAAAACTGCCACTATTTGAGCAGGAAGAAAGCAGTACCGCACCTGTGGAAGAGGTTGCACAGGGTGAGCTTGCCACACCAGCTGATTTTGTCAGTTACCAAAAACAGTCATGGCAAGGCAATGTCCCTGATGCTGATATCTTGGCGGTATTCTTAGAAGAGGCAGATGAGCTGGTAGAAAGCGGCATGGAGGATTTTCAAGCGTTTCGTGCTAATACCAGTGATGTTGCCGCATTGCAATCACTACAGCGTAATTTGCACACCATCAAGGGGGGTGCGCGCATGGTGGGCGCTAATGGCATTGCTGACTTGGCGCACGAGATGGAGACGGTCTATGAAGATTTGGGCGCGCGTCGCCAACCTGTAACCCGCAATGTCACTGCTTTATTATTGGCATGTCAAGACTGGATTGCTGATGCTATTCGCTTATTAAAATATCAAGTCAATCCGCCTGTACCAACCGCATTGATAGACGCCTTGACGCAATTTGGCAAAAATCCTGACAGCCTAGATGTTGTGCCTACAGTGTCTTTAGAGAATGAATTGGCGTTGGCATTGACACATGAAGCGTACGAAAAAGAGCGCACAGGTGGACGCGATATTACTCGTATGCCGCCTATGAAAGGAGCATTTGCCAAGGCAGAAGAGGCGGTTTCTACCAGTGAGATGATTCGTATTCCGTCAACTTTGATAGAGCGCATGATCAACCTAACAGGTGAGGCTTCTATCAACCGTGCGCGTATTGATATGAGTATGGCGGGGCTTGGCGCTAGCATTGAAGAAATGGGTATTACCATTCAGCGATTGGCGGATCAGTTGCGCCGTATGGACGTGGAGCTTGAAGCGCAGATTTTGGCGCAGATTGATGAGCAATCCTTGCTTGATGAAAACTTTGATCCGCTAGAAATGGATCAATACTCTGCTTTGAATCAGTTGTCAAAATCACTAGCAGAGTCAGCATCAGATTTGTTGGATTTGAAATCTACCTTGCTTGAAAAAACACGTGATGGTGAAAACTTACTCTTGCAGTTGTCACGAACCCATACCGAAATCCAAGATGGGCTGATGAATTCAAGAATGCTGCCATTCTCTCGTCTAACACCTAGATTCCAACGGTTGGTCAGACAAGTTGCCTCTGAATTGGATAAACAGGTCAATTTGACGGTGATTAACGCAGATGATGAAATGGATAAAACCATTTTGGAGCGTATCACATCGCCACTAGAGCATATGCTAAGAAACGCAATTGACCATGGTATTGAAACAACAGAACAGCGTGAAATCATGGGTAAACCGCGTGCAGGACAGATTCGTCTTGAGGTTGTGCGCGAGGGCAATGAAGTGTTGATTCACTTAAGTGATGATGGGGCGGGCATCAATGTGGAAGCGGTGCGCAAAAAAGCCATTGCGCAGGGTCTGATTAGTGTCAATGATGATACCTTAACCGATTTGGATGTAATGCAATATATCTTTAATGCAGGCTTTACCACAACAAATGCTGTGACCCAAATTTCAGGGCGTGGCGTGGGTATGGATGTGGTGCGCTCAGAAATTCGCCAGCTAGGGGGCACGGTATCAGTAACCTCTGTGCGCGGTCAAGGCTCTCGCTTTACCATGCGTGTGCCTTTGACGGTAGCAATGTCTGATGCACTGATTGTGAGAGTGGCAGACAGACAGTACGCCATCCCATTGGTACAAATTGAGCGTATTAGCCAAGCTAATCCTAAGGCGTTAATTGAGTATTATCAATCTGCCAAAGGTGCCTTTGAGATGGATGGCGTGGATTATCGTTTGCGTTATCTAAATGAGCTGTTGTCGGGACATAACTTTGCTGAACTCTTGTCAGCCAAAGGCAATGTGCCTGTGATTGTTGTCAAAAACCAAACAGGGCAGAATTTGGCACTGCAAGTGGATGAGATTATTGGTTCTCGTCTTGAGGTTGTGGTTAAGCCATTGGGGCGTCAATTGTCGCATATTGCAGGTATTTCAGCGGCAACCATTATGGCAGATGGTTCGGTGATGTTTATTTTGGATTTAATGGCATTAATCCATAATGCTCAAGCACGAGTGGCAGCTGTGATTGAAATGCCAAAAGCAACAGAAAAACGTCCTTTGGTGATGGTTGTGGACGACTCTGTAACGGTGCGCAAGGTCACTTCTCGCTTCTTAGAACGTCAAGGCTACGATACAGTGGTGGCAAAAGATGGTGTAGATGCCATAGAAATGCTGCAAGAAATGGTGCCTGATATTATGTTGCTAGACATTGAAATGCCACGCATGGACGGCTTTGAGGTGGCAACACAGATTCGCCATAATGCCCGTTTAAAACATCTGCCTATTATCATGATTACCTCACGCACAGGCGAGAAGCATCGTGAGCGCGCTTTTGAGGTGGGGGTAAGCGACTATATGGGCAAACCTTTCCAAGAAAATGAATTGTTGGCGCGCATTGACACATTGCTAGCAAAGGGCTGAACAGATGAGAGCAGTAAAAAAGCATAATTTTGAAGCAGTAAGTTTGCTGACAGTAAAAGATGGGGTGTTGGATGTCACCATCATTCCTGCCAGTCATCAACCCAAGTGGATGGTGCCAACCGAATTAATTTTGGATACGGTAGCTTATGATGAACATATTTGGACATATCTATGGCATGCGCAAGCACAAGCGCAAGCACAGGAGGTGTCGGTATATCATCTAAGCCTGCGCCATGAAGCTGTGGATACATTGGTGATATTAGAAGGTAATACCGATGCTCATCGGTTGGCGCTACAAACCAAAGGCACTCTTGAGCATCGTCAGGTGAGGATTTCTGATGTCAAAGATGCACAGTTGCCTAGAGGACAGCGCGTGCAAATGATGGCAGAACTGCCAAACTTGTTGGGTGGTAGCGATGAGCGTAAGTTAGATTATATTTTTCAGACAGTCAACGTTGATAATGAGCTTTATATCGTGCCTGACATCGATTTGATTGCGCACTGCTTGGTGGATTTGGATAGCTAGAAGGCAATGAGTAACTTGCAATCAAATGCACAAAATGCTACAAAAAATCTAAGATGGTTTTTGTTTATGTAAGATTATGTGCTTATAATGCACTCCTTATATCACAAAAAAGAAGTAACCAATGAGTCAAACAATCATTAAATATAGCCTAGCAACTCGCTTATTTCATCATATTGGCGCCATATTAATTGTCACCGCATGGATTTTGGTGGAAGTACAAGACAGCTTGGATAATGCCATGATGCTACATAAAGCCATTGGTGCCAGTTTTTTGCTATGGACAATAGCGCGCTTAATTAATGCGGTAATACGCCCCTCACTTCCCAAACTGGCGCAACCTAAATGGCAGACTGTAGTAGCAACTTTAACTCACATAGCTTTGTATGTGTGTATGTTTGCCATGCCTATTTCGGGCATATTGATGTCGGTTTATGGAGGTAGGGCGATCAATATGTTTGGTCTGTTTGAGATTCCAGTTTTTGTTACACCTAATCGTGAATTGGCAGGTGTTTTTAATGAGTTACATACAGACTTGATATTCCCTATGTTGATTGCCTTGGTGATGGCGCATGTCGGTGCAGCGCTTTATCATCAATTTATCCTAAAGGACAATTTATTGTCAAGAATGCGCTGATTAGTCACACAAGAGAATAGATGGTGAAATAAAACCATCCTAAATAGATATCTGATTTATTGTTTGTTGAAACGCCCTAGCCTTGCCTTGGGCTTTTTATATGCCTAAGTCATATTCGACCAACATATGTATTTAAGTCATGTGTGCCTAAGTAGTGTGTGCCAGCGTTGATAGTCAGGCATGGCTTTGGCGACCTGTTGCCAAAAGTTGGTGCTATGATTGGGGTGGTGTAAATGACATAACTCATGCACAAACACATAGTGAGTGCAGCTTGGAGGGTAGGCTGCCAAATACAATGAAAGCCAGATGCGTTTTTCCTTGGTATTGCAAGTGCCCCATCGGGTATGCATTTTCTTTAGGCGCACTTCCTTAGCAACTTGACCTACAATGGGTTGCCATGTGGCTTGTAGGGTGGGAATGAGTGCCTGTAGCTCTTGGCGATAACATTGAAGTTGGCTGCGTTCATCATCAAAGTGTGTGGGCTCGCCCCATAGGCGCTGAGTTTGGTGTGTTTTGGCGACTAATGTTTGGTGGTGATTGAGCGCCCAAGGTAAGCGCTGATGTAGGGCGTGTGCAATCAGCTTGTTTGACAACTGCTTTGGTGCAGAAATGGATAATTTATAAGCGGATAAGCGAAAATTAATATGTTTGACATTGGATTTTCGTAAGTGTAATTGAATGCCAGTAGCGCTTAAATATTGACTAAGCTCTTCTAGTGTGGGTGTACTATTCATAATATTAAGAATTAAAAAGAGGAATGTGATGATAGCACACTCCTACTGTAACACCTATCTTTTAGGGGCTATCATTTGGTTTGTAATAAATATTCTACAAAAACAGATGCTAGCCCACTTTATCCCAGATGGTTAGTTGCTGACGCTTTTTGGGGCGTTGATGGTCAGCTCAACACGACGGTTTTGAGCGCGACCTGCATCAGTATCATTACTAGCAATTGGGTAGGTTTTGCCATAGCCTTGTACACTGATACGACTAGAAGGCACGCCGCGACCAATCAGATAGTTGGCAACTGAAGCGGCGCGCTGACGTGACAGGTTTAGGTTATAGCTGTCAGAGCCAACGCTGTCAGTGTGTCCTGCTAGACTAATGGTAGTTTCATTATATTGAATTAAAGTCTGTGCAACTTTGTCTAGTGTGCCTGTAAAGGCAGGGTTTAAGGTAGCATCATTAAAGGCAAAGGTAATATTACCTGGCATCACAAGATCAATATTGCCTGTGTTGGGGTCTTGTTGTACGCTGACACCTGTACCAGCCATTTGTTGTTGTAATTGCTTGGCTTGGCGATCCATGTAATAACCCACCCCTGCACCTAAGGCGGCACCAATGGCAGCATCACGACCAGTTTTTTCACCACCTGTAGCTTTTGAGATGGCAGCGCCACCAGCAGCACCTGCTAAGGCGCCAATGGCAGTTTTATTGACGCGTTGTTGTCCTGTGGTAGGATCGGTGGTACAGCCAGCCAATACCAAGCTTGCTGTTGCAGCACTTACTAATAATAACTTATTCATGATTCATCTCTCTTTTTTTTGACCTCAAAAACAGCCATTTTGACTGATGCCTATAGACATGGTGATATTATGCAGTGTCTTATTTGCTTTATTGTAGCAAATGTGTGATGAAAGTGTTGTAATTTTGGTAAAACAAGAGGGTCTGTATTGCAGATTTGCCAGTTAATCTCATCGTTTTGTAACAAAATATGTATCTATTTGAGTGTATGACTATGCTCTTATATATTGGTTTTGGGTGAAAACTAGAGCGTTTCGATATTTTATAGCTGTTATTAAAATGTTGTAGTTGCTAGTAAAATCAAGAAAAATCGTCAGGTGTTCAACAAGCTGTATACCGCTGATATTGGGACATCCTGATATTTCATCTTTATTATTAAACTCAAGAAAAATCGCAGAAATTTCAAGGAAAATTACTTGTTTTTGGGCAATTGGTATCATCAGCGTGCTCATGCGCTAACATGGTAGATTGGCAGCCCAAAGTAAGAGCTGACTTGTTCTTTGTTAAAAGTAAATCAAAGGTTTAGCATATCTTTGAAAGCACGTGTACATTAACAGGCTCTATGGATGCAGGTTTGTAGATGATAGTGTCATTGGCTTTCAAGACAACACATCACTGCCTTTTTGTATTATTTGTACTATCTTTCTTTGGCTTGTTTCTTGTTTCTTGTTTCTTGTTTCTTGTTTTGAGCTTAAAAGGCTTTATTTGGCTGGTGCAACCATAAATAAAAATAAGATGACAGCTGCTTAATTTAACATCTTGATGACAAAATTATCAAAAACTTATCCCAAAAAAAGCAATTTTGCGTTAAAATTGGCTTTATTTTTTGTTATGGGTCCCTCATGAGCCAGCAGACGTCATCGCACAATCAGGAAGAAGCAACAGAAGATATTGCCAGCCAAGCCAATCAATGGATGCAAAAACTCCATCACACAGCACCAACACTTGCTCAAAAAGTCAGCTTAACTTTGGCAGGGGGTGCTATTACAGCACAATCGTTGGCGGCAAGCATTCCTTTATTCGCTTGTGGTGCGGTTAAAATGGGTGCGATAAAATTTGGATTAGATAAGACGCGCGCCGCCAAAGCCGCTGACAAAGCCATTGTAGATATTGCTGACAATTGGATTGGCATCAATAATCGTTTGATTGATAGTTTGGTTGTTGATAAGGACTGGCGCATCAGCTTGCCTAAAGGATTGGGCGTGGACAAAAAATACTTATTGATTTGCAATCATCAGTCATGGGTGGATACTAGTATTATTCAGTATGTGAGCGAAGGTGTTTTGCCGCTGACACGCTTTTTTGCCAAACACGAGTTGATTTATATTCCTGTGGTTGGACAGGCATTTTATCTGTTGGATTTTCCAATGATGAAGCGCCATAGTCGCGAGGAGATTGCCAACAATCCAGAGCTTGCTAATAGGGATTTGCAAGAGGCGCGCCGCGCTTGTCAGTTGTTGGAAGACAAGTCGTTTGTGCTACTAAACTATTTGGAGGGCACGCGCTTCACCAAACAAAAACATCAAGCGCAAGCCTCGCCTTATCGTTACCTACTAAAACCAAAGGCGGGTGGACTTGCGCTTTCTATTGCCAGTTTGGGAGAGCAAATTGATGGTATTTTGGATATGACGTTGGTGTATCCTGATGGTGTGCCAACTTATCAAGAGTTGTGGTCAGGCAAATTGACACGCCTAGCGGTAGATATCCGTGAGGTTCAGATGGATGAGGCGCTGTTTGAGGCGCTTAAATTGGGTGGATATCATCAAGATGAGGCGACAAAAGCCAAATTTTATACATGGTTGGATGAGTGTTGGCAAGCCAAAGATGAGCGTATCGAGGCACTGTTAGCACAGTTTGACGCATAACATAGGTAGTATTATGACACAAATAAATAAGACCTCATCTAATCTTGAGCAGTCGTTGGATACCATAGACATCAAAGTAGAGGATGTCATTCCCTTATATCATAGCAAAAAAGAAAAAACACCCCCTAGTAAGCTTAAGCTGATTTATGACGTGCTTATGCTGGTGATTATCATTGTGGATTTGCTGCTGATTTTTTTTGACAAGGTTGTGATGAGCTTATTTTTTGAAAAAATAGCAACATGGCTGACCTTTGAAACATGGCTTGCAAATTACAAAATAGACATTCACCCTGTGATGAGTACATTGGCAGGATTTTTTACACTGTTTTTGATTGTAGAGTTGCTTATCCGATGGGTGCGTGCTATTTATAAGAAAACTTATTATCGCTGGTTCTTTTTTCCTTTTGTGCACTGGTATGAGGTGCTTGGTTGTTTTCCGATGTTGCGTCCACTGCGATTGTTGCGAGCGGTTGTGTTGATTAAGCGTCTGCACGAGCTGGATGTGCACGTGATACCAGAAAACTGGATAAAAACCGCCTTATTTTATTGGCATATTTTGCTAGAAGAATTGTCAGACAGAGTGATTTTGGTGGCGGTAGATAATTTTCGCGCGCAAATGGCACAATCCACCACGCATCATGGGCTAATCCAAAACACCATTGATAAAAATCGCGCTGAATTAGAAAAGGTTATTTTGTCGGTATTGCGTCATGAGCTGGTGCCAAAACTGCAACACAATTTACTAGAAAATCTTAATGATGTTTTGGTGATTCAAATAGGTCAGACTGTGGAGCATAGTTTAAGTAATGCGCCAGAGTTGCGTAAATATTTGCGCTTGATTCCGATTGCAGGTGGCATGATTGAGGCGCAGGTGGCAAGTATTGGTAAGCATATTGGCGAGGAAATTACCAAGGTGGTGACGCGTCAGCTATTGTCTGAATCAGGGCTTGATATGCTAATGCAGAATATTGCCAAAGGGGTGTCAGAAATTGATACCACACGCCCAGAGCTGCATAAGTTGGTGGCGGATATTGTGGAAGATGGACTAAACGCATTTGAGGCGCAAATCAAAGTTCAGCAGTGGAAACATCGTCAGCAGGTATCACTGCCATAAGTAACCATTGCCCAAAAGGCGCGAACTTATTTTTGATTGCCAATAAAGGCAAGGTGCTTTGGTAAATAAATAACAATAGGTAAGAGTTTATATGAGTGAAATGATTGCAAGCCTGTATGGTAAAATGTTGGTTTTTAGCCGATTGCAGCTGACCAGCGTGTCATTAAAAGAGGTAGAGGCTGCCATGAAGCAGCTACATCAAGGTGAACGCACAGTGCCTGTGGTGTTAGATGTGGCAGTTGAAATATTACCAGAGGACTTTGAGCTATCGGCATTAATAGATACCTTGTGGTCTTGTGGCATTGGGGTGTTGGGCGTGGTTGATGGTGTGCTAAATGAGCAGGCGGATGCCTTAAAATTAGTGCGCTTTCCTGCAGATGGCAACCGCATTGAGCGACTTCAGCCAAAAGCCATCAAAGAGGTTGCGCCTATTGCAGCAGAAGAGCATAGCGTCACAGTAGCAGCAGAGCACAGTGAGCAAGTTGCCCAAATGCCACCTGAACACAAAGAGCAGGGCAGTTTGGTACATGAACAGATGCTGCGTTCAGGTCAGACGGTGCATTATCTAGGCGGAGATTTAATCTTAACTAGCCATGTTAATCGCGGTGCAGAAGCGGTCACAGATGGCAATCTGCATGTCTATGGCAAAGGCGAGGGGCGACTTGTGGCAGGGGCAACAGGGGATGCTAGTGCTCGTATTTTCTGTCAAAACTTTGATCCAACGCTAGTTTCTGTGGCGGGTATGTATTGTTTGAGAGATGACATTCCTGATGAGATGATTGGGCAGGCAGTGCAAATCAGTTGCTCTAGTGATAAAAAATTAATTTTTACACTAATGAAACAATAAACCAAGCGCTTGGTTTTACATATAAATTAAAAATATGTTAAAATTATAGTTTTGCAATAGATTTTGACATTGTATATTAATAGGCGATCCAGTGTCGCTCTAGGGCGTGTTGACATTTTAATTTGAGTGAAAAATTTAGCCAATCGCTCCTTTTTTAGGCAATAAACTTAAGGCAATATCATCATATTGGCAAGGTTATTAACAACAAAAGATAAGAGTTGGCTTATTTTTCACCAAAAGCATATCTAGCGCTTAATATTTAACATAGTTTCTTAAGGCGTGTAAGATATCAATACGTCCCAATAGTTTTATTTTTTTATAGGAGTGCCATTGTGGCAAAAATCATTGTGGTGACATCAGGAAAAGGCGGTGTGGGCAAAACAACCACCAGTGCGTCAATAGCAGCAGGGCTTGCCATGCGTGGCTACAAAACAGTAGCCATTGATTTTGATGTAGGCTTACGCAATTTGGATTTGGTTTTTGGATGTGAAAATCGCATCGTTTATGATTTTGTAGATGTCATTCAAGGTACTGCCAGATTGTCACAGGCATTAGTTAAGGACAAAGCAATTGACAATCTGTTTATTTTGCCTGCCTCTCAAACTCGTGATAAGGATGCTTTGACTGACGATGGGGTGGCAGAAGTGATGGCGGAGCTGTCTAAGCAGTTTGATTTTATTATCTGTGACAGCCCAGCAGGGATTGAGCGTGGCGCACAAATGGCAATGTATCACGCTGACGAAGCTTTGATTGTTACTAATCCAGAAATTTCCTCTGTGCGCGATTCTGATCGCATCATTGGTATTTTGCAAAGTCGTACCAAAAAAGCAGAAGAGGGTAGTAGTGTGCGCGAGCATTTGATTGTGACTCGCTATGTTGCTCAACGTGCTGAAGATGGGGAAATGCTACAGGTCAATCGTATTGCTGATGAGATTTTGCACGTGCCTTTGATTGGTATCGTACCTGAATCACCTGATGTGCTAGAGGCATCAAATCGCGGTGTGCCAGTTATTACCTTAGAAGATTCACTGGCAGGCAAGTGTTATGATGACATTGTTGCAAGATTTTTAGGAGAGGATCGTCCTTATAGAGACATTGATGTCAAGAAAAAAGGCTGGTTCCAGCGTTTATTTGGAGGATGATATGAAAAAGAGTCCTTGGTGGAGTCGTTTATTTGGCGCAGAAGATACGCCTAGTAGCGCTGATATTGCCGCAGATCGCTTGATGGTGATGGTGGCAAGTGGCAGACAGCTAAGCGATCGCTTAACTGCTGACCGTATTGAAAAGATGAAGCGAGAGATTGCCGAAGTTGTCAGTAAATACATTGGGGGCGTGGCGCTGGACGATATTAATATCCACCAGCGCAAAGCGGATAACATGGATGTTCTAGAAATGAACATACAGCTGCCTGACCAACGATAAAACAATGCCCCACTTTGGGGCATTTTTAGTTTTTACTGCTTTGGATATAAAAATCTTGCTGATTTTGTCAAAGAAGTTACCTCTTTTGATAAAGCAAATCCCAAACGCCATGACCTGAATCAATACCACGCGTTTCAAATTTGGTCATAGGGCGATGGTCTGGACGGGGTGAAAAGTGACCTACGCCTGCCATGTTACTAAAAACGGATATATTATCCAAGACATCAAGCATCCAAAGGGCGTAATGTTCCCAATCGGTGGCAGCGTGAAAAATACCCCCTGTTTTTAGTGTAGCTGCTACCAATGCCATGCGTTCTGGGGTAACAAAACGGCGCTTGTAATGACGTTTTTTTTGCCAAGGATCGGGAAAGTATAGTTGGACGGTGTCAAGATGATTATCAGGGAGGTTTTTTAATAAAGCAATGGCATCTCCATTGATAATTTTTAGATTGTCAAGCCCTAAAGTGTGCGCCAAATACACACAGTTACCAATCCCAGGCTCATGCACTTCAATGCCTACAAAATTGATGTGGGGTGCATTTTTTGCCATCTCAACCAAACTGCCCCCCATACCAAAACCAATCTCAAGCGTCAATGGCGCGTGTTCGCCATTGGTGGTGTTGGCAAATAGCTGACGTAAATTGGTAATGGTACTGACATCACCTAATTTACCAAGGTTGCCATCGCCATTGACCAAATAGCGCCTAAACTCCAAAGAGGTTAGAGCAGACTCTGCTTTTTGGCTAATGTGTGTGCGCCGCTTCATAAAGGTGTTGATTTGGCGGTATTGTACAGGTGTTTGTTCTAGCTTGGCGATTTCGCCACTGATATTGTTTAAGTCAGGTTGGGTGCTGTCGCTCATGATGATTGCTTAAAAAGTGGGTGTTTGGGATGAAAAATGGTAAAATAAAAGCGTCATTATAAAGAAAAGTACCCTATTTCGCCAATCATTTTGCCAAGCTTATGCTAAATTTACCTTTTTTAGAAAAAACAAGTCCGCCGCCTTTTTATCAAGCGACATTGTCAGATGCCAAAAGACAGCAGCTGGATAAATGGTTTATTGGTCAGCGCTCACAGCAGTATTATATGCGTCAATTTGCCAAGATGGACAAGGCGGGCAAGCTAAGCCCTAGTTGGCATTGGGCGGCATTTTTTATGACTTTTGGCTGGCTGTTGTATCGCAAGCGTTTTTTGGATTGTTTGGTCTATTGTGTGGCGGGCTGGTCGTTTATCAAAGTTAATATTGTCATTGTGCTAAGTTTGGCGGAGTTTTTTGTGATACGCCATTTGGCAGAAGGGATGCAGTTGCCTATTAGATTGACTTTGGCGGGGGTGGTGTGGCTGTTTTGGGCAAGCATGGTGGCGCGTTGGGCAAATGCGTACTACTATCGTATGGCGCGGCGTGAGATTGCAGATGCATTGGAATTTTATCCCCAAGATGAAGCAAAGCAGCAGGCACATCTTGCGCATGAGGGAGGTGTATCATTGGGAGGGATGGCAACTGCTTTTGGTATATTTGGGACGCTTTTGGGGATTATTGCTGTGCAGTTTGTACCTATTATTGCAACCCAAAAAGAGCAGGCGCTGATTTATGAAAGCTATCAAACGGTTTATCAGGCGCAGCAACGTGTTGAGAGTATTTATCAGCGCCAAGGGTGCCCTGTGGGGTTGCCACTGACAAGCACAAGCCAAAAATCTACCATGCAGGTGGTGAATCATTTGGCGGGTGTCAAAACAGAGTGTGCGATTGTACTGACAGTCACTAAGGCGCATTATCCTGTGAGCTACCTAAATGGGCAGACGCTGGCAATGTATCGTGGCGCTGATGGCAGATGGCGTTGTCAAACTTCTTTAAACAAAGCCAATACACCCAAGCGCTGCATCAGCTAAGCTGATATATTACTTTATTATTAAGATACAATTGATTAGATAAAAGTGATTAGACATGGCTAGATGATGGTGTTGCGTTTGTAGTTGCGTTTTGATAGACTATTGGTATCGGTGGTGTAGTAAACAGTTACTTCTGGTTTATTAGGTTCAACTCCTAAATTGCCTTGTGCAATTAAAGACTGTTTGCGCCTGTTCCCCGACTTAAATTAAGCCACTTTGTTAAGTGGTTTTTTTTATTGTGTTTTTGGGCAAGGTTTGTTAAGATAAAAAGGTCGGTGGTGTAGATTAAAGTTACTTCGTTTGATAAGCGGTGGGTCGCAGGTTCGAGTCCTGCCATTTATCGCTTGATAAATGTAGCTCAGTTGGTAGAGCAACTTGACTTTAATCGCTTGTTCCCCGACTTTTTTATTGCCGTTTATTTTAAGAGCCAGCAGTGTATGAAAACCAATCTAAAGGCGAGTATCAAAGATTTTGCGCATCGTTTGGCGGGCGGTCATGGTGCGCCAGCTGCCAAACAGTCCAATGAAGCGGCGCTACGCCGTTTGGTGATGGCAAATTTGCTTTGGGAAGACGTGGCGTATCAAGACGGGGTGTCCATTGCTCAAGAGATGGCACGGCTGATTCCCCTTGTTGAGCCGTCTGTGGTATATCAAATCGCCCATGACGCTCGCCATGAACAAAAATTGCGCCATGTGCCGCTGTTTATCGCTCGTGAGATGGCGCGGCTAAATACCCACAAAGGCTTGGTGGCAAACTTGCTAGAATCGGTGATTTTGCGTCCTGATGAGATGACGGAATTTTTGGCGCTGTATTGGGCGGACGGCAAAAAGCCTTTATCCAAACAAGTCAAAAAGGGGCTGGCAAAGGCATTTGTCAAATTTGACGCTTATCAGCTTGCCAAATATAACCGCAAAATGGTCGTCAAGCTGCGTGATGTCATGTTTATGGTGCACCCAAAGCCCAAAACCGATGAACAGGCGCTACTATTTCGGCAGCTAGCAGAAGATACACTGCCTGTGCCTGATACTTGGGAAGTGGCGCTGTCGTCAGGCAAGGACAAACGGCAAACTTGGCAGCGACTGATTGAAGAGCGCAAACTGGGCGCATTGGCGTACCTACGAAATCTACGCAATATGCAGCAGGCAGGCGTGGAAGAAGGACTGATTTTACAAGGCTTAACGCAGCTTAATACCAAAATGCTACTGCCCATCAATTATATCGCTGCGGTGCGAAGTTTGCCAAAGCGTGGAGCGTCAAAGTATGCCGATGTGCTGGGCGAGATGATGGCAAAAAGTTTGGCAAATTTACCCAAACTTGATGGGCATACGCTGTTTGTGGTGGACGTGTCAGGCTCAATGAGAGCGTCCGTCAGCGCTCGCAGCCGTATGACTCGGTTAGACTGCGCTATCGCCATGGCGATACTGGCAACAGGACTGTGTGAGCACATCAGTATGTACGCCACCGCAGGCGATGATTGGAAGTGGACTCATGACACTAAGTGGCTGCCCGTCAAACAAGGCTTTGCCATGCAAGAAGAAATTTTGCAAGCGGAAAAAGTGCTTGGCGGCGGTGGCATTTTTACCTATCAGTGTCTAAATTTTATTCAAGATGATGTAAGACAGCGCCAATTACCCAAGCCCAAACGCTTGATTGTTTTTTCGGACAGTCAAGACTGCGACTTCAAAAAACGCACGCCCAAGCCCTTTGCAGAATATAATTACATCATTGACGTATCAGCGCATACGCATGGCATTAATTATCAAGGGGTGTGGACGGCGGAAATTTCTGGTTGGTCGGAGCATTTTTTGCGTTACATTGCCGCTTTAGAAGGGGTGAATATGACGCAGATAGAGGAGTAAGACTGCCAACCTGCTTAATCCCATAACCATCAAGGTTTACCACCCCATAGGGTCAATATCCAAACTTAAGCGCACCCCTTTGATTTCTGGTAGAGTTTGAAGGTGTGCCCACCACCACGACAACAACTGATGTAGGGGTGGGCGGTGTTTGGCGAGAATCAGCATTTGTACATGATGCTGATGATTTTTTTTGAGCAAAGGGGCGTCAATAGGCGCTAATATGGCAAAGGGGTGAGGGCTGGGCAGTGTGTTTTTGGCGGCAATGATGGCGTTTTTGGCGCGGAGGTAGTCTTTGTGTTGGGCGCTGATAAGTACAGCATGGCTATAAGGGGGAAGTCCAAGCTTTTGACGCTCTACTAGCAGGGTATTGGCAAGCGCCAGATACCCTTCTTTGACCAGTTGCACCAATAGGCGATTGTCAGGTTGTAGGGTCTGAATAAAAACATCGCCAGCTTTATTGCCTCGCCCTGCACGCCCTGCCACCTGTACGATTTGTTGAGCGGCATGTTCAGGTGAGCGAAAATTTGGCGACAAAAATCCAACATCAGCATCCACGATAACCACCAAAGTCACATCAGCAAAATGATGCCCCTTTGACAGCATTTGTGTGCCAACCAATATCATGGGCGCACCTGTATTGATGGTGTCATAAATGCGTTGCCAATCCCCTTTTTTGCGAGTGGTATCACGGTCAATCTGTAAAATAGGGTAGGTTTGTTGGTTGGTTTGAGGATTGGCAAAAAGAGCGTGCAGTTGTTCAAAAAGTTGGCTTGTGCCTTGTCCTAGGCTACTTAGATTAGTGCTATGACAGGCAGGACAAATGACAGGGACTGGCATTTGCCAAGTACAATGATGGCATATCAAGCTGCTTTTTTGGGTGCTCAAGGGTGATTTGTGTAGGGTTAGATGGCTGCTACACCGTGGGCAATCAGCTTGCCACCCACAGGCTTGACACAATAAAATCGGTGCATAGCCTCGCCGATTCAAAAAAATAAGCACCTGTTCACCATAAGCCAAACGTGTGCGAATCTCATGCACAGTACGCGCGCCAAAACTGCTGTCAGCTGGCGTACCATCTAGGGTAATATAGGGGTGATTGCCTAAGCGCTTATCAATCAAATGATAGCGTGGGGCAAGTGCTGCTCCTGCTCGTTGAGTAAGTGTCAAAGCGTGTAATTTACCTGTATTAACAAGGTGTAGCTGTTCTAGACTTGGGGTGGCAGAGCCTAGCACCACAGGAATGGATAGTTTAAACCCTAGGTACAATGCCACATCACACGCATGATAGCGCAGATGGTCTTGTTGTTTATAACTGCTGTCATGTGCTTCATCAATCACAATTAAGCCAAGATTTAAAAAAGGGTAAAACAATGCTGAACGAGTAGCAATGATAATTTGAGCCTGCCCATCTTTGCACGCTTGCCATCCAGCCAATCGCTCGGAGTCATTGAGATGTGAATGTAGCACCAAGATACGCGCACAAAAACGCTCATCAAAACGGGCTTTGGTTTGGGGGGTTAGCCCAATCTCTGGCAACAAAATCAGCACTTGCTTACCATCAGCCAAAGCGTGCGCCATGGCTTGTAGGTACACTTCTGTTTTACCACTGCCTGTTATCCCATTTAACAAAAACCCTTGGTAGCGCTTATCAGTAATGACGCTATTGATGGCTTTGACTGCCCAAAGCTGTTCACTATTTAAAGTAGGGGGGGTGTCTTTTTGGGTGGCAGGTGCTGGTGGTTTGGGTGGGATATCACAAAAGCTGATAAGCTGTTTTTGCACAAGCTTATCTAGTGTGGCTTTGCTGATACCATAAGCCAAAACAGTGTCTAGGCAAACAGGCGTCTCTTTGGCAAGGGTTGTGATGACATCCAGTGCATGACGTAGAGTGGTGGCATTTTTGGGTAACGTAGATGACGTGCCATCATGATGTGCCAACATGAGATGACGATGATAAGTGACAGGCTGTTTGCCTTGCTTTAACAAGGTAGGCAACATAACCGCAATGGTTTCGCCTAGTGGGTAATGATAATAACCAGACAGCCATCTGGCAAAACTAAGCCAAAATTCAGGCAAAATAGGTGTGTCACTGATGATGGTGGTGATGGGTTTAAGCTTGTCGTTGGCAACATCACTTTGCTTTGCAATACCTACCACCAATCCAATGAGCTGTCTGCGCCCAAAAGGGGCTTGCACTTGCGCACCAATATTAGGTAAAGCAGTGGTGATGGGACATAAATAATCAAACACATCACCAATGGGGACGGGCAGGGCAAGCTGCAAAATCGCAGCATGATAAGCGCTCATGATTACAGAGTTTTTAGGCGGTCAAGTGCAGGCACAAAATAATAAGCGCCACGCGTGGCAGTACTAAGATGTTTTAATAATAAATCCACCTGACCATCTGTTTCACCAAACATACTTAATAGTTGGGCTTCAATATGCCATAGGCGTGCACTATAGGCAATAAACAATAAACCATGCTCACCTGTGACTGTACCATAAGGCAGACTGCGGCGGACAATTTTTAGTCCTACGCCATTTTCTTTTAGGTTGGTGCGTGTTAGGTGTGAATCGGGTGCGCGTTCTTGTTTGCTAAATTCAATATTATCGGCTTTGGTGCGACCAACACAGCGCTCTTGCTCATGAATGGATAGGGCATTCCATTGTGCCAAATCATGGCGGTATTTTTGGATTAATAGATAGCTACCCCCTTTATCAATACCTTCATTGATGATGCCAATTTGAGTGATGTCTTCTGTTGTGTGTGGATTTTCAGTACCATCAACAAAGCCATCTAAGCCACGGTTTTCTACCCAGCGAAAGCCATGTGTTTCATCTTGAATGGCTAATAAACCAGCAAAAGCAGCAACAGCGTGCTGTGCCAAACTAAAGTTGATATCAGGACGCAATGACTGAATATGAAACACAATGTCGCACTGTGTGGCAGGCGCAAGTCCGTTACCAAGGGTCACAAAGGGTTTGATGTCGGCACCTTCACCTTCTTTTGCAAATAGCGCCCACGCCTCCGCTCCAAAACCAATGGATAATCCTAAATTGTCAGTGGGATAACGCGCTTGCAAGTCATTAAGCGCTGCTAGGGTGCGATGAACTGCTTGGGCAAGTGCTTGTCGGTCTTTGGTGATAAATAGCGCCTCAATCACAATGGCGGCGCGACTGTTTTCGGGGATAATAGCAGATTGAGCGGTAGTCATCATAAGCCTTCTGTAGGATGGTCAAAAAATAATTAGGATGTATTGATATGTCATCATGATATTTAAAAGTTGGACAGTTTATATAAAAATACTCAAATTCTAAAGCCAACCAAATCCCAAATGACAGTATTGTAAATACTTAATACACTTGTACAAAAGTGTGTCAGTTTCTTTGTTTTGTGCTGATGTCAATGATAGGTTATTATATCAAATTTGGTCAAAAATGCCGAATAAAAAAGTCTTTAAGTTAAAAAACCTAAAGACTTAGTTAAGAAAATTTAATTAGGTAATATACAAAATAGCTTCAATTTCAACCACGCCGCCTTTGGGTAGGGCAGCAACTTGTACCGCAGCACGCGCAGGAAAAGGTGCAGACAGACGCTCTTCAAAGACGGTGTTTAAGGTGGCAAAGTCATTTAAATCAGTCAAAGAAACATTGAATTTAACAGTATCGGCAAGACTACCCCCTGCTGCTTTGGCAATGGCTTCTAGATTATCAAATGCTTGACGCGCTTGGGCTTCAAAACCTTCTTTGAGTGCCATGCTGACAGGGTCAAGACCAAGTTGTCCTGAAATATAAACTGTGTTACCTACTTTGACAGCTTGGGAGTAAGTGCCTACCGCAGCAGGGGCGTTATCGGTGTGAATAATGGTTTTGCTCATAAAATGGTGCTTATATGATGGATGAAAATTATCTTTATTAAGTATGGCGAATAAGAGTGTGTACTTTTGATATGTTTTGCTTATGCAGAAAGTCTGGTGCTAAAATAAGCAACCAATTTATCAAACAAACTCATCGCAGGCGCACCTGTGTAACTGATAGAGCTAGGCGCGATGTTGTCTTCTGTTTTGGGTAGGATTTTAGGTTCATGCTTGCCCAAAAAGTGCGCAGCATCAGCTGATGAATTTAAATCAATTTTGCAACACATACTCATCTCCTTTGTTTTGGGGTGTGTTGATGTTTTTTGTATGACTGTGTTTTTGATAAACCATGCCCATTTTGGAGGTGGTTTAAACTATCACACACCCTATCTATAGGTATGATAAATCAAACCTGCAAGACTGGCAAGTGTTTTTTGTTGCTGTTTTTATTGTTTATTGGTATAGGCGCATGATGTTGGGATAGCCAAGAATGTGGCGTAATTTATCAATCCCTTCTGCCAAATGTGCACGCGACCGCACCACAACTTGTAGGGTGGTTGTGCCTGCTGCTTTGGTATCGTGTTTTTTGTCATCATGTTTGATGTTGGTTGCTTCAATACCAATATTGAGTGCTTTCATTTCATAGATGACTTGGCTAATTTGCTCTTCGTTGAGTAAGGCAAAAATACGCAAAAAGGCAGGAAAGCGCATAGCATCACTTTGGTTGTTGTCAGCGGCAGATTTCCAGTTTAGTTGAATCACTTGATAGGGGTTTTCTTTGCGGATATTAACCAAAGAAAAGCATTTGTGACGATGAACAATTAAGCCATTTTTTGATAAATGTCCAACAATGTTATCGCCATAAATCGGATTGCAGCAGCGGGCAAAATCTACTTCCACCCCTTTGACACCCGCAAGCAGATGCTTGGTTTTGGTGATGGCGGATTCTTCGCTGGAATCTACCACGTCACTGAAGAGGCGTGATACAACCAATTGAGGTACAATCGTACCGCTGACAATTTGTAAATACAGTTCATCAGCATTTGATACACCGCGCCATGCCAAAATATCCGCCCAATCAGCATCGCTTAATTCACTTAAAGATTTGCCATAGGTTTTGAGTGCACGGTCAAGCGCTTCTTTGCCGTGACGGACTTTGTCTTGTTCAGGTAGGCTTTTGAGTGCTTTTAGAATTTCTACACGAGCTTTGTTGGTTGCCACAAAACCTAGCCAGTTGGCTTGTGGGGCGGCATGAGGGTCAATGTCAATGCTGACAGTGTCACCTGCTGCCAACACTTGCCCAAGCTTACCATGTTTGTTATTGATGTCAGCACCTGTGGCAATATTGCCAATGGCAGGACCAACCGCATAAGCAAAATCCAAGGCGGTAGCGCCACGCGGCAGCTCATATGCCCGACCTTGAGGGCTATAACAGACGATTTTGCGCTCATGCAGATACCCCATCAATTCATCAATCATAGCGACCGTATCTACCGCTTCGCCGTCAATATCGGTGCTGCCACCAATCAAATCTTTGATATTGCGCAGGCTGGCTTGAATAACAGATTGACTCATTTCATTGTCATGCCCCAAAATTCCTAGGCGAGCTGCTTGTTGCATGCGCTTGGTGAGTAGGGTGACTTTGATGTAATTATAGTCTGCCTCATAAATGAGGGTTAGGGATTGATTGCCCCCAGGTAAGGGTTTTCTGATGTTGTCAAAAATGCCGTTATCGCCGATGCCATGAGTGCTGACCAAATAAAAGGCAAGCTTGTCGCAAGCATCTACATCTTCTAGCACCACCTCAAATTCATACTGATGAATAAGACGGTTCATATCGCCACGATTTCTAAAAAATTGGCGATACATGGCGGTGCGATTGTCCAATAAATTAACCACCCCTGTCAAATTGAGCTTAAGTAGGGTGTTTTGAAGATAGCTTTGAATGGTGGATTTTTGAAATTGTCTGCCAAGTCCGTGTTGCAGCAGCTTGTCACTAAATTTGGTGTACATGGCGGGGTTAAGATTGCGATAACACAACAGCTCAATATAGTCAGCAATGTCATTAAGCCCCATAATGCGTGCCAAGGGAATGTAAAAATTTAAGGTTTCTTTGGCGGTGCGTTGCTGTTTTTCTGGACGTACAGCATCTAGTGTGGACATATTGTGGAGGCGGTCAGCCAATTTAATAATCAATACTCGAGGGTTGGATAATGTGGCGGTTAAAATTTTATGAAAAGTGGCAGCTTGGCTTTCTTGTTTGCTCATTGCTGATGTTTTTAGTTTGGTGACGCCATCCACCAATTCTGCAACCATCTGCCCAAAATGCGCCTGCACCAGTTCAAGACTGACCACAGTATCTTCTACGGTATCGTGTAACAAAGCAGCAATTAAGGTGTCTTTGTCCAGACGAAACCCTGCCAAGATTTCAGCGACCGCAATGGGGTGGGTGATATAAGGCTCTCCAGATTTGCGCTTATCAAACATATGCGCCACATCACCAAACTCACACGCACTCATGACCAACAAGCGCTCATCAGTGGATAAATAATACACCGAGCGCAATAAGTTATTGCGTGCTTCTTCTACCATAGGGTGACTTAAGTCAGGCAGGCTATTTAAGTTAAGCGCTGATGAAGGGGTTAGCGCTTGTAGGCGTGCCAAAATAATCTCATCACCACTGGGCGCTTGGCTGTCTGCAAAGGTGGTGTTGGCATGGTGGGTGGTGGAAGAAGTGTCAGTATGAGTCATGGCTATCCGTCAAGTAGTACACTGCATTGGCAATACAAATAAAAGCAGAACCTTATAATACAACCTAAATGCCACCTTTTGTCAATTATTTTTTTAATGATTGCAATAAGTTGTAACAATGTGTCTTAAGATAAAAAATTATTGTGAGAAAATCTGTATTTTATAGTCAAAGTCTTTTAAGTTTACAATAAGACAGTGTGATGAGCTGAAGATGATATGGTTGTTAGTAAGGCAAGTTAATGATGGATTGTTTTGAAATCAAATGATAATAAATATGTCAAAGAGGCAGATGATGTTGCATAAAAAAACAACCATTGAATCACAATGGTTGTTTTTTTAGGAGCAATTATAGCGTATTAAAGCCGTGATTGTTCATCAGTTGTAATTCAAAAGAAGGTTCACGCAGTGTTCTGACTTCTTCTTCAGGTTCATCTAAGATGGCAGCGGTGACGTGACCTGCGGCAATTTCACGCAATGCAAGTACAGTGGGCTTGTCATTTTCAACAGGAACTGTGGGTTCTACACTGCCTTTGGCAAGCTGACGAGCGCGGCGGCTGGCAACTAAGATAAGCTGAAAGCGGTTATCAACATTGTCTAGGCAATCTTCAATGGTTACTCGTGCCATAAGTCTCTCTTTGATTAGCTAAATAAAAATTAATCCATCATTATACAAAACTGTGCGCTATTTGGCAAATGATGCTTGTAGTAAATCAAAGATACGCTTTTGGTGACGTTCTTTTTGTTTTTCAAGGGTAAGGCGATGGCTAATGATGATGGATTGTAAATCACGCAAAGCAATTTCAAAATTGTCATTAATCACGACATAATCAAAATGTAAATATTGCTGCATTTCAGTGATTGCTCCTGCGAGGCGTTTTTCAATCACTTCTTGACTGTCTTGGGCGCGCCCTGATAGACGTTGACGTAAAGCTTCGCGGTCGGGTGGCAGAATAAAAATCATCACCGCTTGGGGAAAGATTTTTTTGACCTGAAGCGCACCTTGCCAGTCAATCTCCAAAATCACATCCGTGCCATGCGCTAATAAATGTTCTACAGCAGCTTGACTGGTGCCATAAAAATTGTCAAACACTTCAGCATATTCCAAAAAAGCGCCTTGATGAACCAGTGTCAAAAAGTCATCGCGATTAACAAAATGATAATGCTGCCCATTAATCTCGCCACTTCTGGGTGTGCGTGTGGTGTGTGAAATACTGACAGCCAAATCATTGGTAGTGGCGAGCAGCTGTTTGACCAAAGAGGTTTTTCCAGTGCCTGAAGCGGCGGTAATAATAAATAAAGTGCCTGACATGGTATGTCCTTAATGCAAAAGTTATCATTTAATTATACATGAATTGGGGTGGGTTTTTTGTGCAATTTCGGCTAAAATGACCATGTTTTTATTTGAGTTATAAAAGAGACATGATTATGCAGATTTTACTTGCCAATCCCCGTGGTTTTTGTGCAGGGGTGGATAGAGCCATTGCCATTGTCAATGAAGCGCTCACTCGCTTTGCACCGCCCATTTATGTGCGTCATGAAGTGGTGCATAATAAATTTGTAGTGGAAGACTTGGCAAGTCGTGGTGCGGTATTTGTAGAAGAGCTAGATGAAGTGCCTGATGGCGCGATTGTGATTTTTTCGGCACATGGTGTATCAAAGGCGGTGGAAGATGAGGCATCACGCCGCGACTTGACAGTGTTTGACGCTACTTGTCCTTTGGTTACAAAGGTGCATATTGAGGTGGGGAAATTTGCCAAAGAAGGCAAAGACGCGATTTTGATTGGTCATGCTGGACATCCTGAAGTAGAGGGGACGATGGGGCGGTATGATACGACATTTGGTGGGCGCATTCATTTGGTGGAAGATGCAGAGGATGTGGCAAAGCTAACCCTTGATACGGATAATCTTGCTTTTGTAACCCAAACAACCTTATCTATGGATGATACCGCAACAGTGATTGATGCACTAAAGCAGCGATTTCCCAGTATTAGTGCACCCAGAAAAGATGATATTTGTTATGCCACCCAAAATCGCCAAGATGCTGTCAAAAAATTGGCATCCGCCTGTCAGGTGGTGCTGGTGGTGGGTTCGCCGAACTCGTCCAATTCCAATCGCTTACGAGAGCTTGCCGAGCGTTTGGGCGCGCGCGCGTATTTGATTGATAATGCCAGCCAGATGAATAAAGCATGGTTTGATGGTGTGGCAAGCGTTGGTGTTACTGCAGGAGCATCAGCGCCAGAAGTGTTGATTCAAGAGGTGCTCAGCACATTACAAACATGGGGTGGGGCAACACCTACCGAATTATCAGGCATTGAAGAAAACGTCACTTTTAGTCTGCCTAAGGCGTTAAGAAATAAAGAAAGTGAAGTGTAGTACATGACTAGAATCAATGTCGTTGATGTTGCGCTTTTGACCGACCAACATTTATTTGCAGAATATCGTGAAATTACTAGAGTATTTGCACTTGTTAAGCAGGCGTGCGAAAAATACCCCATAGAAGTGGTTTTGGGCAAGGTTGTACCAACATATCGTCTTAATGCAGGGCATGTGGTGTTTTTTTATGATAAATTGGCATTTATTGAACGGCGTTATTTTGAACTTAAGCAAGAGGCTGTGAGGCGTGGTATTAATATTACCCCAAAAGATGATATTATAAATTTTCGCCACAATCTTGATGCGCGATTTTATCAGGATTTTGTACCTACAGGCGCTGATACGATGATTAATGTTGAGCGATTGATTGAAAAGATTGAAGCTAAGCCAAATTGGTATAAACACAATGGCACCATCATTTGTGATAAAACATATCGTCAAAAGCTCTTAGCGCTTTGCCAAGCTTAGCAGTGCTAAGTGTCACATAGCGCTAAATGTCACATAAAAATGGGAGATTGTTATAATCCCCCATTTTTTTTTATAAAACACTTTTAAAATTAAGCTTAGAACTCAATCACCACTTTCATGGCTTTGGTTTCGGCGGCGTGTTTGAACACATCGTACGCCTTTTCCATCTCATCAAATTTAAAATGATGGGTGGCAAGTTTTTCCATTGGCAATTTGCTACACTCGCAGGCTTTGAGTAGCATACCTGTGGTGTTGGCATTGACCAGACCTGTGGTGATGGTTAGGTTTTTGATCCACAATTTTTCAATTTCAAAATTGACCGATGTGCCATGTACACCCACATTGGCAAGGTGTCCGCCTTCTTTGACGACTTTTTGGCAAATGTCCCAAGTGGCAGGAATGCCGACCGCTTCCATCGCACAGTCCACACCACGACCATCAGTGATTTCAAGCACTTTGGCGACTGCGTCTTCTTTGGCGGGATTGATGGTGTGGGTAGCGCCCATTTCTTTTGCCATGGCAAGGCGGTTGTCATCGGTGTCAATGACGATGATGGTCGCTGGTGAATACAGCTGACCTGTCAATAAGCAGCCCATGCCCACAGGACCTGCACCAACAATCGCCACGGTGTCCCCAGGTTTGACATCGCCATACTGCACGCCGATTTCGTGCCCTGTTGGTAGTGCGTCTGACAAAAATACCGCCACATCGGTGTTTAGGCTATCGGGCAAATGGTACAAAGAGTTGTCCGCAAAGGGTGTGCGCACATATTCTGCTTGCGTGCCGTCAATCATATAACCCATGATCCAGCCCCCATTTTGGCGACAGTGTGAATAAAGCTGTTTTTGGCAGTTTTCACAAGAGCCACAGCGTGAAATGCACGAGATGATGACTTTATCACCTTTTTTGAAGTTGCTGACCGCAGAGCCGACTTCTTCTACAATGCCAATGCCTTCGTGTCCTAGGATACGCCCTGTCCACTCGCCAGTTTTGCTGCGAGCCGTGGCTTCAATTTCGGGGTTTTTGCCTTTCCAAATGCCAAGGTCAGTACCGCAAATGGTGGTCTTGGTCATGCGAATGATGGCATCGGTGGGTTCAATGATGGTAGGAACGGGACGCTCTTCAAAACGAATGTCGTCTTTGCCGTAGTAGGTCATGGCTTTCATGGTGGCACTCATCGTGATTTCCTTATTAATGGGTGAAAATGCTAAGAGTTTTGGTGCGTTCACAGAATAAAGCTTAGTGTTGGTTTGCTCTTATTGTTAATAGACAAGCCATCCAATGCTTGCTTTAATATGAATAAACATGCCTGCCAACCCAGTGCAAAACATCTGTTGGCTTAATCACTACTATAGCACAAATAAAAAAGATTTGATATGACAATTTGATTAAAAATCAATAGGTTATAATATAACATTTTGAACAATAGTTATAATAGTGGACTAAATAGCCGTGCAATATTTTCCACCAACCCCCACCAACGTGAGCGCTCTTGCCATGTTTTGATACTGACATAATGACTGCGCGCCAAATAGTCATTTTGTAGTGTAAGAATATCAGCCACCACAGCAGCATCATAGATGGCAAGGCTAATTTCTAGGTTTAAAAAAAAGCTGCGCAAATCCATATTCACGGTGCCAAAAAGACAAAAGCCATCATCAACAACCAAAGTTTTGGTATGGAGTAGCCCATCATAAAATTGAGCAATTTTAATACCTGATTTTAAAAGCAAAGGAAAGTAGGCATAAGAGGTATAGCGCACCAAGATAGAATCCACCTTTGCAGGGACAATCAAGGTCACAGCAACCCCTCGTTTGGCAGCGCTCGTCAGGGCAAGTAATAGCGGCTCATCAGGCACAAAATAAGGCGTGGTGATGGTAATGCGTTCTTTGGCACTATACAAAGCATGAATAATGGTGCGGTAAATGACGTGCTCGCTTTGGGTGGGGGCAGATGGAATGACTTGGGCGGTGATGGTGCCAGCGTGTCTGCTTTTTTTGATTAACAAAGGCAAATCTTCATGTTCGGCGGTGGCAAGGGTGGTAAGACGTTGTTTGATGGTTAGTAGATTTTGGTCGGCTTCTACTGCCACATCTGCATAAAATACTGCCATCATCTCAAGCACAATAGTACCTGTGCAGCGCATCATCACATCTACCCAAGCACCCACTCCTGCATCTTGCTTGAAGTAGTCAGGATCCACCAAATTAAAGCTGCCTGTATAGCCAATCTCTTTGTCAATAATCAGTAATTTGCGATGATTGCGCAAGTCCACTCGTGTCAAAAATGTGTGAACAACGCCCACAGGCAGACTTTGATGAACTTCTATGCCAGCATGGGTGAGTTTGGCGACCCAATCGCTTTTAAAAAAAGAGCGGCTACCCATCG
>JBHBMT010000112.1:0-4167 GCA_041773075.1 Moraxella sp.
GGGGTTGCGCTCGCCACGCTCCACCATACCAATGTAGTTATGATGTAGCCCTGTTATTTCTGCCAACTGTTCTTGGGTTAAGCCACGTTCTTTGCGCAGATGGCGAATGCGTTGACCAAACTGGATTAAAATTAATTGTTTCATTTGACTTATTTTCCATTTTTGTGTAATATTTAACACACACAATAAGTGTTATTTTGGAGAATTAAGAGATGGGTAAGGATTTAATTGTCAAGCAAGCAAATTCGGTGGTAAAATCCTCTGTCCAACAAACAACAGATTTGCAAGACTTTTTTATATATGATGAGAATTTCTTGTTCCTAAGCGATCTAACAGAGCATTTGCGTCAAGTGAGCCAACATCCTATGCTACAGGATAAAGAATTGTTTATTCCTGATGGCTGTGAGCGTTTTGGATTGCTTGAAGGGCATTACAAATTGTCTGGATTTTTACACTTTATTGCGGATATGATAGAGCCTTAAATTATGCTATATTTTCAGTCACCTGATCAAAATTTTTTACTGTATCAGGGTGATTGCCTGTATATTTTGCCAAGCCTAACCCGTGGATCTGTTAATATGATTTTTGCCGATCCACCTTATTTTTTATCCAATAATGGTTTAACGGTCAAAAATGGAATTATTCAATCTGTAAATAAAGGTGATTGGGATAGTTCATTATCTGTTGATGATATTGATAAGTTTACTTATAATTGGCTATTGATGGTGCGCGAAGTGCTAGCGGATAATGGCACTATTTGGATCAGTGGGACACATCATAATATTTTTACTTTAGGCAAAACGCTTGAGCAATTGGGCTTTAAAATATTAAATATGATTACATGGGAAAAGCCCAATCCACCACCAAATTTTTCTTGTCGCTATTTTACATATTCTACCGAATGGATTATTTGGGCAAGAAAATACCCTAAAATTCCCCATTATTTTGATTATCAACTGATGAAAAGATTAAATTCTGATAAGCAAATGAAAGATGTATGGCGATTGCCTGCTGTTCAATCATGGGAAAAACAACAAGGCAAGCACCCCACCCAAAAACCACTAGGCTTGTTATCGAGAATTATTTTGGCATCAACACAAAAAGATGATTTAATTCTAGATCCTTTTGCAGGGTCGGCAACAACAGGTATCGCCGCTCATTTATTGGATAGAAAATTTGTTGGTATTGAGCAAGAAACTGAATTTCTAACATTAGCCAAAAGACGATTTCTTGCCATTAATGAGGATGCTAAAATAATCATGAAACAAAAAATCCGTGAGCAAATTAGTTTGATATAATATAAGCTTTACTTTCTAGTCAATACCCATGGCACTAAAAATCACCCCCGACTGTATCAACTGCGACATCTGCGAGCCAGAATGCCCCAATGATGCCATCAGCTACGACCAAAAAGGTCAAAAAACTTATGTGATTAACCCTGATCTTTGCACCGAGTGCGTGGGCTTTTATGATGAGCCAACCTGTGATAAGGTCTGCCCGATTGATTGCATCATCAAAGACCCGCAGCGAGTCGAAACCGCCGATGAGCTGATGGATAAGTACAAGCGGATTTGGGGAAGGCAATAAACAGGTTTTCAAATAGCCCATTTGGGCTATTTTTTGAGGTCAATAGTATAAATGATAGTAAATATCATTTGCATTCTTATTTTTATCTTGTTATAATGATTGCGCTTATGTTACAGACGTGTCGCCCATGTAAGTTAAGGGTGATGTCTTTTGGATTTTTGTGACAATTTAGGATAATGCTATGAAAATACGACACTATCTCCGACTAAGTTTGGCAGTGGCAAGCTTGCTTGTGGCGCAGACTGCTATGGCAAATGCCGAAACAGAGCCTACAGTGGATTTGGGTACATTAGAGGTGACGGCTGACCGCCAAGGTACTAAAGTGCAGACCAATGTGGTCACCCTTCAAGAAAAAGATGAATCTACCGCGACCAGCTTGCGTGGCTTATTACAAGAAGAGCCAGCGATTGACATTGGTGGTGGCACAGGGGCATCGCAATTTTTGACCATTCGCGGTATGGGTCAAAACTCAGTAGATATCAAAGTGGATAATGCTTATTCAGATAGCCAAATTTTATATCATCAAGGTCGTTTTATTTTGGATCCTTCATTGGTTAAAATTGTCAGCGTACAAAAAGGTGCAGGCTCTGCCAGTGCAGGCATTGGCGCAACCAATGGTGCCATTGTTGCCAAAACTGTAGATGCACAAGATTTATTAAAAAATAGTGACAAAGATTATGGTGCCAAACTTAACTTAGGCTACTCAAGCAATGACAGTCATAACTATGGTGCAACGGTCTTTGGTCGCGCAGGCAGCTTTGATGCTTTGCTATCTTATAATGTCAAAGATGAAGAGAATTTCAAGGCGGGTAGTGGATATACAAATGGCATTGATGGTAGCGATTATGTGCCATATAGCGCACTTGAAACAACCAGTTATTTGGCAAAATTGGGGGCAAATTTTGGTAAACACCGTTTTGTATTAAGTCATCTTAAAGATGAACAAGCTGGTGTGCGTACAGTGCGTGAAGAGTTTTCCGCCTTTGATGCCAGCGTACAACCTCGTTTAAGCTTGGCTCGCCAAGCACCTGCTTATCGTGAAACTTCACTAAGCAATACCAATCTTGAATGGACGGCAGAAGATCTTGGCTTTGTAGAAAAATTAACCGCTAACGCCTATCTGATGAAAAATGAGCGTTATTCAGCGGATGATCGTGGCTGTGGCTATTGTGGTTATGGTAACGCTTCTGCTTACCCCAATCCAGTGGAAACCAACACAGAAATTGAAACCAAAGGCGCTAACCTAAATTTAGATGTACCTGTGGGCGATAGCACACTTGTAAAATATGGTGTGAATTATCGCCATCAAGAAATTACCCCTGGCAATATCAACGCATCTGTCATGACTCATACACCAGAAAAATCAGACGCAGGTGTGTATGTAGAGGCGATTAGTGATGTGGGTGATTTTACCATCACAGGAGGTGTACGTTATGACCATTTTGATATTACCGCCAACGATGGCGTGAATGCAACAGGGGGGAATCTTAATCCAAGCTTTGGGGTGATTTATCAAGATAATCCAAACTTAAGGTTTAGTGCCAAACACAACTATGCTACTCGTAGCCCATGCTTATATGATGCCTTGATGGTAGGTATCCGCCGTGTTTCTGTTAGTCCTAATATCAAGGCAGAGCAGGCACGCAATACCGAAATCGGCTTTAACTACAGCAATGGTAACGTTGGTTTTGATGGTACGTATTTTTGGCAAAAAGTAGATGATGTGATTGTCAATCCACAAGACAGACATGGCTCAACAACCAGCACCAGAGAAGCGGTCAACGATGGTTATTCCAAAAACCATGGCTATGAAGTGGGTGCATCTTATCGCTACAAAGGGTTGACAGCTCGTGTTGGGGTTGCCCAAAGTAACCCAGAATACTTCCTAAGCTCAAACGCAACCACTGTCAATCCAGAATTTGCCGTACCAGTAGGTCGTACTTGGACAGCGTCTTTGGCATACCGCTTTGCTAATCCAAATTTAGAAATCGGCGTTAGCAATCGCACCGTTGAAGATTCAGAAGAAGCAGTGGTGGCAGGAGCAGCCATCAGCTCTCGCCCAGGCTATAGCGTCACCGATGTATTTGCCAACTGGAAACCTTATGGTACTGATAAAATGAATGTAAACTTCTCAGTAAATAATGTGGCGGATGAATTTTATTACCCACATTCACAGCGTGCTGCCACCACCACTTATCCTGGTGTTGGACGCGAGTTCCGCGTTGGAGTGAATTTTACTTACTAAAAAAACTTTGGCAACCAACTTTGTTTCTCCACCAAAACACCTAAGCAGACGCTTGGGTGTTTTTTGGTTTGTTTGAGCGTGTAAGTTTGGTAAAATAGGCGCTTTTGTTAACTTAACAACCAAAGTTCCATGCGTCTAAAATCTTTAAAATTGGCAGGCTTTAAATCCTTTGCCAATCCCACCACATTTAGTTTTAAACATGACATCACCGCCATTGTTGGTCCAAACGGTTGTGGCAAATCTAATGTCATTGATGCCATGCGCTGGGTGCTAGGCGAAAGTAGCGCCAAACAGCTGCGCGGTGGAGCGATGAGCGATGTGATTTTTGCAGGGAC
>JBHBMT010000113.1:0-16932 GCA_041773075.1 Moraxella sp.
CCTTTATATTCAAATAATGCTCGCCGTTCATCACTAGAAAATGACGACACCGCATAACGGCTCATGTCCAAACACGCATTCCAAATGACAGAAAATACGGATTTAAATCAATATTTTGAGCGTATGAATAATCGTGGCGAACAGCTAGAGCACCACGAAGTCATCAAAGCCAAATTGATGAGCAAATTATCTGATGATAAAGATGATCAGGCGGTATTTTCTGTCATTTGGAATGCGTGTTTGGACATGAGCCGTTATGCGGTGTCGTCATTTTCTAGTGATGAACGGCGAGCATTATTTGAATATAAAGGCGAATATTTTTGGTTGTATGAGAATTTTGATAATATTAGAAAAAATTTTGAAAAAACTCAAAAGCCCAAAACAGACGATAATACACCCAAAACCTTGTCGGACATTTTGGATTCATCCAGCAATATCGTCAGCACTAAGGAGTCGGCGGATAAACCAGAGCGCTTTACTTCCATCATTGATTTTCCGAACTTTTTGGCGCAGGTGTTGTATTTATTTTTAAAAGACAAGGATGACATCAAAGATGACATTCATCGCTTGGATGATGACATTCATCGCTTGGATGATGGCAATCTGATTGAGCAGTTTGAGCGGTCGGGTTTGTTTGACGATACTGCAAAAGATGAGATTAAAGCGTTTGCCGTGTATTTATTGAATGTGCGAGTGCTGTTTGATCGTCATGTGATTAAATATGATGGGCTTGATAGCAGAGATGATTGGTATATCTATCAATTTAAAAAGTCCGATAATAATAACTCAAACAATTATGCCAATGTCTTTGGTGAAGCGGAGGATAAGCAAATTAAAATGCTACAAACCATGTTCCATTATTCATTCCCTGCCAAAAACTATAAATACTGGCTGTTTGGTTATCTCAAATGGCTCAATGACGAATGTCAAAAAAAGCTTAAAAACCATAAAGAAACGGGCTGTGCGCCAAGACTGTCTGCCGATAGGCATATCAACTTCTTGGAAAAGCTGTGCGATCAGTTTTATTTTAATCGGTTTTATAATGATGGTCATGGTGATGAATATTTTGACATCATTTATAAAGACCCTGAAAAAGACCCTGAATTAGAAAAGATTCAAAATCACGATTTTTTACATCAAGGTACGGCGGTGGCAAATTTTATCTTTAACCGCTTGGATTATATTTTGTGGCGTAAAGATAAGTCGGTTAAATTTAAGTTTACAGCTAGAAATTCGGTGGAGCATTACTATCCACAAAACCCGCCAAATGGCAAAGCCCCTGATAACGTTGATCATTTTGGCAACCTGTGCTTAATCACCCACAGCCAAAATTCATCTTTGAGTAATAAAATGCCATCTGAGAAAAAGGCTGGCTATGATGTTGAGCGCTACCCGTCATTAAGCTTAAAACAAAGAGAGATGTTTAAGTATGATGAGAAAAATTGGAATGAAGGCAGCATCATAGAACATGGTGAAGCAATGATTGACCTACTCAATCAGCCAATCAGCACGACATAAATTGACGTATGAGTGAGTTACAATAGCCATTATAAACATGAGCTTTTGGAGCTAAGATGATCTATCAAATCCAAGCCGTGACTTGGCGTGGCGGTGTGGCACACCAACAAGATGCGGTACTGATTAGTCACTATTATAAAGCCAAACGGTTTTGTGCGGCGGTGGCGCATGGCGTGCCTAGTAGTCCTTATGCAGCACTGGTAGGGGGGTGTATTTTATTATCAAAGATTTGTCGGTAAGGGCAATCATCGCATTCAGATGATCGTCGATCAATCCAAAAGCATCAGATCCATACCGTCCAAAAAACTTTGCTTCTGCTATGGTACTTTTAGCATAGCTGACATGGAGGAATTGATGGAATCTATGTATTTTTCTTGTGATGAGATAGAACATCTATACTATTCAATTTGTCACGATTTGACTTTGGAAGATGAAATCATGGTGGACTTGCTTTATTCACCCTTGAATTCACAATCTAACCGCAACACCAAATAAAAAAGTGTTCATCAATTTAATGTATTATTAAGCTACCACACAAAACAAAGCATTAAAGCGTATGAACACTTCTTATGGACGTCTTAATGGATGAATGCGAAAAGATAATGGTTTTGTTGTCTTTGGGTAAATCTATTGGCATGATTACTAGACAGTTAGACAGAGCCAAATCTACCATTACCAAGTCAACCTTGGCAAAGAGGAAGTGATAAAAATACTAATGGGTTACTTCGGGAATATTTTCCAAAGCAGCAAGATATTGGACAGTGGGATAATCAATACATACACACAAAGGTTGCTGGGCTCAATCTGCGACCTAGAAAATGTTTAAATTGGCGAACACCTTATGAGATTTATTATCAAAAGGTGTTGCGATTGGCTTGATGACTCAAGGGCATCTTATTATAAAAACAATAAATCTTAACCAAAAATTTACATAGCAACAAATAAAGTGTTATAATAGTTAAGCTGTTTACAATTCATCGTCAATGAATCCAAAACAAAATAAGGAGATCAAGTCATGTCAACCCCCTCTTTAAAAAAACTTACTTTAACCATTGCAATGATGCTGGCACTAAGCGCGTGCGGCGGTGGCGGTGGCGACAACAGCAATACTAATAGCAATACTAATAATAGTAATGCCACCAATAATAACAATAGCAATAATACATCATCAGGCTCAAACACCTCCACGCAGCCAACCACACCTGCTACCAATGGATTGGCACAAGCCAAAGAGCTTATCAATACTGCCAAACAATTTATTGTAGATATGGAAGCTGTACAAACCGTCTATGAAGATGCTAGCGACATCATCACCAACACTCAACGCCAGCGCCTATCTGATAGCATTGATATTATGCAAGCTGCTTATGCTTATATGTCAGAAAACAACAAAACACGCCTTAGCTTGGCAGAACTAAAAGCCGTGCTAGATGACGAAGCTCAAAACAGTTGGGATTATCGTACCATCACTTTGGCAAACACAGGCACACTTAGCTTACATCTAGACAGCACAGGCAAACTGACTGCCAATGGCAGTGCCACGCTGATTCATTCAACCAGACAATTTGTTAACTGGGATAACGCCACCAACAGCCCTGTCTTTAAAATCATCTCTACAGATACCGCTCCTGTTGTTTATACCAACTATGTTGATGGCTTAACAAATAATCAAGCTGCCAAAAATGTTCCTATCAGCTTTAGTATTGAAAAACTAGAAATTGGTTCGGGCAATGACAAGCTCACTCTGACCGCCAAAGATTCAGGCAGTGCTGTGGGCGAGTTTAATAAAACAGTCGTACTCAATGATGAATTTGATTTTGATGCCAGTTATCTTGAGCAAGGGGTTAAATTAGAAAAAGCAACCTTACGCTTTAATAACGTCTCTTTGGTGACCAATGCCAGCACCATTGCACTAAATACCCTAGAAACCTCCTTGGTGGGTATCTATCGTGATATTACTCAAGTGACTACCACGCAACAATATGTCAGCGATTTCATTCCCTATCAGCTCAAACTGGTTGGCAAGCTTGTGCGCAGCAATCCTACCACCAATCTTAACATCACTCTAAATGCAACCGCTAGCCAAGCCGCTGTCAAAAACAGCCTTGTTTTGTTGGATAATTATGAGATTAAAGAAACCCAAACCATTCCAGTAAATGCCACCTTATCACTTCAAGGAACTGTTACCAAAGCGACAGGTACAACCATTCCTATCAACTTACAAGCCCAATTAGAGCGCGCCGCCAATAAGCTTGTTAGCCTAAAAAATGCGTCAGCCGTCATCAATAATAAAGCGCTTAGCATCACAGGTAATGCCACTTTTAATACTGCCAATGACCACACTGGCACCACCTTTACCATCAGTCAAGGCACTGCCAAAACTAGCCTACAACTAGATGCGCAAGGTGACACCAAAACAAACAACACAGGCAAAGTAAGTGACATTACAGTCAATGGTGTGGACTATGGCGACTTGTATTATGATGGCAGTCGTTGGTATGCTAAATTTACTGACAACACCTTTATTTACCTATAAGTCAATGTCGCGCTTTTTTCACGCCTTTAATGGTTGGCGCTTAGGGTGGTATGCTCTAAGCGCCCTCGGTGTGAGTAGTTCATGGGCAGCAGCCCCTTATCATCTAAGCTGGGATGTGCACGCCAGCGCTCACAGCCCCGCTATGCCCATTCACGAGCTTATCAATGATGCTCACGCCCCTCTTGATGCAGGCGACTATGCTTTTGTACAAGGACGCACAAGCTTAGACTATCAAATAGCAGACTCTTTTTTGGGGTATGGATTATCCACTCGCTATGATTATGGGTTTGAGTTTAATCATGGTGCCAGTCAAGTATTTTGGCACTACAAAAACGATGTCAATCCCGCTCCCAATCAACATCACACCCTGTCTATTCATGCTAGCCACACCCATCGTTATGGCGCAAATATTTTTGCCAAGCTCACTCCCCATCCCAATTGGACGCTCACCCCTCGCTTACATCTATATAAGGGGGCGCGCCTCATAGAAGGAAGCATCACAGGTGAGCTAACAACCAGCAGCAATACCAACACCCCAAGACGTCATCAAGCCATTTGGACTGCCAACGCCGATGTCAATTATTACTATGACACACCCGCCCTCAAAGAACAACATATGGGCTGGAATCCCAATGCGCCCGAGGGATATGGCTATGGACTAGACATCAAGCTTGCAGGACAGCTTAGCCCAAAAACCACCCTCACAGTACAGGGCTTGGATGTGATTGGGCATTTATATTGGCAAAATGTTCCAAATACCAACTATCATCTAGACTATGCCCAAGACAGTCGTTATGTTTATAACGTCCAAGGGCAACTTGATGATACCGCCACCCTCACTCAGCGTCTGCCTTGGCGGATTGAAAGCCACTTGCACCACCAAGTTACTCCGCGCTACCATGCCACACTGACCAGCCAATTCAACACTTACACTCATCTACACCAACTGGGCGTTGGTACAACTTATACGCTTGGTAATACTCCTGTTAATACCACCTTATTAGTTGAGCCACAAACACAGTCAGTAGGGGTGCTGATGACCACACCCAATTTATCTGTCAAATGGCTAACAGACACCCTAAACACCAATCATGCCAAACGCGGTGATATTCTGCTTGGCGCGCACTATGCTTGGTAAATAACCATATCTTTTCAAGCAACTCAAAACAGCGTATAATCCAATTAAGTGAATTAGTGTGAGCGCATTATGATTGTGTTGGTGATTATTCTATCTATTGCTGTCATCAGCTTGGCTGTTATGGTTTTTAATCTAAAAAACACACTATCAAAGCATCGCCTCATGATAGATGAGCTGTACATCCACTTCCATCAATTGCAACAGCACTTTCAAGCATCCCAAAACAGCCTAGCAGAATCCAAATCACAACCAGCGCCCAAGCCTGATGATGGCACAACTTGGCAAACACCTCCTTTGAATGCCCACCCCGCCCCACCAACTGATAGTGTCCACACGCCCACTACAATCACCACCACACCCATCACTCTACCCAATCCAACCAACCACTCTATCACACAACAGGTGCCTGCTGATCCACCTGTTGCATCACCCACAGTGGCAGCCAATCAGTCCTCCAAACCAGAAGCCAAGCCCACGCCTTCTAAGTCTGTGGTAACATTCCCCAAGCGCGCTTTGGCAAGCCCTGATTTACAACACCAACCATCTCTCAAATCCCCCACTCTCATACACAACCTGATTGCATGGTTTACTACAGGCAATCCCTTGTTAAAAGTTGGGGTGGGCGTTTTATTTTTGGGACTGGCATTTTTGTTGCGTTTTGCCAGTGATTATATTGACACACCTTTATGGTTGCGCTATTTGGCAGTGGCGTTGTCAGGGCTGATTGCAACGGGGGTGGGATTTTATCTGACCAAAAAACGCCGAGAATACGGGCTGATATTGCAAGGGTTTGGTTTGGCGGTGATGTATTTGACCACTCTAGCTGCGCTCAAGTTGCCCCAGCTGATTTTGGCACCCACCGCCTTTGGCATCATGGTCTTGGTAGTGGTTGCCAAAATTATACTTGCCATTCGTCAAGATGCGCGCATTTTGGCACAAATTGCCCTGATTGGCGGCTTGGCAGCACCCATCTTAACATCAGATGGTAGTGGCAATTATGTGTTGCTTTTTGGTTATCTTGCCATTTTAAATACAGGCATTGCCATCATCGCTGAACGCAAAGCGTGGCGCAGCCTAAATGCCATCTCATTATTAGGCACCTTTATACTTACCTTTGCTTGGCAGATAAGCGCAAACACAGAAAAGCTTGCTGAGGCACGCACTGTCAGCTTATTATTTGGTGTCTATCATGTGGCACTGTACGCATTTATGGTTGTTTTTTATGCCAAATCGCGCCTGCGTACACACGCTCCTCTGCCCACACTTGCCAATACCGCAAACTTATCTAGCATTTTGCGTCACTATCTGCGCTTTGGCACACAAGTTGGTGTGGTAGATACAGGTGTGTTGTTTGGCAGTGCTTTGATGGGCTTTGTATTTTTGTATCATGCCATAGATGGCGTTATGCTAAATCATGCCTCCATGTGGCTTGCTTTTGGCTTTGCGATAGGATATACAGGGTTTACTCTGCTCACCAAAGCTTATACAAAGCGCACCACCGCCCTTGCGCCTTTGGCGGATGCATTTGTGCTATTGTCACTTGGTTTTATCGCCCTAGGGATTGGCTTGGGACTGGATGACAAACTGGCAACAGGATTGCTTGCGCTACAGACAGCATTGGTGTATGGCTACGGTCTTAAGCAACGTCTACCACAGATGCGTATGATGGCAATGTTTGGCTTTTTGCCCTTGTCTTTGTATTGGTTTGATAGCTATCAATTCTGGGACATTCTATTTTTGGGGGATGTGTATGGCACCCTATGGATGGCACTGGCTGGCACTGTCATTTATGTTTTGTGGCGCTATTGGCAAGGGCGAAAAGCCTCGGCATCTTGGGAGTGCTATAGTCAAAGTGCCGCTTTGGTACCCACCTTGTGGCATATCGCCTCCCTACCCACCTTAGTATTCCAAGATCTGCCTATGGTGGCATGGAGTATGTTACTTATGGTGATTGCCCTAGGCGTGTGGCAATATCGTGATCGCGAACCTGTGGCAATTGCGTTTGCGCCCCTATTGGCTTTTTGGTGGCTCATCATCGCAGCCAATGTTGAAGATGCTGCTTATGAGCTAAATACTTTACTGATGTTATTGGGCGGACTTGGGCTTTTGGTACTCGCCTATGGCTTGCACTTAGCGCCATGGCAGCTTGCTCGTCACAACACCCCCTCTTTGACCAACTCAGCTTCTGTTGGCGCTGGCGTGTTGGTGCTACTATTTAGCTTAGCAAGCTTAGTGATTGGGTTTTATGATGTCTATAATCACTGGTTTGATAATGTAGAGATGACTCATACCACTTGGGCGGTATGGTCAAGCTTTTTGGTCTTTTATGGGGCGGTACTGCTTGTCAAGCGCACCAACAAACACTGGGTGGCACTGGCAAGATTTTCTTTGCTTGCCCTGCCAATCTTGTCTGCACTACTCATATACAACACTCAATTATATACATGGTATCACTCATCAGGCATACAAATCACACTGATGGCAATTGCTTGTCTTGCTCTGACGACAGCCATTGTTGGGGTGCAGCGCTTTGCTCGTGATACGCATATTAATTTGGTACACTTTGTACATTTGGCACTCGCGGTCATCACAGGCAGTACCCTGATTGGCTATAACGCTCTAGACAGCGCTCGCCTTTGGGGTGCGGTCGCGCTTGGTGCGTGGGCAATTGCCATCAGCCCTATGCCTTGGTCACAGCGCTACAGCCTCGCTTATCGCCACTGGGGTGTGTGGTTTTGTTTTGCCACTGCAACCCTTTGGGTGGGATATGTCGGCACAATAACCCCCATCGTATTAGGATGGCGTTTGCCCTTTGTCAATGTTCTTGATGTGCTGCATCTCGTCCTTGCATTTCTACTATTTATGACGCTACACCCCAAAAACACCCACCCCCTACCTCATCGCGACTTAGCCCTCATTCTAGCAGGTGGCTTGGGTTTGTTTGCGCTAAGCGCCTTGGTGGTTAGAACATGGTATTTTTATGCAGGGACACCTTGGCAACTATCAGCGCTTTTGGCAGACTTTGGTTTACAAGCCTCCTTATCCTTGACATGGGCGGTTGCTGGCATTGGACTGATGGTTTGGGGCGCACGCAGTGTGCAGCGCAGCTTATGGCTAGTTGGAGCAGCACTTATGGGCATTGTTGTCGCAAAATTATTCTTGGTGGAGCTTGGCAACAGTGGTGGTGTGGCGCGCATTGTGTCCTTTATTGGGGTGGGATTGTTATTGTTGGTGGTGGGATGGTTTGCGCCTGTACCGCCCAAAAAACAATAACAACAAGCTTAACCCACGCTCAAAAATGCCAAACCCTGTTGCAAAGTAGCGCAAACAGCAAAAGCTCATTTAAAAACTGTTAAGCTTAAAACAAGACAAAGCAACAAGCCAAAGATAGCGCCAGCGACACAACAAGGTAAATTAACAAGGCAAATTAACAAGACAGAGTGTTGAAATCAAACAACATAGCCCCACTGATGCTGCGTTAATTATAATGCACAGCTTAACTGCAACCTAAAGACGTACTGATGGTTGATGCAAAGGACAAGCACCAATCCTTGTCCTGCTAAGATTTGTTTGTCACAGTGTATCAATAATAATCGGTCGCCCCTGATGGGTGAGCACCGTAACATCAACATCGTACAGCTTTTTCATGGCATCTTTGGTCAAGACATCGCACGGCTGCCCCATGTCCACCACTTGACCTGATTTTAACATCACCACCGTGTCGGCAAATTGTGATGCTTGGTTGATGTCGTGTAGCACAATGACGATGGTTTTTTGTTTGTCATGCGCCAAACTGCGCAACTGACGCATCAGTCGCCCCGCATAATACATATCCAGATTGTTCAGCGGTTCATCAAGCAGTAAATATGGCGTGTCTTGGCAAACAATCATGGCAATCAACACCCTTTGGCGCTGACCCCCTGACAAATCCGACAAAAATCTCTCCGCCAAGGTTTCTAGCTCAAACATCTGTATCACTTCGGCGACTTTGGCTTTGTCGCTATCAGCTGGCTGCCCTTGATGATAAGGATAACGCCCAAACATCAAAAGCTCACGCACCCTAAGTCGCCCTTGCACATGATTTTCTTGAGTTAGTATGGCAACAGTCAAAGCCAGTGTACGGCTGTCGGTGGTATTGATGTCATGACCGCCAAAATTGACCAAGCCTTCTTGCAAGGGATTTACCCGAGCCATGACGCTAAACAGCGTGGATTTGCCCGCCCCATTGGGTCCTATCAGCGCCACCACTTGCCCTGTTTGTAATTCAAACGACACATCGTGTAAAATTTGAGTGCCTGTTTTTAGCCGATAATTGATACCTTTGACTTGAATCATACGCTTGCCTTCTTATTATACACTTGCCTTTTTATTATATTGACGAAACACAAGCAGCAAAAACACCACCCCACCAATCAGCTCAATCACCACTTCAAGCACGCCTGCCATCTTCAGGACATATTCAAACAGCATTTGCCCAAACACAAGGCACAGCATGGCAAACAAACTTACCAACACCAAGCGTTTGCCGTGGTGCATGGACGTACTTGCTTGATTGGTCAAGGCGCACACCAACAGCCCAAAAAAGGTAATTGGACCTACCATCGCCGTAGATACCGCCACCAATAAAGCAATCAAACCAAGCAGCAGCAGGGTTAATTTTTGATAATTAATGCCCAAATTGATGGCAGGATATTTGCCAAGCAGCAAAATATCACACTGATGACGCAGCCGCCACATCACCCCTGCACAGATGACAGACAACACCACCGCCACGCCCAAAATTTGTGTATTGATGGTATTAAACTGCGCATAGCTTGCCGCCTGTATGGTAACAAATTCATCAGGGCTAATCATGCGTGCCACCAGCGCCGACAACGAACGAAACAGCACCCCAAACACCACGCCCACCAAAATCAGCCGTGTCAAATCTTGGCTGTGCTTGGTAAATAACAAACGAAACATCAAAAGCGACAAACCAAGCATTAAGCCAGCTTCTAGGGCAAATTGGGCAAGTTTGGGAATACTAGCAAGGCTTGCCACCCCCAAAAAAAACACCAACAAACTTTTGATAAGCACATACAAAGCGTCAAAACCCAGTAGCGCAGGGGTCAAGATGGGATTGTGCGTCAAGGTCTGAAACAGCAGCGTACTTGTACCAATGGCAAATCCCACCGTCAATAGCGCCAACAGTTTTTTGCCACGCAGCGCCAAAGCAAACTCCCAATCGGTTACCCCAAGGGTCAAAAACAGCACCGAACTGACCAACAGCAGCGCCACGCACACAAGCACAGGGTACGTTTTTAGCCGTGTCAGGCACATCAAAAATCCTTGGGGTGGGGTTTGGCTTACAGTTTGGGTCATAGACGGTCTGATTGGTTGGGGCGTGCTTGGCTGACACGCTAAGAACAAAGTTAGATGTTAAAAGATTTAAGATGTTAAAGAAGTTTAAAATGGGCTAATTTGCCTGTTGTTGCTTGCTGGCTTGTCATGCTGTCTTGGCTATGTTTGTGAGAACTGATTGTTCATTTACTCAATTCACCCCACCAACAGCTTTATTTGCAGCTTTATTTTTGGCGAAACAATAAATACAAAAACACAAACGCCCCAAGCACCCCAAAAACAGTTGCCACAGGGATTTCAAAGGGATAACGAATGCTGCGCCCAATGATGTCGCAAAGCAGTGTGGCGGACGCTCCTAGCAGTGCCACCGCAGGCAGTGTTGCTTTTAGTCGGTCGCCCATGATACGACTGATGATGTTTGGCACAATTAAACCGACAAACGGTATCATGCCCACCGTAACCACCACCACCGCACTCATCATCGCCACCATGCCAATGCTTGCCCATAGCACGCTTTCTCTATTCACGCCCAAATTTTTGGCAATGTTGTCGCCCAGTCCCACGATGGTCAATTTGTCCGCCAACACATAAGCAATCGCCGACAACACCCCCACCACATACAGCATTTCATAACGCCCTGCCAAAATGCGAGAAAAGTCGCCCAATCGCCACACGGACAACAGCTGCAAACTGTCGGTTTCATAAGCAATAAACGTGGTGATTGCTTCAATAATGCCACTAAAAACAATGCCCACCAATGGAATCATCAGATAATCCGTGGCAGGCAATCTTTTTATCAGTCGCATAAATACCATCATGCCAAGCAGCGCAAACACACTGGCGATGACCACTTTTAAGCCAATGGCGGTGGTGGGAAAATACAAGCTGATAATCAGCATACCCAACGCCGCACTTTGTGTTGCCCCCACCATGGACGGCTCTACAAAGCGGTTTTTGAGCACCACTTGCATCATCATGCCACAAATCGCCATGGACGCACCCGTCAAAATGATGGCAATAGTACGGGGCAAGCGGCTCACCAAAAACAGCTGCAAATCGCTGTCGCCTTGCCCAAGCGTCAATAAGGTCTGCCAAGAAAAATCCGCCACCCCCACCGACAAGCTGACAAATACCAGTAGCAGCACAAACAGCAAACTGATGGCATTTAGCCAGCATGCTTTGGCGTTGGTATGTGTGGCGGCAAACAAAGTCATGACTTACTTAGACTTGGTACTGTCTGTTTGGGCATTGTCTGCTTGGGCATTGTCTGCTTGAGTGCTGCCTGCGGTATTGTTGGTCGTGTTATTGCCACTGGCTGTATCGCTTGCTTTGGCGGCTGTTTTGTTTAGGGCATCTAGCACGATTTGGCTATCTTTTAACCACTGATAATAGCCACCAAACGCCATATAAGAATCTGGGCTTAGATAGACGATTTGTTTGTTTTTCCATGCTTTGGTGTTGTGGATTAAGGGGTTATCCAAAACCACTTGCGCTGATTTGCCTTCTTCGCCCACCGCTGCCCCACGGTCAAGCACAAACAGCCAATCGGGGTCGGTTTTTTGTAGGTATTCAAAACTGATGGGCTGACCGTGGCGAGCTTCTTGGATATTTTCGTCCGCCATCGGAATGCCAAAGGTGGTGTGCAAAAAGCCATAACGAGAATTTTTGCCATAGGCGCTCATTTTGTCGCCATTGATTAAAATTGCCAGTCCCGTGCCTTTGCCCGCAGCGGCTTTTTTGACTTCTTCAATTTTGCTGTCAATCTCGGCTTGTAATTTTTTGGCTTCTTCGGTTTTACCAAACAATGCCCCAAAGTCGGTTAATTGTTGTTTGGTGGCAGCATACATATCTTTGGTATCAATGGTTAAATTATAGGTGGGCGCAACTTTGGCAAGCTCTTCGCTTTTTTCTGCCATGCGTGAACCCACAAATACCGCTTGGGGTTTTAGGGCGTTTAGCGCTTCTAAATTGGGCTCAAGTACAGTACCGATGGGCGTACCTTCGGGGGTGTCTTTGGCTTTTAGGTTCAATAGCGCCACTCTGTCGGCTTCCATCTCTGGCACGCCTTGCACCGCCACACCAAGTGCCGCCAAGTTTTGTAGGGCGGTCATGTCATACACGGCGATGGGGGCAGGATTGGCAGGCAGTTTGACTTCGCCTGTGGCAGTGTGTAGGGTGATTTCACCAGCTTTGGGGTCGTTTTGGGTGGTGCCACTTTGGGCTTGGGTTTGTTTGTCAGGGCTTTGGGCAGCTTTGTCTTGATTGCACGCCGTCAAACCCAAAACGCACGCCAACGCTAGGCTTAGTGTGGTGATTTTTTTCATCATGTTATCCTTAAATGAGATGAGCTAAGATTTTAGGTGGCTATCATACCCCATTTTCAGGACTTTTACAATGTTAATGATAATCTTTTTTATTTGAATATAAACAAAAAAAACACCCTTCTTTATCACCCTATCACACAACAACACAACCTTTTTGCAAGCAGTTCAAGTCTTTTTGAGTTCAAAACAAGATAGTAAGCCAAAGATAGTACAAGCAGTACAGCAAGATAAATTAACGATGTCTTGTTTTGAAATCGCATGATGATATGTGCTCAATACTCCCAGTCACACCCTTATACAACCTAAATCATAACAAAAACCACTCAAAGCACTTAGGACGTGTTGACATTTTACACACCTTAAGCTCTATGAGTGGCTTTTGCTGCTTTATTTGTGATATAAATATTATTCTGCTACCGCTTCTGTAAAGATGATGTTAGCAGCAGGCGCTTGTAAATAATCCCCTTGTAAATAACGTGCCCCAATTGACCATGCCAATGACATGGTTTGCGCATCGCCAATATAAGGCATAAGAACATCAGTGCGATGCTCTGCAGCCTTAACCACCAAGCCTTGCACTGTCTCCATATTATTTGCTCTGTCCAAATCTTTGGTGTAGGCTCTAGCAAGGCGCGCCATATTTGGAGTTAGATGCGCCAATACTTCTGCAGACTTGGCAGTTGCACCAAAGTTTTGAATACCCACAGGACAGCCCACATTTGCCAGTGCCATAAACTGACGCTTTGCCACCGCCAAATAATCAACCAAATCCTGCTCATTAAATTGCAGCACCAAAGGATATACGCCATATTCACCCACTGCCTTGGCAAGTTGGGTGACAATGTGCGCCAACTGCCCCTCTGACAAAGTGACTGAAGTTAGGCTAATTAACAGATGGGCGCTTGGGTGTTCTTTTCTGACTTGCGCCAAGTGCTTGCACGCATTAATCAATACCCAGCGATCTAGCTTGTCTGCCAAATTATGCTTTTTGGCAACTTGCACAAATTTATCTAGCGTCATTTCTGTGCCATCAGACATTGGCAAGGTGACATAGACTTCAGACAGGTTGCTACTGTCCGAATTAATATCATAGATGGGCTGATAAGATAATTTTAGACGATTATTCACAATAGCAGTTTGGATATATTCTGCCAAGGCATCTTCGTCATCACTGGCGTGCTCACTGATGTCAAATAAGCGCACCTTATTGCCTTGACTATCTGTATCACTGGCAATGCTTGCTACAGTGTCTATGGCGCGCGCCAATATGGTTTGCACATCAGGGCTATTGCTATCTAACATGACCACGCCAATAGATAGCGTCGTTGTCACTGTGCGATTGCCCACCTCTATTAACAGTGTTTCGCTTTTGACACGCAATGCCTCTGCTTGTGCCATTATCTGCGCTTCTGCGCCTTCAGTAAGCAGCACTGCAAAGGTTGAATCACTAAAGCGTGCCACTATCCCATCGGCAAAATGCTCATTAATTAAGTGCGCCATGTATTTGGTTGCAATATCCACCCCTTGCAATCCTGAACTAGAATTGATTTTGCCAATATCATCCATGCTAATATACAATAGCGCCGCCTTGGTTTGACCTGCCAACACCTGTTGATGCACCTTGGTCAGCTGCTCTGTAAAGCCAATACGATTAATCAATCCTGTCAGCGCATCTTGACGCTCCGCCTCGGCAAGCTTACGCGCCAACTCCTCACTATCAGCATCATTACGCTGAATAATAATTTGGGTCACAGGCTCACCCTCAAGCGTTGCTGCCGCCAATTGCAATTTGGAGGCAAAGGTTGTGCCATCGGTGTGTCGGCTTTCAAATGCAAGCTCCACTTGTGAGCGGTCGCCTTTGTCAAAGCGGCGCAAAAATTGCTTCACATTATTCACATCACCGCCACTGGCAATTAAGTCCACCACAGGCACACCAATGATATCCTCCATACTCTCATAACCAAAGAGCTCAAGATAAGGGTCGTTGGCAAAAATATGCACCCCTTGATCAATATAGGCTACCGCTGATTTAGAGTTTTTGATGAGAATATTGGCGCGCTGCTCTGCTTCTTTTAGAATTTTGTTGAGGCGGTTGCGATGGCGTTGTGATTGGCTATAGGCGTACTGCAAACAAATTGCCATCACCACCATCTTGTCATCGCCCACCACAAGGCTTTGGATCATATCCCCATCTAGCACCTCGGGCATACCCTCCTCTGTCATCACCGCTTGGGTAGGCTCGCTAAGATTAATCAAGGGAATGCGCACCTGATGCTCTTGCAATACCCCAACCACATCTGCAAATTCCATCTCATAAGCATGCTTAAATACCAGCACATCCCACTCATGGCGCAAGGCTTTAATCAACTCACTTTTTTCATCCCAAAAGCCTAAATTCACCTCATCAAAATAAGAATGTAGCATCTTAATCAGATGCTCAGCATAGCGCTGATCTTCATCCATCATCAAAAGGTTGAGTACTTTTTTTGCCATGATTTTCTCGCACTTATTACTATTAAACTAAGTTTATTAAAGTTTTGTCAAAAAGACGCTTAGCTTGCCACCAAACGCACAATCTGATACTGCTCCACATCATCGGTGGACAATAAATTTTGCTCCAAACGCAACATACTTTCTTTATCATCAATGCGCAACATCACCACATCACCTTCTTTAAAATGATAACGTGGCATTACAAGTGTTGTCTGCTGACCCAAGCCATCGCCCGCCACCAGCAACGCTTGTACAAAATCTTGAGAGCGCATATCCTGATTCATCAAGCGTACACCGCATACAGACAACACCCGACCCAAAAAACGCCCATCTACCGCTACCTGATCGTTTCTAGGCTCTGCCCAATGCACAATGCCTAGTCGCCATGGGTGCTTATTGGTGGATTGGTGTGAACGCAGCGCAAATAAGCCAAATACAGGCAAATAAGGGCGAGTAGGTGCAGGCTCTGCCAATGTCTCTCTCAATTCGCCACAAATAAAATGTACATTTAAGTCGCTTTTGGTTAAGACTCGCACCTTTTCATCAGGCACTCTGCCACCACCTTGCTTGATTTTTGGATGATAGATGCTAGGGAGATGCGCTTGGTGAATCAGTTGTGCAAAACTTTTGTCATCTGCCAACCGATTAAAAATTGCCGAAAACCCAGTCTGCATTTGCGCCAAATATTCAGAAGTTCCGCCAATGCTTGCACTACTATCAAACTTACGCTCAAACGACAGCAATACCATCTTTGCTAGGCGACTTTCAAAGCTACCGCCATCACTTTGTTTTTTGCCAATATCCTGTAGCTTATGCAAATGATGAAATAATTCTGTGGTATCAAAGAATAAGCACACCTGATCATCAGCATAAGGATTGATGCTGGCGTATGGTGTAATCAATTCAGGCGGTGTAGCGGCTTGTAAATTCACAAATACCTTTAGGCGCTCATGAGGCACAAAGGTTGTTTTGGTGCGCTTTGCCCATGTCGGTAGCAACTTAAAAATATTTAAAATATCTTCACGGTGATAAGCAAACAGATTGGCAAAGCTTGCCAAGCAGCTTTGTACATACTGATGGTGAATACTATAATGCGCCAAATCGTCGCCAAGCTGACTGACGTGTACATTTTCCACCCCAATCATAACCGATTTTAGATACCAGTCATTCATTCTGCCCCATAGGCTTCTGGGAGTTTTTTGGTAGGTTAAAGCAAATTCAAGCAACAGCTTAAAATACACCCCCATAATACGATACACAGACAGGGCAAAAAGACGCTTATTGGGGTTCATTAAGTCTAGTGTCATGCCATTGCGCACAACATTGCTTGGCAATGCCCCTACCAAGCGCTTAAACCAATGCGGCTTGGCAGATTGATGCTCTTCTTGCCCAATGCCATCATGTCCAATTTTTTCATAAGCACGATACGCAATGCCCTGATACGCCAAAATCAATAAAAAATATAAACTACGCACCTCTTGGACGCTACTTCTTTGTTCCAACGCTGGACTTTGTGGGCTGTAAATATAATCGCCGTGCAAGCGAGTTACCAAGCGCTACACCATGGTTACTGTTTTGTCCAA
>JBHBMT010000114.1:0-5476 GCA_041773075.1 Moraxella sp.
AAAAATATTCAGATAATAATTTTAGATTGCTAATGCAAGCAACTGATAATTACTTAGATTTTATAGAAAATTTCAAAGATACAGAATTTTTTAAAAATGATGAATTTAAAAAAATGTTAATAAAGCATTTTTTATCATTTTGTATTTTTTATAAGAGGTCAAATAATTTTGATGAATTAAAGAAAGAATTTTTTAATGGTAAATATGACCATATTTTATATAAAAAATTTATTTTACCAAGTGAAATTTGGAAGGATATTTTGACAGAAAACAAGATTGATGTTGATTTAATATTAGACAATTTTGGAAAATTAATTATTTTTCAACCTTTAAAAGAAAGAGAAAGTTGGGTAGAACTTTGGCATTATTGGGAATTAAAACCAAGTAATTTTTATAATGTTATTAATGATGTTAAACTGAAATTTAAAAATTTTGAATATCATAGATTGGATGTATTAGAACATGTATACAGTTTATTAATATTATTTATTAAAAATTCTGTAGTTGAGGATTTAACTGTACAAGAAGTTCTAGATATTGTTGATGAATACTTGTCAAAAAATATAAGCAACAAAAATTGGCTTAATCATAAATTTGGTGCTAGGTTTAATGGAACTGGTTTAGGTTTTCAAAACCAAAATGATGAGGATATTATTAAATTAAATAAAAAATTAAGTCAAAAAATAGAAGAGCGGAAACAATATATTGAAAAGAATAATTTTAAAAATTATTTAGATAAAATATTAGAATATATTGAAAAAGAAGATTTGGAAAATCTATGCAATATTTTAATGAAAAACGAATATAATCCAGTTTTAAATCAAATTGATTGTCAGAAAATATTTTGGATTTTAACAAATAACCCACAAAGTATTCTTATCTTATGCAAGGCTTTGGATTCTAGGTATTCAACAAATTACTTCATGAATGGTCGCAATCGAGCTGAATGGTTAATAGATGAAAAACCTTTTGTTGAACAGATGATTGTATTTTTGCAAGGTTTGGAAAAGGATGAACAGCTAGATAAGTTTTATGCTTTTAGAATTAGACAAAATATTGGCTTTTTTCAAAATGAAATTTTACCTAGATTTGATGGTGGTTAAGGAAAAAAATACAAATTTTAACCTAGCAGACTCCCAGCCACCCTAAACACCCCCATATGTGCCTGTACAATCATCTCAATATCAGGGGCATAACCACCACCCATCACCACTGCCACAGGAATTCCTGCCTTATGTGCAGTGGTGAGTACCAGTTTGATATGATTAGTTAGGCTAGAGTAGGCTTAAAAAAATATTTCAAGTTTTATAACCATGAGCGTTTGCATTAGTCGCTTGAATTTAATACCTCTGCACAGATTTATTTAAAAATGGTTTGGATAATCCTGTGACTTATAAGCCCAACTCTATCTTAATTTGTGATTTTTTTTGTCTAGACATTGGGAGTATCTTGGTTTATAATTAGCACCATAAATTGAATGAATAAAGACATGTTATAGTAGTCTATTAACTATGATAATAGAAAAGGTTTGTTTGTGAATTTGTGTAAAAAGAAAATACTCTATTCTGTTCTTATTTTTATTAAACTCACTGCAAAATCCCCCACAACCCCTTATTCATAATCCCAGCAATCAGATTGGCTCTTAGGTTAAAGCATTTTTGGTGATTGTGGTAGGTGTCACTTAAAATCTTAAAGATTTTGAGTTTGCGGTTTAAGTGCTCTATTACCATTCGTCTTTTATCAATTTCTTTATTAACCCCAGTTCGATATAATAAATAAAAAGAAGCCCATTTATGTTAAAGCAAAGTCACCACAACCAACTTAACAAAGGCTTCTTGCATGGAGCATCTCGAAGAACTCTACTGCCACATTGATGATTTTTTGTAAACAATATCTTGCCAAACTTAGGGCAAAGCAAGTTACTTTAAAATTCAATAATGGTAAAAAATGCGAAACAAACCATGTAGTCTTAGTTTATCACAAAATCATCACCTTATTGGTACTTTTTCATCAATTGTGTGTGAAATAAATTAGCGTGATTTACAGTATTCTAAGATGATACTGTTATAAACATACACAAAAACACTCGATTATTACCATTTAAAAGACAAGCAATTTTAAACCCCACCCCAAAGGTTAGTGTTTAAGTGCCTAACTTTTGGGGTGCGACTCAAACATTACAGGGGCTTTTTGTGATTGCTGAAACAAATTAGATGGTTTTTTGCAAATCATTAAAAACTTTTTGAATTAATTCATGCCATGATTTATAACTCATTGAGCGGTGACTTTTTGAGTCAATGTCTGTAATGTTGCCAAAAAATGTGCTACTTGTCAGATTGTATTTTCGGATAAAATCTGCATACTTGAGTCCTGTTAATGCCACCAATTTTTTAAGATTGTTTGGTGTGTAACCTAGCTCAAAGTTGTCTGACTTCAAGATTGCAAGCAACGCCAAATACAGCTCGTCAAGTTCTATTTTTTGATGTTTTCGGCTGTCAGTTGGCAATATCCAGCCCATAACCTTGTTTTTTGAGACAGCCACCCCCTGTCTCTGTAACAACTCTACAAGCTGTTTGGGGCTTATGCCTTTTGTTTGCATTGCCTCTGACAGGATTTGATTGGGTGTGATGTGTGTAGGTGTATCAAAGTCTAATGATTGACTGCCCACGGTTGCTGTATGCAATGCGTTTCCGTCAATTTCTATGCTTGCCACCGTGTCCGATGGCAAGTTTGCTTGGCGTAAAGCGTTGCGGTAATTAACCCATGCGATGACGGAGTTGTCCGTGTTGCTTACAATCTCATCGCCTAATTTGATAATGTACATAATAGCCCTAATGATATAAAATTGGGCTATTTTATCACATACTAGTATCACATTTATCACACACCAGCATCACACAACACCCCGTCATTTATCTACTTCATCGGCGTATCACTGCATTAGCTTTGTACGCTCTGCCATCATCGGGGCGGTGGAGAGTCTTTTGGGCTGCATAAAGATGGGCTATGAGTGGTTGGTTTGTTCAAAATGCTCAAGGCTAGGTTTGAGTAAAGCAGCTTCATGAGTAGCCAGCACATCATCAGCCTTAAGGTGTGCTTGTCCTAATAATTGACGAAGTTTATCGGTGGTCAATTGCACCACAAAAACCTCTAGTCCCTCATCATTGTAGTGTTTGCTTTTGATAACATCCAACTGATGTAAGTGATTTTTGAGCGCGCCTGCATGATGAGGCAGGGTTAAGGTAAAGCAATGCAGTTTACCTACCAAAAGCTCTTGCACCGCCAAGGTCAAAAACTCAAATCCTATCTTATCACGCGCAGAGACATAAACGCGACTTGGCACGCCCTCGCTTTCATAATAAATACCTGCATCATCGCCACTGGCATCAATTTTGTTATACACAAGTAAAATAGGGGCATTGGCACCAATATCATTAAGTACAGCATTGACCGCGCGAATTTGTTCAAAAGCATCAGGATTGGCAGCATCAATCACATGTAGTAATAAATCTGCCTGCAAGGTTTCTTCTAGTGTTGCATGAAAGCTTTCTACCAACTCATGGGGCAGATGGCGCACAAACCCCACCGTATCAGCCACCACCACTTTGCCAACCCCTTGCCAAGTAATGCTGCGCAAGGTTGGGTCTAAGGTAGCAAATAATTGGTCAGCAGCATAAATAGTATCATCAGTCAGCGCATTAAACAGGGTGGATTTGCCTGCGTTGGTATAGCCGACCAAAGAGATGGTAGGGATATCTACTTTTTGGCGTTTGGCGCGCCCTTGCGCGCGGGTTTGTTTGACTTTGTCTAGTTTGGCTTTAAGCTGATTGACCCGAATTTGTAATAAGCGACGGTCGGTCTCAAGTTGTGTCTCTCCAGGTCCCCTTAAGCCAATTCCGCCTTTTTGGCGCTCCAAATGCGTCCAGCCACGCACAAGACGGGTGGCAAGATGGTTGAGTTGGGCAAGCTCTACTTGCAGTTTGCCTTCATAAGTACGTGCCCTTTGTGCAAAAATATCCAAAATCAGTCCTGTGCGGTCAAGCACACGACATTTCACAAGGCGCTCTAGGTTGCGCTCTTGACTAGGGCTTAAGCTGTGATTAAAAATAACAATCTCAGCATCATGCTGGGCAACGGCATCGGCAATTTCATCTGCTTTGCCTGTGCCCACAAAATATTTGGCATGGGGACGCTCACGACTGCCTGTGATGATGGTCAATGCTTCAGCGCCTGCCGAGCTGACCAGTAGTTTGAATTCTTCTAAATCATCAGGGTCATCCATTTGGCGAATGTCCAGATGTACCAAAATGGCACGTTCGCCCCCTTTGTGTCTATCAAAATATTGCAAAATTTTCTCTAAGTATCAAAAAAAACGATTGCATGAATTATACGTCAAATATGCTATGATGAGCAAACCTTATTATTCAAAGTAAACAAATCTTATGAATCACTCTTCTTTATTTATGCCATTGCCTGCACACCAGTTGCGCCATAATCATAAAACGCTAGAATTATCTGTACCACAAGTGATGGGTATCTTAAATGTCACCCCCGATTCTTTTAGTGATGGCGGGCACTTTGTGCATGTGGATAAGGCGCTGGCTCATGTGCAGAGCATGATTGATGATGGTGCAAGTATTATTGACATTGGTGCAGAATCCACGCGCCCAAATGCACAAGCTGTCAGTGATGATGAGCAGTTGGTGCGCTTAAGTCAGATTGTGAGCGCTATTCGTCAGACGTTTGGCGACAGTTGGATTTCTATTGATACCAGCTCGCCTGTGGTGATGGCGCAGATGCACAAGCTTGGAGCGGACATTTGGAATGATGTGCGTGGTTTGACACAGCAAGGGGCGGCACAGATGGCAGCACAGCTTGATGTGCCTGTGGTGATTATGCATGCGCGTGGTGAGCCCGATACGATGAATCAGCTGGCGCACTACAAAAATGTACATGCTGAAGTAATAAAAGAGCTCAGTGTGCGCATTGATGGCGCCTTGCAGGCAGGTGTCAGACGTGACAATATTATTATTGATGTCGGTATGGGCTTTGCCAAAAACTTTGAGCACCACAAAGTCATTATGCGTGAGTTAACAGCCTTTATGCAGCTTGGGTATCCGATGTTGTTTGGGGTGTCGCGTAAGCGCTTTTTGGGGGAAGTGCTGACACAAACAGGGCTCAAAAAATACCAAAATCATGCCATCAGTGAGCGTGATGGCGTCGGTGCGGCGGCGGCATTGCTTGCAGTGCAACAAGGCGCTAGCATTATTCGCACACATCAAGTAGCAGGCGTGGTGCAAGCCTTGGCATTGTGGCAGCAGTTGAGTGCTGATTAATGCTTGCGTTTGTCAAAGAAATGTAGTAGAATTTGCGCTTATTTTTCTGTCCTAGTCGTGCACGTTTTCAAGCATTGTCATGGCGACAATCACGGCACACAGGTATAATGGAGAGTACAAATGTACGCAGTAATCAAAAG
>JBHBMT010000115.1:0-4177 GCA_041773075.1 Moraxella sp.
ATATGGCGCAGCGGACGGGGCTCGAACCCGCGACCCCCGGCGTGACAGGCCGGTATTCTAACCAACTGAACTACCGCTGCATATGGTGGGTGGTAACGGGATCGAACCGCTGACCCTCTGCTTGTAAGGCAGATGCTCTACCAACTGAGCTAACCACCCATAAGACTAAAAATAAGTCTTGTTGGTTGTGAGTGCGTATTATATAGATTTTTTGTTGCTTGTCAATCTTTTTTTTTGTATTTTTTATCAAAATTTCTAGGACGTATTGACGTTTCAATTTAGGTAAGAATTTAGCTAAACGCTTGCCTTTTTAGGTGATAAATGTAGGTAATGAATCCTGTTGATAAGGTTATCAACGACAAAAGGTGTGCTATATTTTTCATCAAAATCACGTTTAACATCTTAATATTAAACATTTTTAGGGCGTATAAACGTCAGCACGCTCTAAATTATAAGTTGTGTTTGACGTGTTGAGCTGCTTTGGTCTATGCATCAGAGGTAGATAGTAAGGTGTCATCTTCTTTGACCAAAAACCTTGCCATCAACAGTCCTGCCTCAAACAGCAGACACATAGGTATTGCCAACATAACCATACTAGCACCATCAGGGGGTGTCACCACTGCAGCAATAGCAAAGCACCCCACAATAATATAACGGCGTTTTTCAGCAAGGCTTGCTACAGACACTACGCGCATCAAAACAAGCAATAAGGTTGCCACAGGAATTTCAAACATCACCCCAAACACCAAAAACAGCTTTAGCACAAAGCCTAGGTAGCTTTCTATGTCCGTCATTGGCAAGACGTTATCAGGGGTAAAAAAAACAAAAAACTTCAGTGCAGGCACAAGTACCACAAAATAAGCAAACGCCACCCCCACATAAAACAACACAATGGCAGATAGCAATAGAGGAATGGCAATGCGCTTTTCATGTTTATACAAAGCAGGGGCAACAAATGCCCAAAGCTGCCACAACACAAAAGGCACGCTCAAAAATAATGCTACAAAAAAGGTCAATTGAATGGGTGCTAAAAATCCTGATGCCACATCAGTGGCAATCATACTGGAGTGTTCAGGCAAGAGCGCCACCAGTGGACTTGACACATAGTCATAAATTTTGCGCGCAAACCCCACCAACGCCAAAAATATCACCACCACCGAACCAATCGCCCACATAAGACGTGTACGCAGCTCAATCAAATGTGACATCAAAGGCAGGTCATCTTGAGGGGGGTGCTGATGGTCATTCATAGGATAAATAGGCTTTGATAAAAAAAGATTGCAGGCTAATCTGACATTACAGACTATGTTTGATAAAGTAGGACATCTGCTTGATAATTAGGTAAAAAAGGAGCTTTTGGTAGCCGTCTTTGCCTATCATATTCTCCCAATAAAAAAAAGCGATTGTTCATCGGCAATGTTGGTGCTACGGTTGGGGCGGTATCGGCAATTTGCTCCCATGCATTTGGTGTGGTTGTTGAATAAGAAGGGGTATCACTTGTGGTGAGCGCGCCCTCATCAACTGTATCATCAGCGCTGCTGGTATTTTTTTGGTTATGAGCATCAAAATAAACATTTTGACTTAAGGTGCTTTGTAGTTTATCTACTTGTTGCTTGATACTTGCTTCTGCTGCACGAATCTCTGCCAGCTCTTTTTTGATGGCTTCTTGTGCTTCGTGAAGCTGCAGTTCATGGCTGATTTCACTTTGTAGGCGCGCGCTGGTACGACGAAACAGCCCATACCATCTACCTACAGTACGCACTGCTTTTGGTAATTTGTCAGGTCCTAGCACCACCAAGGCGATGATCCCAAATAAGGTTAGCTCAAACAGCCCTAAGTTAAACACAGCTGCTTTTATACCTTATGCTGGTCTTTGACTTCTTCGGCGGTGATGACTTTGGCATCTTCTTTGGTAATGGCAGGCTTATCTTCTTCTTTGACAGCATCTTTAAAGCCTTTGACCGCTTGCCCCAAATCTTTGCCTGCGTTGCGAAGTTTGCTTGTGCCAAACACCACTACCACCACTGCCAATAAAATTAGCCAATGTGTAATTGAAAAACTACCCATAATGTGCTCTCTTAACTAAATTATCATATTACTGTCATCATAGCATATTTATATATGACAAAAAAAGCATGATGCCAACAATTTTATACCAAGTTTGAACAAACACCCAAAAGAGGGATTGGCAGAGTGGCAACTTGTTGTATGCTTGGTGGATTTTTATAGGTGTTTTTGGGGATTTTGACAATCTTATGATAAACCTTTGAAACCCTAAGAGGATGGACGGCTGTTTTTTTCATCAATACCACTGACCCCAAAACGTCTTGCTAATTCGGCAGTGACTTCAGCAGAAGATAATTCAAAATAAGACAGTGTCACCAATTGATGAAACCATGTGTCTGCCACCTCATAAATCAACTCACAAGCTTTGTTATCGCGACTGACATCGTCTTGGCGCAAACTTGCAAGCTCAACTTCTTTGGCTGCCAAAATACTTTCAACCGCTTCTTCACCTACTTTTTCAAGGATTTTATTAAGTCCTTTGTGATATAAGCTTGCCACATAAGAGCTGTCTTTGCTGGCGTGTTTGCGCGCACGCAAAATATCATCAAGCGCCAACAAAACATCGCTTGGCTTGGCTTGAGTGGGTGGATGTGCAGTAGGCTTATGAGAGGGCTGTGAGGCTGTCCCATAGATTTCTTCGCTGCTTTTGATGACCTTGTCCACCACTTGCCAGTGGTTTTGTTCGTCTAAGCGTTGATAAAAGCAAGATTTGCGCCCTGTATGACACGCAATTCCCCCTAGTTGCGTCACCTTTAAAATAATTGTATCGCCATCGCAATCAGTATAAATCTCATGGACAAGCTGGGTATGCCCTGATGTTTCGCCTTTGTACCATAATTTGCCCCGAGAGCGCGAAAAATACACCGCCGTACCTGTTTGGCGCGTCAGCTCTAGTGCTTCTTTGTTTTGCCAAGCCATCATCAGCACCTGACCTGTGGTATTGTCTTGGGCGATGGCGGGAATAAGCCCATCGGCATTAAATGTGAGAGTGTCAAGCCAAGCTGTCATGTGATTTCCTTGTGGTGTTTGGGGTTTTTGGATAAATGCGTATGGATAAATTTGGGTTAGTTGTCCAAGCTTGTCATATAAAGGGATTTAATATCATCAAAGCCCCCATGATTAATGACGTGCTGATATCCCATCTGCATTAATTGGGTGTGAGCAAGTTTGGCGCGACGACCACTACGGCAGTAGAGGTTGATGGGGGTGCTTTTGTTGGGGGCGATGGCGGTAATGTCTTTTGAAATGGTTGCTATAGGGAGGTTGTTTGCCCCTGTGATATGTCCTGTGGCGAATTCATCTGCACTGCGTACATCAATCCAAACTCCTGTTGCGATGGATTTTTGGGCGGAAGAGGTGATTGGTTGGGCGTGGTCAGTAGCTTCGCTCTGGTTGCCACATCCTGTCACAACAATCAACATGAATACAAAAAGGAGTGTTTTCATAGAGGGCTTTAAAAATTAAAGATACTTATTTTACAAAATTTTTGCATACTTACAAGTAAAGATTGTCCGAATAATTGCAATTTATAAAAAAGTTGCTATAATACACGCTCCCACCTTAAGACAGCATATATTTTATAATAATATGTTGGCAAACAGGTCATCGTTTGACAAAAAAATTGTCATTAACATCAAGAGGTTAATATGAAACTTAAAACCAAACGTGGTGCTGCTAAGCGTTTCAAAAAAACAGCTAATGGCTTTAAGCGCAAACAAGCATTCAAACGCCACATTTTGACCAAAAAATCTCCCAAGCGTATCCGTCAATTGCGTGGTTGCGTCATGGTGCACGCTTCAGACGTGGCTTCTATCCGTCGTATGTGTCCATACATCTAATCAACTTTTTGGATATTTTTAGGAGAATAACATGGCTCGTGTAAAACGTGGTGTACAAGCAAACCGCCGTCACAAAAAAGTTCTAGCTCGCGCAAAAGGCTACTATGGTGCACGCTCTCGTGTGTATCGTGTTGCTGTACAAGCAGTAATGAAAGCAGGTCAAAACAAAGATGTGGAATTTATCCCAAGTTTTATTTTGGAGGTAGCGCCACAAAAAGTCGCCTGTGAACTCAAAAATTACGCAGGTGAGGTGGTGATGGGCAAATGCCTAG
>JBHBMT010000116.1:0-6390 GCA_041773075.1 Moraxella sp.
CCATTATTTCCTACCCATAAAACCCCAAGCGGGTGTAGTTTAGTGGTAGAACCTCAGCCTTCCAAGCTGATGGTGCGGGTTCGATTCCCGCCACCCGCTCCATTTTTTAGTTAGTTTTGCTCTTGTAGCTCAGGGGTAGAGCACTCCCTTGGTAAGGGAGAGGTCGCGAGTTCAATTCTCGCCAAGAGCTCCATTAAGTCCTTAAAACCTTAAGTTTTAAGGGTTTTTTCTATCCACCATTCAACGATGTAAGAGGAGGCATCATGCAACACAATCTATCACAACTTATTTTGGGTAATTGTTTGGCATGATGTCATTGGACGTATGCTAAATTATCCATTTATCATGCGTCCAAATGCAGTTTCTACTTAAAGTCTGACATTTGGTCAGGCTTTTTTTTTGTGCTTAAAATTTGCGTATAGGTTTGGTTGGTCTTGTCAGCCAGATAATAAAGCATCTTGTTGCCAATTGGACGCTTTTTAAATAAATTAAAAAGAGAAAATAGTATGTCTATAAAAATTACACTCAATAAAGATGCCAAGGTGACAGGATTTGGCGTACCTGTACACATTCATACCAATGATATTGATAGCGAAACGCTAGACCAATTACGTAAAATGGCACAACTTCAATTTATTCATTCACATATTGCGGTGATGCCAGATGTGCATTTAGGGAAAGGGGCAACAGTAGGCAGTGTGATTCCAACCAAAAATGCCATTATTCCTGCTGCCGTTGGGGTGGATATTGGCTGTGGAATGAATGCGTTACGGTTGAGTTTAAAGGCTTATCAATTGCCTGATAATTTATCAGCATTGCGCAATGCCATTGAGCGTAAAGTCCCCGTGGGCTTTGAACAGCACAAACAAATTAAGGCAAAAGCATCCACCTTATCGCCTTTGGATAAACGTCTAAAAGCCATTACGGATAAACATCCTGCGCTGCGGCGTATGCTCCGTCAGTTTGATGCCACATGGCAAAAGCAACTTGGCACATTAGGTGGGGGAAATCATTTTATTGAATTGTGTATTGATGAAAATGATGATGTATGGGTGATGTTACATTCAGGGTCTCGTGGACTGGGTAATGTGATTGGTACATATTTTATTGAACGTGCTAAAAAAGAAGCTCAAAGTCGTTTTGGGCATGTGCCTGATAAAGATTTATCTTATTTTGCTGAAGGGTCTGCTAATTTTGATGATTATGTGGAGGCAGTGGAATGGGCTCAAGAATATGCGTTTGAAAATCGCCGTGAAATGATGCGTTTAATTTTAGAGGCAATTCGTCCGCTGCTACCAAGTTTTCAAATGACCAAAGAAGCGATTAATTGTCATCATAATTATGTACAAAAAGAAGTACATTTTGGTGAAGAAGTCTTTGTCACGCGTAAAGGGGCAATTTCTGCTCAAAAAGATGAATATGGTATTATCCCCGGCTCAATGGGGGCAAAATCTTATATTGTTAAAGGGCGTGGCAATCCTGATTCTTTTTGTTCCTGTTCGCACGGTGCAGGTAGGCGAATGAGTCGAGCAAAAGCAAAAATTTTGTTTAATCAACAAGATTTAATTGCTCAAACACAAGGCATTGAATGTCGCAAAGATAAAGGCGTGGTCGATGAAATCCCTTCTGCATATAAAGATATTGACCAAGTGATGGAAAATCAAAAAGATTTAGTTGAGGTGGTACATACCTTAAAACAAGTCATGTGTATTAAAGGTTAATCAAAAAAAGGATAGTATGATGAAAACACTACATATTCACCTACCAAAATCAGGCAAGGGGCGCAATTTGGCAAGTTTATCACCACTGATGAAAAAGGGTGGTAAATTTGAAAGCGAAAAGCCTGCCGCCACCCACCGCCGTGAACGTAAACTAGCAAAACAAGAGCTACAAAAAACGGCATGGCTCACATAACTGACAAAAACTGCTAGCACAATAGGCGCCAGATGATACAATAGACGCATTTTAGGGTTTATTGTTGATGGAGTGTTATGACAGCTTCTTTTGATCATCGCGCTGTAATGGCGCCTACTGCTGATGCCAGTGTTTCTGACTGGCTTACTTATATGGGCAGCATTCATGTGTCTGCCATTGATATGGGGCTTGAGCGCGTATTGCCTGTGTTTGAGGCGCTCAAAATTAATAAAGGGTGTGGCTTTGTGTTTACGGTGGCAGGCACCAATGGCAAAGGCTCAACCACGGCTGCCATTGCCCAAATTTGCCAAGAGGCAGGCTATAAAACAGCGCTCTATCAGTCCCCACACTTGGTGTCATTCAATGAGCGTATTCGTATCAATGGGCAAATGGTAAATGACAAAGTCTTGATTGATGCCTTTGTCGCTGTGGAGGCAGCGCGTCTTGAATGCAAATTGAGTTTGTCGTTTTTTGAGATGACGACTTTGGCAGCATTTTATATTTTTGCCCAAAATGCGTGTGAGGTTTGGGTGCTTGAAGTTGGGTTGGGGGGTCGTCTTGATGTGGTCAATGTCATTGACCCAAATTTGTGTGTCATTACCAATGTTGCCATTGACCATACAGATTGGCTAGGCGATACCCGCGAAAAAATCGGTGCTGAAAAAGCAGGAATTTTGCGCCAAAACAGCACCTTAATTTATGGCGAAGAGGATATGCCAGACAGCATCAACCAAGCCATTGCTGCCACACAAAGCACCTGCTATCAAAAAGGGGTGCATTATGATTGGCGTGCGACCAAGCCAGAGCATTGGGTATATTCATCGGCAGGGACAACAATGCTATTGCCCACCCCAGCACTTTCTTTGGATAATATCAGTACGGCGGTGAGTGCTGTGTTGGCAAGTGGCTTGTCTATTGAGCGGACACATATTGCTAGCGGATTGCGCAGGGTGCAACTGGCAGGGCGTTTTGATAAACGCAGAATTAAGGATAGTTGGTGGTTGTTTGATGTGGCGCACAATGAGGCAGGTGTGCGTTTTTTGATGAGTCAATTTATTCCTGTTTGGCAGGCGCATCAAGCGGCTTATCCACAAGCAAGGCTACAGATCATCTTTTCTATGTTGGCAGATAAAGATGTGGACGCTGTTACAAAGAGGGTGGCAACAACCTCTTTGCCGATTAGTGCATGGCATGTGGCACAGATTGACAATGTACGCGCTCTTAGTTTGGATGAATTGAGTGAGTACATTGATCGTGCTTATAAGACGCACCATCCCACCATTTATAGGTATCAGCAGCTGGCACAAGCGGTAGATGCGGTAACAAACAGTGTGCAAGCAGAGGATTTTGTGCTGGTATTTGGCTCATTTTATACCATTAGTGAAAGTTTGATAGCGCTTAATTTTTATCCTGATTTTAAAAAACACTGACAAGCGGCATAAATCTTGATAAAATGTAAAGTTAGCCAAAAGTTGTTGGCTAACTTGGCGGTATTCTTTTAGTTAATTTGGAAAAATAACATGCTCTCTAAACAAAGTGTGCTTGGCATTGTAATTATGGTGTGTGGTGGTGTGCTTTTGTTCGCGCTCTCAAGACAGCCTGAGCCAACACAGTCTCAAGCAACCAAAGCAGCTCCAACAGTGGATGCGTCTGTTGCTCGCCCTGTGGTGCAGCCATTAACAGCAGATATTGAGACAGAAGCACGCATTTTGGAAGAAAAGAAAAAACAGCGTGAAGCACAGGTGAAGGCGCGCGAACAAGAAACCAATGCGCTATTAGAAAGCCAAGAACAAGCCCGTCAAGCTGCTTCAGAAAAAGCCCAAGCAGAATCTGAAGCTTATAACGCTCGCACCTTGACAGTGCAAACGCGACCTGAATCTGCTCAATTGGCAAAAGAGCAGGCAGAAGCAGAGGCGCGCGCAGAGCTTGAGGCAAAGGCGCGTAAAGCTGAACAAGCTGTGACAGACAAGAGTAAGGCAGAGCAGGAAAAGGCTCAAAAAGCCAAAGAACAAAAGGCTCAAGCTGACAAAGCCAAAGAGGAAAAGCTCAAAGCTGACAAAGCTAAGGCGGACAAAGAAGCGGAGCAAAAAGCCACCCAAACATCTCATGACGGTAAACACACCGTACAAACAGGGGATACACTGATTCGCCTGTCACGTCAATATGGTGTTCCTGTTTCTATTTTGGCAAAAGCTAATAATATGGGGCGTCATGACAGCCTGCCAAAAGGCAAAACCATCAAAATTCCTACTGCCAGTGAAGTCAAAAAGATAGAAGCAGAAATTCAAAAAGCTGCCAAAGAAGAAGCGGAGCAAAAAGCCGCCATCGCCAAAAAAGAACAAGCCAATCAGCGCCTAGCAGATGCGCGCCGTGATGCCAAAAGCCAAGGGGTGAATGATAATTATGGTGTACAGGTGGCGCTGGCTGCGGACAAGGCTCGTGCTGAAGCATTGGTTGCCAAGCTCAAAGCAGCAGGTTACAAGGTAAGCACCAGTCAAACCAGTAAAGGCATACGCGTAATGGTAGGACCTGAACGTAGCAAAGAGGCAGCACTGGCACTGCGTGATAAGGTGAATAACGATTCGGCGGTAGGCACCAAGGGCGCTTGGGTGTTGCAGATACCTGAATCTGGCGAGTAAATCATAACAATTTGTGGGTAATTCATGATGCTTTGGTATTTTTGTAGAATGGTTTATTAAAAGTATTTACCTTTTTTGTCAAAAATGGCTAACTCTTGCGACTCAATATCAAAAACTTGTGATTTATCTTGTTTTTGTCTAAAAAAAATTAATCGTAAACAGGTTCTAAGAAATAATCAGCGCTAATTGGCGCTGATTTTGTGCTTGAGGGGTGGGAATGATTGTTTGGTTGCTAAGCGTGGTGGTGCTGGTGACGGTAATTGCGTATGCCTATTATCGTCTGACTCATCCTTTTGAGAAGCATATCAAGGGAGATGAGCTGTCAGTGTGGCCGTTTGAGGTGATGCCACTAATGACAGACAGTGAGATAATATTTTTTAGAAAATTACAGCAAGCCCTGCCAGAGTATTTGATTTTTTCACAAGTACAGCTTTCAAGAATGATAGAGCCTAGTCAAGAGGCAGGCAATGAGCGCCAATTTTGGTTTAATCGGGTGTGTCGTCAAAGTGTGGATTTTGTGATTGTGGCGGCTGATGCCAAGACCATCTTGCTTGCCATTGAGCTGGATGATTGGACGCACGAAAGTAAAAATCGCCAAAAACAAGATGCCAAAAAAGACAAGGCACTTTCTAGTGCAGGTATTGCCATTCTGCGCTTTCATGCCGAACGTATGCCAAGCGTGGAGATTTTGCGGCATGACGTGCTGACGGTGCTGTCGCAATATTAGGGCGGTTGATGGGTGGTGTTATTGGCTGTAGTGATTTAGAGTGCTGGTTCGATTGATAAAGCTTACTAACATTCAAGCCATCTACATAAATGTTGGGGCTGCACTAGGGTGTTTTGACACTTTATGATACTTATACCATTTGGTAATCCTCTATGGTTAAGATATAGTTTATGATAAGATAGTACAGTATCATTTTCCTTAAACATTACTATTTTACAAAATGTTTAGGGCGTGTGACATATCAACACGCCCTAATGTTCATCAACTATAAAGCAAAAATAGCATGAAACAAAAAAATAATCTCCGCTCTTACAACCCAATCACACCTGAGCTTATAGAGAAAGCTGTTTGGAAATCTGTTGTTTATTGTCATGTAATTACCTACTTGGGTCTATATTTAATCATTTTTTGTAGCTTAAATATATTATTTAAGCTGACATTGATACCCTATCAATTCAATATCTTTAAGCATATCTTGCCACATGTTCACTATTATCATTTTTTTGGCTATGACTATATTGGTAGTGTGCATACCATTTATTGTGTTGGGCTATTTTGTATAGGATGCTGTATTTTATTAAAAGTTAAAATAGATTTTAATTTTATTGATATTAAAACATTTTTACTTAGATTTGTAGGCGCTATTTTATTTCTTTCTTTATTATATTTTCAGATTGTTTATGCCATAAGACTGGATGACTGTCACTTAGAAGAGAACTTTAATCGGGGCTGTATTGGAAAAGAAGCTTCAAAACAGAGCTTATATTATAACTTATTTTATTTTGTGACAACATATTTGGTATTTTGGCTATTATTTATATCAGTTACTACTAGCCTAACCAAACCAACTCTTGAGAGATATGGCTATTGGAAAGTGTATAACGACTATATGCGAGAAAATCACGATGACATTCTACAACAAGAGCTTAATGGGGGCATTGGTATTGATCGAATTAAATCTTTTTTGGCCTTGAATTTACAATCTAACCGCAACACCAAATAAAAAGAAGTGTTCATCAATTTAATGTATCATTAAGTTACCACACAAAACAAGACATTAAAGCAGATGAACACTTCTTATAGACGTCTTAATAGATGAACGTGAAAAGA
>JBHBMT010000117.1:0-14545 GCA_041773075.1 Moraxella sp.
AGCAGCCTCACTATCAGCGCCCTGACAATCAACGTGTTGTGATTACGGGTATGGGTGCAGTAACGCCATTGGGGTCACAAATTGAAAAAATTTGGCAAAGAGTGTTGGCAGGTGAAAGCGGGATTCGTACCATGACTCATTTGGAGGCGCTAGGGTTTGATGTGGCGCAATTTCGCTCACAGATTGCAGGTGTGGTGCAGGAATTTGATGCCAAGGAGTATATGAGCGCCAAAGAAACGCGCCGTTTTGATGAATTTATGCACTATGCATTAGCAGCATCAGCGCAGGCATTGTACCAAGCAGGACTGACCAAATCTGTGGTGGGGGATAGCTTGCCAGTGAATGTGCCAAGTGAGCGCTTTGGGGTGGTCATGGGTTCTGGTATCGGTGGGCTTGGCACTATTGAGTCTTGTTATCGTACCTTAAGCCAAGAGGGTGCCAAAAAAGTCTCTCCTTTTGTGATTCCAGGGGCGATTGTCAATATGCCTGCAGGGTTGCTTGCCATTAAACATCAGCTACAGGGTGCCAATTTGGCAACGGCAACCGCATGCACAACCTCTACTCACGCCATTGGGCTTGGTGCACGTTTGATTGCTTATGGCGACCTTGATGCGGTATTGGTAGGTGGTAGTGAAAAAGCTTCTACACCATTGGGTATGAGTGGCTTTGCTGCCATGCACGCTTTGTCCACGCGCAATGATGAGCCAACGCGTGCTAGCCGCCCTTGGGACAAAGATCGTGATGGGTTTGTATTAGGAGATGGTGCAGGGGCGTTGGTGCTAGAAAGCCTAGCTCATGCCAAAGCGCGAGGCGCAACCATTTTGGCAGAGGTGGCAGGCTTTGGTATGAGTGATGATGCCAGTCACATCACCGCGCCGCCTACCGATGGCGCGGGGGCAAGACGCGCGATGGTGAATGCCTTACAAGATGCAGGTATTGGCGCAGAGAAGGTGGGCTATGTTAATGCACATGGCACCAGTACACCTGCTGGCGATGTGGCAGAGAGTCGAGCGATTGGCAGTGTGTTTGGGGAGGATATTTTGGTGAGCTCTACCAAATCAATGACGGGACATTTGCTTGGTGCAGCAGGCGCGGTAGAGGCTATTTTTACGGTATTGGCATTACAACATCAGGTACTACCGCCTACCATTAACTTGGACAACCCTGACCCTGACTGTACCCTAGATTACATTCCTCATGTTAAGCGCAAGGTAAGTAATCTTGAGTACGCTATTAGTAATAGTTTTGGCTTTGGCGGTACCAATGGTTCGCTATTATTTAAGCGTTGGGCAGATGAGTATTGAAGATATTAATTTATTCAAGGATTGACTAGTTTTTGGTGGTATTGATTGTAAATAGGCGTTTTTATTATTCAATTAAACTTAGAACCTGTATTCATACCGTTTTTGCGATAAAAACTAGATAACTCGCGCGCTTTTCAAGAAAAAAACTTGCTTGATAGTGATTTTATCAAGCAAGTTTTTGACGCTTAAAAAGCAAGATTTGCTTGGTTTTCATGCAAAAACGAAAAATTTAGTGTTTGCTTTTACAATCAATATGAACGCCGTAATGTTGTGAATACAGGTTCTTAAACACCTTTAAGACATAAACCAAAAGGAGTGCTTATGACATCATACAAAACAGTGTTGCTAGCCTTGGGTTTGTCATCACTGGCAATGTCAGCAAAGGCATTTGAGCCACAAACTTTTGATTACAAGGATTGGGAGCTGGTATGTGACAATACAGCAACCTGTCGGGCGGTGGGCTATCATGCCGATTCAGGAGAGTATGCAGGTATCAGCTTGTTATTAACACGACAAGCAGGTAGTAGCAATGTCACTGCTAAGCTGCGTATTATTGATTGGGAAGGGGGCAGTGAGCCCAATGTGCGTGAGGCGATGCTTTATCTTAATGGTAAGTCACTTGGTGCGCTCAATTTTAAAGATGAGGTGGCTGCCTTAAGCAGTACCCAAACCAAAACAATACTAACCAGCCTAAAAGGCAAAAGCCAAATTGAGGTACGCACCCATCAACAAAAGTGGCGGCTATCAGATGCAGGTAGTAGTGCCGTCCTGCGTAAGATGGATGATATTCAAGGACGTGTAGGCACGCCATCAGCATTGGTGGCAACAGGTAATAGCAACCAAGCGGTGCTTGCTGCCCAAAAACCACCTGTGATTTATGCTGCTGCTGTTAGCACGGATAAGCCAGCTACTTTTGAGGTTGATAGTAAGACGTATCAGGAGTTTGTGCGCTCTTTAACAAATAAAACACTAGGTGACAATGATGAGGTGATTGAGGACTGTCAAAATGATGGCTATTTTGACAAGAGCTTAACTCGTTATTCCTTATCAAATGGGTATTGGTTATGGTCTTTACCTTGCTTTATGGGGGCATATCAAGGCACGGATTATTATTTTGTGACGGACAAAAAACACACGCTCAAGCAGTTTTTGGCAATAGGTAATATGGGGGAGGGATATTATATCAAAGGCTCTAAAGGGTATTTAAATTCTGCCTACAAAGGTCGAGGCATTGGCGATTGTTGGTATTTTGATACTTGGGTATGGACAGGTAGAGAATTTGTACAGTCAGAATCATCTACAACAGGGCAATGTAAAGGGTTTCTTGGAGGAGCGTGGATGCTGCCTACGATAGTAACAGCTGTCAAATAATCCCAAAAACAAGAACAGTCCTTTGATATTTGCAAAATGCACCTATTTTACAAGCCATCATCTTGAAAAATAGGTGCATTATCTATATTAACAAAGATAGTATCCTATCATTCATTTGCTCTTATTGATGACCAACAACAATGCGAGCGTTTATTTTTTTAAAGGACAATAACATGACTGATATTCAACAGCCCAATGAACAAACCGCGGATGTACAATCTGATACTCAAGAAACAGTTAGCGAAACGACCCAGCTAGAAGCACTGATTGCTCAAATTGATGCCCTAAGTGCCGAAGTCAAAGAAGCCAAAGAGTCTGCTGCTCGTGCCAATGCCGAAAGTTATAATGCGCAAAAACGCATGGAGCAAGAAACTGACAAAGCCAAAAAATTTGCCCTGCAAAAATTTGCCAAAGATTTGCTAGATGTGGTGGATAATTTGGAGCGTGGTCTTGATGCGGCGCAAAAAGCAGGGGCAGATAGCGCCACGATAGAAGGGCTGCAATTGACCCAAAAATCGTTATTGACAGTGCTTGAGCGCCATGGGGTGATGGTGGTTAATCCTGAGGGTGAGAAGTTTAATCCTGACTTTCATGAAGCGGTTGGAATCAGTCCTGATACGCCTGCTGATACGGTGGGTGTGGTGCTACAAAAAGGCTATGTACTGCATGGACGCTCTATTCGCCCTGCGATGGTGATGGTTGGGCAGTAGGGATTATCCAAGAATTTTCAAGATGGCTTTGTCAAAAAAAAGACACAAAATTTTTAAGTGATTGACTTGAAAAACCCAAAGCCAAACCGATATAGTACACAAGATTGATAACACTCAAAAAAAAGTTATCACAATTTGAACTTAAAAAAAATTTGGAGTAAATTATGGCAAAAGTTATTGGTATTGATTTAGGTACAACCAACTCATGTGTGGCAGTGCTTGAAGGCGACAAAGTCAAAGTGATTGAAAACGCAGAAGGCGCACGCACCACCCCCTCTATCGTTGCCTTTAAAGATGGCGAAACATTGGTTGGTCAAGCTGCCAAGCGTCAAGCAGTAACCAATCCAAAAAACACCCTATTTGCTATCAAGCGTCTGATTGGTCGCCGTTTTGATGACAAAGTGGTACAAAAAGACATTGCGCTTGTGCCTTACAAAATTGTCAAAGCTGACAATGGCGATGCGTGGGTGGAAGTGGGCGACAAAAAGCAAGCACCTCCACAAATTTCAGCAGAAGTATTGAAAAAAATGAAAAAAACTGCTGAAGATTATTTGGGTGAAAAGGTCACCGAAGCCGTTGTGACAGTGCCTGCTTATTTTAACGATGCACAGCGCCAAGCGACCAAAGATGCAGGGCGTATTGCAGGGCTAGACGTAAAACGTATTATTAATGAGCCTACCGCAGCCGCTTTGGCATATGGATTGGACAAAAAAGGCGGTGATAAGACCATTGCTGTCTATGACTTAGGTGGTGGTACGTTTGACGTATCTATCATTGAAATTGCTGACGTGGACGGTGAGCAACAATTTGAAGTGCTTTCTACCAATGGAGATACGCATCTTGGCGGTGAAGACTTTGACTTGGCATTGATTGATTATTTGGTAGAAGAGTTCAAAAAAGAACAAGATGTCAACCTAAAAGGCGATCCGCTTGCCATGCAGCGCCTAAAAGAAGCTGCCGAAAAAGCCAAGATTGAGCTATCTAGCGCCCAATCTACCGAAGTGAATTTGCCTTACATCACCGCTGATGCCACAGGTCCTAAGCATTTGGTAGTGACCATCACACGCGCCAAGCTAGAAGCTTTGACCGAAGAGATGGTCAATCGCACCATCATTCCCTGCAAAACAGCGCTAGAAGACGCAGGACTTTCGGCAAGCGAAATTGATGACGTGATTTTGGTGGGCGGTCAAACCCGTATGCCTTTGGTACAACAAAAGGTTCAAGAGTTTTTTGGCAAAGAGCCCCGCAAAGATGTTAACCCTGACGAAGCAGTGGCGATGGGTGCGGCGATTCAAGGTGCGGTACTTTCTGGCGACAAAAAAGACGTGTTGTTGCTTGATGTTACGCCATTGACCTTGGGTATTGAAACTATGGGTGGGGTAATGACACCTATCATTGAAAAGAACACCATGATTCCTACCAAAAAATCACAAGTGTTCTCAACCGCTGCTGACAATCAGCCAGCTGTGACCATCCAAGTGTATCAAGGTGAGCGTAAAGTCGCCAACCAAAACAAGCTGCTTGGCAACTTTGACTTGACTGACATTCCACCTGCTCCTCGCGGTGTGCCACAGATTGAAGTTACCTTTGACATCAACGCTGATGGTATCATGAACATCAGCGCCAAAGACAAGGGTACGGGCAAGGCACAATCTATCCAAATCAAGGCGGATTCAGGATTGTCTGATGATGAGATTGAGCAAATGATTCGTGACGCTGAAGCTAACGCTGCCGAAGACGAAAAATTTGCAGAGTTAGCACAAGTGCGCAATGAGGCTGATGGACGCATTCATGCGGTACAAAAAGCGCTAAAAGATGCAGCAGACAAAGTCACTGACGAAGACAAAGCGGCAGTTGAAGAAGCTATCAAGGCGCTAGAGCTTGCTACCAAAGAAGATGATGCAGCAGCCATCAAGTCCAAACTTGAAGCGCTAGACAATGCATTTTTGCCTGTCAGCCAAAAAATCTATGCAGACACTGGTGCAGGCGCGGACGCAGGTCAATTCACTAACGCAGCAGCTGACAAAAAAGCAGATGATGGCGTGGTAGATGCAGAGTTTACCGAAGTTAAAGATGACAAATAATCTTTTGATTGAATCATAAGTAAAAACACCGCTCAAAGATTGGGCGGTGTTTTTTGTTAGGTATCAAGAGTTTGTGAAAAATTTATGAAAAATACTCTCTTTGCCGCTATGGGGGGTGGTTTGGGTTATAATTTATTTTTGGATAACCAAAGAGAAGTAGCATGAACATCAAACAACTGGTCAAACTAAGCAACATCACTGCCATCATTGGCATTATCCTATTGATTTATTGGGTATTTGCGTTTATTTTGATGATGGTGTTTGGCTTAAAGATTTTTCGGGAAAACCTAACCGAAATCTTTGGCATGAGTATTTTGGGGGTGCTGGCGTTACTGGCGGGGGCGCTGATGCTTAACATCATGCTCAATTTGACACGCATTGCCGAGCGCAACGAAACGGACAAAGCGGTCTATAAGCATGGCAAAAAGATATTCGCTTTGTTGGTGCTTTTGTTTCCGTTGATTGCAGGTGGCTTGTTTTTGGGCGATTATTTAAGCAGCCAAAAGAAAAAAGCCTATTTGATTGAATCGGCGCACACCGTCATCAGCGACCAAAAGACAGCGTTTGAGCTTTTGGGGCAATATCAATTTAATCAAACGTATATTGAAGAGCTGACCAGTCGCATTGCTACCTTGCAGCGGGTCAATCCTGACATCAGACACATCACCGTGATTGTGCCTGATACGGTTGAAGGTATGCCAACTTATTTGGGTTTTGATGGTTCGGCGGTGTCTTATGGTTATGGCGAAACCCAAGCATTAGCAAACGACAAGGCGGTACAAGTAGGCGATGCCATCAAAATCACCACAACCGATACCGACAGCCAAACGCAGGTACGTTATGTGCACAAAAGGGCGTTTATTTTCCAAGCCGATTTGCGTGAAAAAGCTTATTTGGAGCGCACTTTTGCTGAAAATGGCAATCAAATAGACTTTAGTGCGTCCGATGGCACCTACAAAATGTTTTATCCTTATCAAATAGACGGCAAAACCGTGGCGGTGCTGTATTTGTCAGATTATCAAAGATATGGTAAATATGGCAGTTAATCATGAGAGACCAACCCCTCTAAATTAGAGCATTTAGAGGGGGTTTCAAAAAGAGTGTGCTATAATTGTTGTAATGGCGGTGCCATCATAGTTTGGGTGGTTTAATTTTGTATAAAAAGATGTGCCTTATGATAAAAGCGTATATCAAGCAGTTGTGGATGGTTGGTGTGCTCACGATGGGTGTTCAGGCTTATGGAGGTGAGTTGGTTGATGCTGAGGGTAGGGCGCTAATTGAATTTCAAACACAAACGGTGCAAACAGATTATGGCACACGCTCTATTGTTGGCATGATGGATATGCAGGGTCAAATCATTGTTCCTGCCAAATACCATAAAATTGTTTCGCATATTGGTGAAGATGGTACGACACAGCTTGTTGGAATTTATAATAAGCCAGATGATGACCGTCATGAGTGGGCAGATTATTATACCAATCAAGGGGAGTTTATTAGAGGCGGTGTGAACGATACTTTTGTGAACTATAGGGAATATCAGATTGATATAACACAAGAGCTTGACGATAAGGCGCTGGAGGTATTGTTTTCTGATCGGGCATTGGCGAGTGAAGAAAACAGCTCTTTTGAGGAGCGGTTTGCTTATCATATATTATTAAACCAGTATGCATCACTGATAAACAATAAAACCAAAAGTGCCACCCCTTTAAAGGGGACAACTATTTTGCGTATCAGTAGGGATAGAAGTCCAGGCATGAAAAAACAAGGACTGATGGCTGCTCAAGACTTTGAGGGTAATTGGGGGATTATTAATGAACAAGCACAATGGGTTGTCGCTCCACAGCCAATCACCATTAATAATGGTAGGCTAATAGAGACGCTGCCCGAATCTATTTTGGCAGTTTATGACAGCTACCATGAACAGATGCCTATGTTCTGTCAGGGGTTTATATTTGTTGATGGCACAACTGCAAGTGGGTTTTATGATTTGGAAGAATTTAACAAGGGTGAAATATTGGCAAAAGCCTGTATGGTCAAGGATGAGCAATATCAATATGGTGCAGGCATTCTTAATGACAAAGGAGACTGGGTGATTGCCCCACAAAAAGACAGAAGTATTTTGGCACTACCAGATGATCAGGGTTATGTACTATTTCAGGATAACGCCACAGAAAAAATAGGTTATATAAATCGACAAGGTGAGGTGGTGATTGAGGCAAACTTTTATATACCGTCATCAAAAGAGTTTAATTTTAATCATGCCTTTGAGCAAGGGTTTGGTTTTGATGAGCATGGACTGCTGCCCGTCAGTTTAGAAAAAGATAGCCCACTATATGGATTTATTAATCGGCAGGGTCAGTTTGTGATTTTTCCGAAGTTGATTACTAACCAATCTAACAGCTATCGCTTTGATAGTTATGGCTTGACATATACCAATATACCCAACACACCCAAACAAGATCACAGCTTTCAAGAGCTTCTAAAAGAGACAGAGTTTGCAGAGATGGTTAGACTGCTAAATAGTTTGTCGGGTCGCCGTGTGGTAGATATGACAGGCAAGGATATCTTTGAGGGAATTGAGGGTAGTTTTTATAGCTTTGATGACAAAGGATATGCAGTTTATACCAACAATCAAAACATGGGCTTGATTGATTTGACAGGCAAGGTGGTGATTGCTCCTAACTATAACAGTCTTGAGACACACGATGGCTTTATCATTGCCAGTGTATCCATGCCTGGTGAGTCAGGAGAGGGGGTGGCATCCTATGGCATCATAGACTATCAGGATGCGGTGCAGTTGACATTTGAGTATGAGAGCATCCAAGCTTATGATGATTTTATACTTGTCAAGCATCGCGATGGGCGTTATGGCGTACTCGATAACCATCTAAAATGGCAAATCCCCTTGCAGCCATACCCTTTATTGGTACCAAAAGAGCGTTATTCTTTTAGGGTGGCAGGATTTTATTAGCAAGATGACTTGTTGGGCTTAAAAACACCCCAAAGGTTGTCTAACTTTTGGGGTGTAGTTCGCAAAGGGCGTTTTGTGCAATAAGATTACTTGGAAGATTACTTGGCGTGGAGAATGCAGTAGGGCGTATAAGGAACGGCGTTAAGACGGCGCTCATCAATGTCCTCACCACACGTTAAGCAGATGCCATAACTGCCATTTTCTATTCGTCTTAAAGCAGCATTAACATGGCTTAATCCTTCTTCAGCCTCTATGAGAAGTAATTTACGCATTTCATTTTCATTCATAGAGACAGCTTGATCATCCCAATGATGGTTAAGCTCATCTAGAGGGTGTTCTAAGTGATTGCTGATTTTGGCAATACGCGTTTCATATTCAGCTTTTAGGGCTAATAAATCAGCTTGATGTTGGGCTGTTTGAGTCATGACATACTCCTTATGAATAAAAGCTTCTATGGGTATTGTTGCTAAAATTTCCCAAAAAAGCAACCCATTTTTGTTGCCAAATCTTACTATTTGGTACCAGATTGATGGCTGTTTATGTTGCAATTATTGCAAGACAAGGTCTTTTTGGGTACAATCGTCCTGTAATTCCACTCAATAAGGACATGACTATGAGCAACTCTTTTTTAAAAAATCCCTTAAGTATCGTCATAAAAAATACGTTGGCTATCAGTGCTGTCATGGCATCAGTAGCCTCTGCTAGCGAGTATGGCAGCGTGGTGTTTTTTGGAGATAGCTTGACAGACAGCGGCTATTTTCGCCCTGCCTTGGTACAAGCAGGGTATGAGGCGCAATCGGTAGGGGAGTTTAGCACCAATCCTGATCGTACTTGGTCTAGTTATTTTGCTAGCAAGCTAGGCACTAGCGCCACACCTAACATTCCCTATGCCAATCAGGTGGGCAATAATTATGCCATCGGAGGGGCGCGCGCTGGTGTGGGCAGCACCAATACCCAATTGGGTGGCTTGCCTGTGACATCGGTTGCCAATCAGGTTGCTACTTATTTGGCAAGCAATAGTACAGACAAGACGGGGCTGTATGTGGTTTGGGTGGGCGCAAATGATTTGTTTACTGCCGCTAGCCAAAGCGCTCAAGGCGATAGTGCAGGCGCGCAAAGCACCTTGTTGAATGCGGTGGCAAGCACGGTGGATACCATTGATAAACTACACCAAGCAGGAGCGACTTATGTTCTTGTGCCAAATATTCCTGATGTGGGATTGACACCCCAATTTGTTAATACCTCGCTAGCATCCCAAGCAACAGCTACTGCCAGCTTGTACAATCAGATGTTAATGAGTCGTGCTGGAGCAACAGGTGCCAATGTGATTGCTTTGGATACCTTTGGCTTGTTGCAACAAGTAGCAGCCAATCCTACAGCTTATGGCTTTAGCAATATGAGTGACACTGCGTGTGGCACAACCAGCTCCTTGTTGTGTGGGCAGAGTACATGGTTAGCAACAGCAAGTGATGCCAATGACAGCTACTTTTTTGCTGATGGCGTTCACCCCACAGGGCGTGCGCATCAGATGATTGCAGATTACGCCTATGCGGTAGTGACCGCACCAACACAGATGTCAGTGGTGCCATATGTGGCTAGTGAGCTTGGACGCGCCAATCTAGAGCAGGTGCAATCACGCATTGCCAGTCGTCGTGATACAACAGGTACCCAGATGTGGGCAAGCGCTCTTGGATCGCAAGCGCAGGTTGCTGGGCTTGAAAGTGATGGCGGGGTGCAGGCACAAGTGGGGGTTGATGTTGGTTATGAAAAAACCTTGACAGGGCTATATTTGAATTATGGGGATGCAAGTTTTGACAAAACTAATCAAAGTCTACGTCAGCTTGAGATAAATGAAGTTGGGCTTGGTGCGTATCATGCCAGCAAGGTATTGGGTGCGCACATTCATGCAGGCGTGAATCTGTCATGGCTGGATGTGGACAGTCGTCGCGCAGTGGAGATGGATAGCTTTAGCACCGAACATCAAGCCGCAGCAGAGGGCAAGCGTTACAGTGCGCACCTACAAGCAGGCTACCCAGTGATGGCGGGTAAAGTGTCGCTCATGCCCTATGTAGGGGCGGATGTGCAGCGTGTGCGTGTATCAGCGTTGCAAGAAGAGGGGTCGGATGCCACTGCCATGACATTTGATGAGCAAAAATACACCCAAAGCCGTGGCAAGGTGGGGGTGGATGCTAAGATGGCAATCAATGATAAGGTGGGCGTGTTTGCTGATGTGCATTATCACAAAGAGCTGTCGTCAAAACGTCAAGATATCAATGCTCGTCTAAATAGCATACCAAGCACGCGCTTTAGTACACCCACCATCGTACGCGACAGTGAGGATGGGGTGGGTGCAACCCTTGGTGTGTCTGCCAATCTGTCCTCTGTTACACTAGGTGTGGGAGTAAATCACAACCAAAGTGGCGATGATGATCATACACGACTGTTTGTCAGCGCAGGCATGGCGTTTTAATTTGTCATCTGCCAAGCACACCCTAAAATACATAATCCACTCCTTCATTGACAGAATGTGGGGGTGGGTTATGTTTTTATTATCTTGTTGTAGATGAAAGTGCTTTTTAAGGATGCGCCATTTCTCAAACACCCTGAAAGATGCTATCTACATAAGCATAGTGAATGCTAACAATAGAGCAAAAGCAAAAAAAGATGCTAGCTGGCAGGTTAAGAGGGTGTTGCTAGAGTGGAGGCGAACAGCTAAGGAGTGCGTATGTCAGTACAAATCAATACAAGCCATCCTATGCACTATGCTAAGTATGTAGCACTGATTGATGAGTAATTGGGTGTGGGGTATGTGACAGAGGCTGAGTTTGAGGCAATGGCTGTGGACAATCAGGCAATTATTTTGGAGGCGCTTGAGGTGAATTGTCAGCCAAATAGAGTGCTAGGGGTGTTAATTGCATGGGTGCTAGAGGCGGATAGTGCCTTACATCAACTCAAGATTCCTCTTGACTGCACCCCTGACTATGTCAGACACAGTCACTTGATTGGAATCTTTAAAAGTATTGCTATTGACAGGGTTAGCCAAAAAAAAGGGTGTGGGTTCGGCACTGGTGAGTGAAATGATGCGTGCTTTTGAGCGCTTGGGAGTAGATAGCGTAGCGTGTGTGGCATGGCAATATCATGACCCTAAGCATGGCGAGGTTGAGAATATCAAAGGCATTATGGATGCTTTTGGGTTTGAGCGTTTTGCCTCCATTGCTGATTATTGGGCAGATGAGCTGGATTCTTTTATTTGCCCAAAATGTATCACGCCACCTTGTCGCTGTCAGGCAACTATCTATTTTAAGTCATTAAAGGATGCTTAAAGGGCTAAGCATAAAAAGCAAGCTAAAGCATCACTTTTATAAGCAGCCCCTAGACTAGCAAATAAAAGCCGTGTGACATTTCAAGCCCAAAAAAGTGATAGAGGCATCAGTCAAGCGCGATAGAGATGCTAGACCATGCCCACACCTGATAAATCGCGTGCAAGCTTGGCGGCGCTATTATCTGTCAGCCCTCCTACAAAATCCAAAACCATCATATAGGCATCATACAGTTGCTGTGTGTCATCTAGTTGTTGATGGTGAGGGAGAATTTTTAGGCTAAGCTCATGCTGTTTGCTTAGGTGTGTGCCTGTCAGCTTGGCGTGTACCGCTGGAATCAACAAGTCTAACAAAGAGCCCAAGCAGCCAAAAGTTGCAATCTCTGTATGAAGCTTACTAGGGTGATGAAAAACCTTATCAAAAGCCAGTTGTTTGGCATTATTAAGTGTATCATAAACAGGGGAGTGGCAGGCGCTTAACAAGTCTTTGTACTCAAAGCTGCCTTGCAAAAGCGCATCATGATGTCGCATAAATTGGTGCGTCACTTCACTGATGGCAGCAGCAATGGCTTTGCCTCGTAATGCACCGCGGCGCTGCTCATCGTGATGAATGTTCTTAAGGCTATCAATATCAATCAGCTTGGACAAAATGTGTTCTAATTCTGCCATCTCAATCAGCCCAAGCTCTACAGCATCCTCCAAATCCAATAGGGCATAGCAAATGTCATCAGCCGCCTCCATCAAATAAGATAAAGGATGGCGCGCCCAACTGTCTTGAGCGTTGTTGATGACAGGTAGGTGTAGCGCATGAGCAACTTGGCGTATCAGTGCCAGTTCACTTTGATAAATGTTAAATTTACCCTTGCCTTGAGTGAGCGGACTGTGACTTGTCCAAGGATATTTCATCAGTGTGCCAAGACTGGCAGCGGTCAAGCGCATTCCGCCTGCTTTGACGTACATCTCAAGATGAGACACAATGCGCAAGCTGTGAGCATTGCCCTCATAGGTGGTAACATCACTAATTTGGGCGTCTGTCAACCCATCAAGATAGCGCTGATGGCTGGGCGTTTGCCACCATGCTCGTAGCGCTTCCTCTCCTGTGTGACCAAAGGGTGGGTTGCCAAGGTCATGAGCCAAACAAGCAACTTGCACGACAGTACCAATATCACTTGGCAAAATACCAATAGGTAGCAGATTTGCTGCTTGCATCTGCACGCCCACTTCATTACCCAAGGAGCGTCCCACGCTTGCCACCTCTACGCTGTGTGTTAAGCGGTTGTGCGTATGGTCGCTTTTGGCAAAAGGGTGGACTTGGGTTTTGCGCCCCAATTTACGAAAAGCACCAGAAAACACCACTCTGTCATAATCCACATGAAAATCACTGCGCACTTGGTTGGTATTGGCGTAGGATTTGGAATGAATCACACCTGATTCATCAATATAAAAGCGCGTGGTAGAAAGCAGATGCGCCCAGTGTGCTTGGCTCATAATTTCCCCAAAAATTATTCTTTGACTGCCATGGTAATGGTGTAGGTTTTGCCTTGTTTGATTTTGCCACTGTTGCCAAACACTTCCACAAAAGAGCGTTTCATAAACTCACGCAGCCCATTGATGGTAACCACGTAAAAACGCGCCCCTGTGCGCATGGCAGCATAGGCATCTAGCAGGTATAAATAGTGCTGTTCTTTGCTGGCTTTGGCAGGCAGGTTGCTCATCACAAGACTAAAATCACGACTTTTGTCCACATGATAAAAGCCATTTGAAAGCATCACGGCGGCGTTATGGAGATGGTTTTGCTGACAGTTTAGGCGAGCATATTCCACTGCCACAAAATCTTTGTCAATCAATAAGTGCTGTCCATTGGGACATTCTCGCGCGGCAGTCATGCCAAGTACGCCATAGCCACACCCCAAGTCAATGCTGTCATCATCGCTTTTAAAATCAATATAATCAAGCAGCATCAAGCTGCCATCATCTAGTTTTTCGGGTGAAAAAATTCCCCAAGTGCTGTTGAACACAAAGGGTCTGCCAAGCACAGATTGTGTAAAGCAGATGTCTTTGCGCCAATGTGTGGCTTTGTTAAGTAGGTCAGAGGGCGGCGTGTGCATAGGGGCTCACTTATAAACAAAGAAGATGAGTTATTGTAACAAAGATGCCAGTTAAAAGCACCCAAAAGTCAGTTGTTTGGTGAGCTCTTGGCTTAAAAGCAGTAAAAATGCACATTTTAGCGGTTGCATTGCTGTGTTGGATGGCAGGTTTGTGGTGGTGCTTGACCAGATTGTGTTAAAGTCTTTTTAAGTTTTGAGTTGTCAAAACAAGACAATGAGCCGAAGATAGTGCGCCGCGTACAGTAAGGCAATCTGTGAGGTGTTGTTTTAAAATCAAATGATGATATCTGTTTATAAGCAATTGACGACTGCTTATTTATAGCACCACCCAAGACGGCACCAAAGATGTTGCAGTCGCCAATTGCTTAACGGCTGTTTGATTGTATGTTACTTGCTTTGATGAAAAGCCATAGTCTAAAAGCTATCCGCAGGTACCCACACTTCACCAGTCATCAGACGGCGAGCCGAGCGACTCATAGAGACCTTTTTTGCAAGCCATTTACCATCAACCAATTCTGACTGACCGCCAACCAAAAGCGTCCCTGATGGGTGTCCAAAACGCACCTCGTGCATTGCCTGTCCGCCTGCCGCTTCATTGACCAATGTCCCCACAATCGTGGCTGCTGTCCCAATCGCAACGGACGCTGTCCCCATCATCGCATTATGTAATTGCCCCAT
>JBHBMT010000118.1:0-3053 GCA_041773075.1 Moraxella sp.
AGCATGCCAAGTTCGTCCTGCATCCTGATATGATGCAGCTATTGCGCCACACGGCAAGCCTAAGCCATGATGAAATCACCCTTGCGATGCAGGAGATTAAGAAGAAGCGGTGGCGGTAGAGCTCTGTGTCGAAGCGGTGTATTTTTTACAAGAGTGATACAGAATTGTGTATTGGATACATTATTTACACCAAACCATCAAAAAAGTATGCAGATGTTACAATTGGTATCCATAGCTGCTAAATTTATCGAATCTGGTTTAATAAAATTTGCTATAATGAGATATTGAGCCATTGTATCTCTTGGCTAGATTTTGGACTAGAAATCGTTCCCATATTTTGGCATACCAACGGCGTATTTGATTTATGCAATATTTAGATAAAACTATTTTTAAGCGTCCCAATTTCTCTGCAAAAGGAATTGTAGGATTGGGCCTGATTCTGATTTTGTCAGGTTGTCAAGCGGTGAGTAATTGGCAGGCCAATTCTGGCCCAACACGCAGCCAAATTTTCAAAAATCCGAATGCTGTGATTGTGCCCTCATCTAGCAATCCAACAAATAACCCAAGTGATAATTATGGCTTGCTGGTAATCGATATTGATTCTCAAGTTGCGGGCAGATCAAAAAGTCTGACACCTAATGTTACCTTTTCTAACTATTTTGCCAATGCGCAAACGGCTATGAATCGTATCTCATCTGGCGATGTTGTGGATGTCACGATTTGGGAGGCACCACCAGCGTTATTATTTGGTACGGCGAGTGATTTGAATGGCTTCTCGGGCACAAAAGAAACGAAACTGCCTGAGCAAATGGTTGATAAGTCAGGCTATATCAGCGTACCATTTGTCGGTAAATTAAATGTCATTGGCAAAACGCCACAGCAAGTGCAGGATATGATCATTGCTGGATTGCGCAAAAAAGCAAATCAGCCAAGTGCTATTGTACGTATCACTAAGAATAACTCAGCCGATGTAACTGTGATTGGCGAAGTGAATAACAGTACAAGAATGCCACTGACAGGCAAGGGCGAGCGCATTTTGGATGCTATCGCAGCGGCAGGTGGTGCCAAGCAAGCTGCGGAGCGAGTGAGCGTGCAGTTAACTCGTGGTGGGCAGGCAAGAGAAATGCTGCTGTCACAGATTATCAACGACGCTCGCCAAAATATCCGCCTACAACAAGGTGATGTAATCTCGGTCAAATACAAAACCAACAGTTATATGGTGATGGGCGCAACCGCCAAAAATGACGAAATTGATTTTGAAGCCAGTGGCATTTCGTTGATGCAGGCTTTGGCACGAGCGGGTGGTTTGAATGACAGCCGTGCTGATGCTCAAGGTGTTTTTATTTTCCGCTTCGAAAACCCAGCGGTCTTGACTGCTGAGCAACTACAAAGCGTCCCAGTGCAATTTCATCATACATCAGTGCCAGTGGTATATCGTCTGAATCTTAAAGATCCATTGAACTACATCATTGCTCGTGATTTTGAGATCCGCAACCAAGATGTAATCTATGTCTCTAATGCGCCTGCGGTTGAATTTGGTAAATTCTTGGGCATGATTAGTCAAAGCGTTTATTCCATTGTTAATATTCGCGATCTTGCAAATTAATTAGGAATTGATGACAGTGTATAAAAACGACAAAAAAAGCTTTTTAAAGAAACAAGATCCCTTGTTTTGGTTGTGTGTAGTTTTGCCAACTGTATTATTGGCGATTTATTATGGACTTATCGCTTCTAATCAATATGTCTCAGAGTCCAAGTTCGTCATTAGAAGTCCTAATAAGCAATCAACCTCTGGTCTAAGCGTGATGCTACAAAACATCGGCTTTAATGCATCATCGGATGATAGTTATTTGGTTCGAGATTATATGACATCTCGAGATGCGGTGGCGAACCTAAATAATGACTTGCAAATCAAAGACAGTTATTCAAGCGATACCATCGATCCCTTTAGTCGCTTTGGTAGTTTTTTTCAAAGTCCAACGGATGAGAATTTTTACAAATATTTTAATGGCAAGGTAAAAATTGTTTATGATCCTGCGTCATCAATTTCTCAGTTGCAGGTTCAGGCATTCAGTGCCGAAGAAGCTCAAAAGATCAATGAGCAGCTGTTAAAGATGGGTGATGTCGTCATCAATCGCATTAATAATAATGCCAAAAATGACATCCTAAAATACTCAGCCGAAGAAGTAGAGCTTGCCAAACAAAAATCCAGAGAAGCGGCAGACAAACTTGCCAAATATCGTACGGATAATAAGCTATTTAACCCTGAAGGGCAATCAACTATTGCTTTGCAAGAGATTTCAAAGCTGCAGGATGCCTTGATTCAAGCACAGTCGCAGTTGGCACAAGCAAAAGCCTTGACCCCAGAAAATCCGCAAATTCAACCACTTGAGCTGCATATCAAGACGATTGAAAAGTCGATTGCAGAAAAGACGGCCAAGATCACTGGCCCCTCTGATGTGTCGTACAGCAACCGTTCTGTTGAGTACCAAGGCCTACAGCTTGAGAAACAGCTCGCTGATAAGCAGCTGGAAGCAGCGATCAGCAGCTATGAATCCGCCAAAAGTGACTTTAACCAAAAGCAGCTTTATCTTGAGCTTTTGGCCAAGCCATCACTGCCTGATGAAGCTGCTAAGCCTGAGCGCTTCAAGAATGTCTTGTCTGGGTTTGTATTTGGTCTATTGCTTTGGGGTGTGTTGAGACTGTTTGTAGCTGGTGTGAGAGAGCATCGTGATTAGCGATATGAATGAAAAAACATCCTACACAAAAGAAATGGCTGAATTTTTTAAATCATTAAAAATTCAGCTAAGGGTGATTTATGCGCTACTGATGCGTGAAATCATCACACGTTATGGTCGGCATAATATTGGTTTTCTTTGGTTGTTCTTAGAACCGATGATTTTTACGTTAGGTATTACAACAATTTGGTATTTTACTAAGTCTATACATGGCAGCGAAATATCAATTGTACCATTTGCAGTTACGGGATACTCAACCATTTTGTTGTGGAGAAATAGTGCTAACCGAGTGGGTAATGCAGTTGAAGCTAATAT
>JBHBMT010000012.1:0-9089 GCA_041773075.1 Moraxella sp.
CAACGACAAAATGATGTGTGGCAAGTGCAGATAGTTAGGAGAACAGATTGACATATAATCAACCTTAGTCTCAGGGTTGCGCTGTAGTTGATTAATGTATTGTGCAAAACGCTCAAATTCAGTAAAAAACTCTGAATCAGGCGAGATGCTATCGATAACGCCTACCGAATCAGAAATATCATAGGCTGCTACCAAAGTGCCGCCAAGCTCTTTGATTGCCTTCATGTGGCGTGGTGCGATATAGCCTGCCGCACCAATCATTGCAAATCTTTTCATAAAAACTCCAAAACATTTGGTTTATATCACAGCATGAAATCATGCCATCATCTTGGTTGGTATTAACTAGTTAGCACAATCAAACCAACAAAATATCGTTCAGATACCCATCTTTTAACACGCTACCGATGGCGAGTATAGCACAATCACCATCTCGGTTCAGTCGAGTTTTTTTATCAAGTGTAAAGTTTTTTTATCGCACTCAATAATCCAAGTGAACTTCGGCCATTTAATAACTTCAACTCTTGATCAATAGTCGCTTTTTTGCCAGCAATCTTCCTAATATGGCTGGCAGCCTGTTTGGATTTTTGATGGAATATCTCTGGTGAATAATACATTTCCTCGATACCACGAACCATTACTTTTATATCATCAGCAGGCGCTAACACCGCACATTCACTTGGGATAAACTCCGTAATAGCGGCACAAGCATTGGTCACAGGCACCAAGCCACTTGCCATCGCCTCTCCCAAGCTGACGCCTTGTGTGTCAAAGCGGGTTGGTATCAATGCCACACCATGAAGTTTGTGCAACTGGCTAATCTGTCGCTGGTCCAAAATCCCTTCTACAACCGTAACATTATCAAAATGGGCAACTACTTTGGTCTTTTCTTTAAATGTGCGTCCAAAACCTTGAATATGAAAACTCAATTCAGAAAAGAACGGTTTTTTGCTCAGCTCCATAATACAAGCAATGATTAAATCGGCAGCATAATTATGGTTGTCATATGGTCTGATAGAAAAAATTTTTAATCGGTCTGAATCTTGCTTTGGCACATAGTTAAATAACTGCTCATCAATATAATTTGGTATCACCTGATGATTAACAGACTTTAAACCCAAATCTTCTTCACAAAGGTTTTTTAGAAAATGAGATACAAAAACTTTAGTAATTGCTGAGTTTTGAAAAATTTCTATCGCCAATTTTTTACGAATCAAATCTTGCTCAAAAATATGTCGGAAGTTTTTTGCCAAATTTTCTTCGCTAAAGTTATACCACAAATGCCCAACATCTCGAATCTCAAAACCATGATAGACCACAATTAATCTATCCAGCAATGATAGTTGCTTTAGTGCTTGATAGCCAGACAAATTCAATGAATGTGCCACAATACAGCTCGGGGCAATTTTTGGTAATACTTGCTTTAACGCTTTTTGATTACCACGATAGATAGCAATACCAGTATCAATCTCGCTGATTTTGTTATGAGCAGGTTGTTTTTCTTTTAGTACGAATACACTAACCTTAAAACCTGCTTTGATATATGCTTGCACCCGTGGTACAATGAATGCGCCGCCATACAAGCTATCTTGATGTGGATAGTCCGCACACAGCACGAGTACTTTTTTATTTTTTCTTGGTATGGTTTTTAGCTTAGGCAAGCTCTGAGCAGCTTGATTCTGCATCTGATACTGCATCATTGCAAGCTCAGCAGTTAAAAATCTTAATCTTTGATGATTAAATGTAGATGCCGAAAATGTCTGAGCTTGTGCGCTAGCAGCGGATTGTATCTCGCCTGCCTTAGGCATGACCTGTTGTTCATCTGACAGGTATCTTTGCTCAAATCTTTGTCGCACAAATTTACTATCTTGCTTTTGGATTAAGTCTTGATAACTAAACTGTGTTTTTGCAATCAACGGTAAGTCTTGGCGACACACATTTTGCAGGCCTCTGGCAGAGTTCAATATATTAATCAACTGCTCTGTACCAGTCTTGCGTGAAAAGAGATTTCTTTGCGGCCTAGAGATTGGATGATTAACAAATGCCTGCAAAAACTGTCGAATTGCCTGCTCACTATCCACCACCCAGTGCACACCGTCTAGACCATTAAGCTCGCCAGCCAAGGTTCTTGGCTTGGGGTTGTTTTGTGGTGTAATGATTAATATATGCAGATTCTTGGCGATATAATCATAAATTTTTGTTGTGGACTCAAAATCATGGCCGCAATAAACCACGCCAATGTCAAAATCATCCAAAATCTCATTCATGCAAGCTTGATCGGTCTTGCCATGACTAAAAATTCTTGAGCTGTGGTTTGATAGCTTGTATTTGGCACCAAAGTGATGAAACTCGAATCCCAACACATCTGTCACGGCTTGAATAAGATTTTTGGGATTGCGATCGTGCGAAAAGCTCCCTGCATACACCAAACGCACCACTTCATCATTTCTTGAAATTGCTTTTGGCAAAAAATGTTGCTGATTGATCAGTTGATCTGCACGATTTACCCATTTGCCCAAAATCTTCGACTGCGATTTAATTGACTTAACTTGGCGAAATAATGCACTTTCCAAGCCAGTACTATGGTCGAATAATTTGGCGGTCGCCAATTGACCCTTGTCAGCTGACATCCATGCATCATCAAAGCCATTTGGAATCACCAAGACAGGTTGCGATGCTTGTTTGCTCATCAGCTCTGCACACACTTGATTGACTGTTATTACTCGATCCGCCATTGAACAAAACCGATCTTCCAGCTCTGATCTAATTGGTTCATATTCAGATGCCATTCTTGGATTTTTTGCTAATGGATCTCTGTAATCCTGCAGGACGACAGCACCCCACTTATGTTTTGCATAAATACTAAAATAAAAATGCATAAATGGGTTGCCAGTTAATATCACAGCATCATAATGACTATTAACCGAATCAAAATATGCAACCAGCTCTTTATTCCAAGACAATCCCAAAGTATTTACTTGATTGCCAAGCTGGTTGTGCAACCAATGCTCCGCTTGATTATAAGAAAATGATGAATCAACACCAAAATCTGGAATAAAATGTACATTGGGCTCAGTGGTGGCAGGCTTAGTTGCTGTTGCTAATTCAATATGCAATTGATGATCGCTCAAAGACGGAATATGCCCGAACCAATAATTCGGTCTAAGTACGCCCACCGTGTTTAGATTTAGACCAAAATAGCTAATTAGCAACACTCTTTTGACGGTGTTTTTTGCACCATTTTCCACAATTTTTGGCTGATATTTTGTAAATAACTCCGTACTTAATACAAAATCCTCCCACCATACAATCGGAAAAATATAACTGTCTGCAAACGATTTTAAGGCTGACTTATTGCTTGCAACAATAAAGCTGCTATTAGATAAATACGTCCATCTTTGCCACTTTAGCTTAAAATTCACCTCATCAATAATGATGCCATAATTGATGCCCACCATCTCAAAATAGCTGTGCGCAAGTGAAATATCATCCAAAGTGGATACCGCCAGCAACACATTGACATTCAAAGAGCGCGCAGCGCTAATCAATCTGTCCAAATGAAGGTGGAATTGCGTTTCTAAGAAATGAAACAGCGTTTGATTGTTTAGGATTGCCACGCCTGAATTTTGGTGGATATTAACGACATTTGGATAGGCAATCGTATGCCGAGTCATATTGATAAGCAAGTTAACCTCGCCACTGCTTGTAGCGAGGTTCTGCTGCAACTTGATACTCAGATCATCTAAATTTTTAGACGGCATATTATTTGACATATGGTAATGTACACCGGCTAACTTAGAACAACTTTTCCAAAATCGTATCAATAATCATCTTAGAAGCATGCCCATCACCGTATGGATTTTCGCAGATGTTTAATGGCTCATTTAGCCAATCTTCATATTTTTTCAGATTATCGTGCGGGGATACTGTGATCAACGCACCCAAATCGACCAAATCCTGCCAAAAGGTATCAAAATGGCAAATGAATACAGCTTTTTTACCAAAATAAAACGCTTCTTTTTGCAAACCACCTGAATCAGTCAATACATACTTACAAGTACTTAGCGCATTTAACATCTGTAGATACGAATATGGCTGATGTACAATAATATTCGTCGGAAGCACTAAGCCAAATCGCTCAATCGCCGCCTTGGTTCGTGGATGGATTGGGAAATCAACCTCACAGTCAAGCTTGCCAATATTTTCAAAAATCTTCGCAAGAACCACTGGATCGTCTGTATTAAAGTTACGATGAATGGTCAATAACGCTCTACCATCTTGGCTTTCCGATTGAACCATATTCTCTTTAAACATACGTACAGTATCAAGCATGATGTCGCCACTTTTATATGACTTGTCACCCAATCCTTCACGTTGTAGATTTGCCAAATCGTCATTTGAAACACAGAAAATCATTTCTGATGCATGATCTGTTAGCACACGGTTAAAATGCTCGGGCACTTTTGTGTCAATATTGCGAACACCACCTTCAATATGCACAAGCGGGATATAAAGCTTACCTGCCGCAATTGCTGCTGCTAAGGTTGAGTTTGTATCACCATACACCAAAACAAAATCGGGCTTTTGAGTACGAAACTCTTCGTATAGCTCATTAACCATCATGCCTGTTGGTTCTGAGTACTGTGTCGAGTTGATGTTCAGATTTTTATAAGGCTTTGGAATACCCAATTCTTCAAAAAACGAATCGCTCATATTGAAATCAAAATGCTGCCCTGTGTGAATGATTTTTTCACTCAAGACATCACTGTATTCGCTATTGATCACACGACTCAATGCCGCAGCCTTAACAAACTGTGGACGAGCACCGATTACTGTAATAAAATTTTTCATTCTGTTTACTCTTTTTTAGACTGTACGACACGCAAGGCCATCAATATAAGCATAGTTTTGTTTATTCACCATACCTACAAGTCCCAAATAGTTGATGTCAGACTCATCGGCCTCAACCTCATCCACAAAGCCCCAGTTGAAATATTCAACGTAGCTATTATATTTATAATCCTTTGGCAGGATTATTTTTTGCTTTGTTGATGGGCTTAGGCAGTGAGATAGTACAACCGAAACTGGATCAAGTGAGGTAAATGTAATACTGCCAATTTCATCAATCAATTCAACAACTTTGGCGTATTCTGCACTCATTTGAGATTGCTTGTACGTGGTTACAAACTGATTATTGCGGATTTTTTTCAAGGATGCTTGCAACTTGGCATACTCGCTATAATCAAGATGGTATTCTTGATTGTGGCATTTTACAGTATTAAAGTTTTGTTCAGCAGTTTCTTTTGGATTTTTGACTGTGCACAAGCGCTTGACAGCCGAATTAATCACAAACATGATACGGGCTGGCTTCTCGTAAGTATAATGCCCAATCTCGTACTCTTTTGGCTTAAGACCTTTAGGAATAGCCGTTTTCTTACGAGTTGAATCAGGGTGATCACGATAATCCACCACGATATTGCCGATATAGCCAATCTTACCAATTGATGCCGCTCTGAGCCACAAGTCAAAGTCTGCCGCAGAAGCAGCAAAATGCGGTGGCATACCAATTTGCTTAAACATTGACTTGCGGAACATAACCGCACAGCCATTGATAAAACAACCAAACTGAGCAAGATTTTCTACAGTTGGTTGGTGCTCTGGCAAAAACACCATTTGCTTAACATCATTTGTCGAATAAATTGCCGCACCACAAACCGCCAACCAATCTGGATTTTGTTCAAGTGCATCAACCATGCATTGAATTGAATGCTCAAGATGCAAATCATCAGATGACAAGATGGCGACATACTCACCTCGAGTATTCTCAAGCGCCATATTAAATGTGTAAGATGAGCCGGTAATGCCACTTTGTTGTTTGCGAATATAAACTGTATTCGGATATAGTCCTACCAATGGCTTGATATTGACTTTAGAACCATCATCCACCACAACGTGCTCATACGATGGGTATTTTTGAGCTGCGACCGACTCCAAATTCTCACGAAATAATTTCAGACGATCGTTTGAGCTATCAACATACACGTAAGTAATAATACTTACCTTTACTTTTTCATTTGCTGTCATTTCTTTCACTTCCAACGATCATTATTTACAAGCTGTGAGCATCGACCACAATCGCGTATCCAAAGCGTTTCTATCCACCAAATCCGTACTTAATAGCTGCGTCAGATCTTGTTGTGTCAGGCTATTGGATAATAAGCGCGTCAACATCTGCGGATTGTTCTGCGATAAGTTTGATTGACTCATCTGCGCATTGATGACTGGCTTGCCAGCATAATTACAGATTTGGCAAATGGCTGACTGTTCATTAAATCCATCATTGATGACATAAAAATCCACAGCATCCAGATGCGTAACAAAATCAGAATATGAAAATTTTTCATTCAGCAGATGTGATACGCTTGGCTTTCCAAAAATTTCGGTGATTGTAGGATTAAGCTCACCCGAATATCTGCCATTTAATACCGCATATTTTAGTTTCGTATTACGAATGACACCAATTTTTTTATGGAATAAATTATCCAAACACAAATCTTTGTCAACCGTTACTAGTTTTTTGAAACTTTTGTTAGCACCTGTTTGGAATGCCACCAAATAATTTTTTGCCTCTTGGCACTTTTGATAATCAGCCACATCAATCACGGCAGAGTAGTCAATGCAAATAAAATTTTGTGCATTGCCCAACTTATTAAAGTCTTTGACAAAATCAAACGGCGAAACCACCTGATAAGTGATGTATGCACTTGGAAAAACAAAAAGCTTTGTATAATCATCATCTGAAGTGTAGAAATTGTCGTTACTAAACACTTCGTTCATTTTTACACTACCGCCTTGGTTGATAATGAAGGCGGCCAAATTATGAGCAAAATAATCCTCATATTCTGTGTATAAAATTTCAAATTTTGTTGTCATTAGTTCATCACCTTCAGAATCAGATCCAATGTTTGCTGCGCTGTTGTATCCAAGCCAAATTCTTCTCGGAATTGATGGCTGACCTTCATTCGCTTGATGTCAAAATCAATTTGACCATCTAAAATCGCATCCACCGCAAGATCCACTTCATCATAGGTGTGATTTGGGTAGATTAATCTTGCCGCTTGATAGTCTTTTAGCATTGACCATTCAATGACAACTGGGATAGCACCGCTCGCCGCACCCTCACACAAAGCCACTGACTGACTTTCACGACGTGAGCAATTAATCACAAAACCAATTTGTTGGTACCATGCTGGCATATCGGTTACAAACCCACAAAACTCGATGTGACCTTCTAAGCGTTTGGCAGTCTCTGCAAACATTTCTTGATACAGCTTCTCGGTTTCATTGACTGGATTAGCAAAAGGCTTGCCTGCAAACTTGATATTAAATCTTGAATCAATCTTGATTAATTTTTCAAGCAAATGCAGTGCTTTGAGAGGATTTTTATTGTAATCACCCCATTGAACCATGCCTAGTGTGAACTGCGCATTAGGTGTTTTTTTGGTATTAAAGCTTGAAAAATCTACATAATTGCGAATAATATGTTTTTTTGACTCATCAACCAAAGTAAATGGCTCAAAACTGTTTTCGGCAATCGCTTTAATATGATCAGCAACAAAGATATTTTGATCAATACGATTAAAATCAATCAAGTGTGGCCAATAGGTAAATACCTCATACGCATGGCAACGAGAAATCAGCTTTGAGTTATCTGGCAAATAACGCGACGCCCAAACCGTTGGGTGCACCCACCATTCCGACCATACAATATCCGCCTGCTGAATTGCCTGATACTGCTCTGGAAAGTATCGTGCAAATGATGAAAATACTTTATCAATGTCAGGCGCATTACTACCACGAGAAACCAGTTGCCCATGTGCGTGCAGATGATCTAACGCAGGAAATTTTGCATGTTGCTTTGAAAAACCGCGACTAATATCGGTCAGCTTCACCTCAACAAAATCAACATATTGATTGATGACACCAGATTGGTATAGAGGCTTCATAAAATGAAAGTTTTCGGTAAGCACCGCAACTTTAATTTTACCTTTTTTTGCCAAATTGATTTTTTGGACGTTGCGTTTTTTTGGACTTGATTTTTCTTCTCGTATGCCTTGACTCAAAAATGATTCGGTGAAAGGCTTCCAAAACGCCTTTAAATCATGCTGATTTTCCAAAAAAATGGTTTCATCAAGTAGCGGATAAGTCAACCCATCATACTTATTTGTATAGGTTCTTTTTAGCTCTTTGATAAAAAAATCAGCGTATTTTGGTGGTGTTAACGTAGCAATCTGTTCAGTAGAAAACTGGGCTGGCTGTTGCACAGCTGGTTTTGGCTTGGCTGACGGCTTTCCTTCGGCTTTAACTACTTCTGTCACTTTAATTACCACTTTCTCACCCTTGTCATTAAAGGTGATTTGCTTATTTTGATCATTGGCTGCTTGGATACCAAAAAGTTGCTGACCTCTCACTCGAAAAAAATCATAAAAAAACAACTTTGGGTTTTTAAATAACTTGCGAAACTTCCGCTTAGTAAAGAAACTCATACCATCTCATTCTATCAATTATTTTTTGAAATGTATCAAGATACAGCTTACAACTTCCAACTTGCTTCAGATAAAGCGCCTTTAATATCAATCACAACAGGTGTACCACTGCATAGTGATTGAATATGAGCTTCTTGATTGTGGAAGTCTTCATGATTAACCGCTACCACGACTGCGTCATAAGTAGATTGTGGCAATTTATCATAATCAATTTTGTTTACAGACAAATAAGCCCAATCCTCATCGCTCACCCATGGATCGCTATAGCTGACATTAATGCCGTATTTTTGTAGTTCATCACCAATATCAAGCACTTTGGTATTGCGAACATCTGGGCAGTTTTCTTTAAAGGTAACACCCAAAATTAAGATATTACTTCCTTTGATGCTCTTGTCGTGCTGGATAAGCTGCTTAATGGTTTGTTCGGCAACAAATTTTGACATTGAATTATTGATTGAGCGAGAAGTTAAAATCAAATTTGGGCTCAAGCCAAGCGATGACGCCTTATGTGCCAAATAATATGGATCAACACCGATACAATGACCG
>JBHBMT010000119.1:0-4943 GCA_041773075.1 Moraxella sp.
AGCAAGCGGCGATTGAAAAAGGTCATGAGGTTAAAACTGGCTCATTCAACCTAGCGGCGAATGGCCGTGCCTTGGCTCAAGGTGAGGGCATGGGCTTGGTGAAAGTGGTTGCTGATGCCAAAACTGACCGCCTGCTTGGTATGCACGTTGTTGGTGTGGGTGCAGGTGATATCGTACATCAAGGCATGATTGCGATGGAGTTTGTGTCTAGCATTGAAGATTTGCAATTGATGACCTTTGCACACCCAACGGTATCTGAAGCGGTGCACGAAGCGGCATTGGCGGCAGATGGTCGTGCGATTCATGCCATTTCACGCAAAAAGCGTTGATTGACAGATTAAACACACCATTAGCCATAAACTAAATATCTGATGGTGTGTTTTTTTGTTGATTATTGAAATGATTAATTAAAACTAAGCACAGCCGCTCAAGTTTCTTTGAGCGGTTTTTTTGTGGGTGATTTTTTGAGTGTTGTCTTGAATGATGGTGTACACCTAAAAAACTTAAAAATTACCACAAGCCTAGTTTTAACATCAGGTGCGTGTTACACATGATTAAAAAGCTTTGATTTAAAACGGGGCGTAATACGCGCCTTACATTTTGTAGCAAGTTTGGAGTTGAGTGGGTATAGGATATCAGCCAAGTAGTTGGTTGGGGCGATGGGCGTGTTCATCAATGGGTAAAAGAGTATTAAAGAATGTGGGGATTTTATCTTAAGATTCTCATAATCAATTCAATAAAAAATAGAACTGAATTATTAACAACCAAATTTTAATTAATGAAAGGTGATTATGATAATAGTAATTAAAAAAATTTGTAAGGATTGTTTCAAGATTATTTAATCTATAAGAAATATCAAAGAATTGTCAAAAAAATGATAAATATTAAAAATAAGGGGTTTGGTGGAGTAAGTTTTGTGACATTAGGCTTAATAAAATTATCAAGCCTAATGTTAAAACAGTACACTATTTTGAGTGGATTTTGTTGTGGTTTATTTTTTGCAATACTTAACACGCAGTTTTTTGTATAAAGCGTATGGTGGAGTTTCTCCCCATAGTGGCTCAAAGCTATTATTTTCCCAAGATTTTAAATCTTTTGTATATACATTAATGTGTTCAAGTTGGCTATTATCACCATAATCTGCCCAGTTATACAAAGAAAGCTGTACATCTGTTTGCAAGCTTTTACAATCAAATGTGATAAAACCTTTTTGTACAAATTTGCCAACAGTTTCAATATATACAGTGCGTTTTGTGCCTGAGCGTTTTTCTAGCTTTGCATACCAAGCTGTGCTGTATGGTTCTTCTAATTCTTGGTCGTATATAAACTCAACCTTTGTATTGGGTCTATACTCGCTATTTTCGGTTTTTGCAATGGCAAGATTGGGTAAAATGAGCAAACTAGCCAAAATAAAAGATGAAACTTTGATATTCATAAATACTCCTTAAAAAAGATTTGTAAGATTGCAAGAAAATTGTACCAAAAAATACTAAAAAAAAAAGCCTCTCTTTGGATAACATAAAAAAATTCACCCAAATTATCTGAACCGCACCCCAAAAGTTAGACAACTTTTGGGGTGTTTTTATGACTGGCGCATTCAAGATTGAAATGCAACGCACCCAAAGTTACACTCACACAGCTCCAAACTTGCTACAAAATGTAGTATACATAACACGCACTTGATGTTAAAAAAACTAATCCTGTGATAGTTTTTAAGTTTTTTAGGTATAGCAATTAACACACCCAAAAAACAACCTTAACAAAGACCAGTCATTTTCCAATCTTACTTTTAAATAAAAAAGCCCATTGACAAGAATACACAATCTTTGTAATAGGCACATTCAACTTTAGGTGCGTTGCAGTTCAATCTTGAATGTGCTCTTTCTATCTTTTATTCCTCATCGTCCGTTTTTGGCGGTACAGGGGCAAACCAACCGACCAGCAATAAGCCCAGACCCACACCAATAAAGGATACAATTCTTGCAACACCGCCGCTATTGCCCAAGTCAATTAAAAATAATTTAATCACAACCACGCCCACCAAACTTGCTCCTGCTATCCATAAGGTACGCGCTTGTTGTTTATTGGCAATCACCATCACACCAATGCCAATCGCTGACCATACCAGCGATAGACTGGCCTGTACGCCAAAATCCGCCACCAAGCTTGAAAAATTCCATGCAATATCGCTATAAAAATGCCATGTCCGCATCACAATTGAGCTGATGGTGATTAAACCAAGTCCAGCGCCTGCCATCATGAGCATTGGTTTTGATGTTGCCAGTTGTGTGTTTTGTATGCTGTGATACCACAGTACTGCCAATAAAACAGTCATTATGTCTGTCGCGTTCAAGAGCGGCAATCGTGTTCCGATGACTATTGGGGTGGAAATTGCCACATCCAATAGCCAAATGGACGCAATCAGCATACAAAGCAGCTGCCCCCATTGTTGATAAGTTTGTACAAAGGCTGTTTTCCATGTAAATGGCACATAAACCAAGCCTGCCCACAGCATTAAACTTGCTATACCCCACAAATAAGCAACACTTGCATTTAAACTTTGACCAAACAAATAACTTGCAACCCCAAGCACCAAGCCCAAATGCACACAATGCACCCAATTTGCCGTAGATGGGCTTAGACGTTGTTCTGCCAAAATCCATAGACTAAGCACAAGACTGACAACGCCAAGCAGGACAATATGAGCTGTTGTGTGATGGTTGTGGGTCAAACTGACAAGCATCATGCTTATCATCACCATAAAGCTTAAATTGACCGACGCCAGACTTTGCCAATGTCGCCCCATCAAGCATTTGACGATATGAAACGCCAAAGCAAAAACAGCAAAACTTAAAAACATTGCCCATGTCAAATTAAACTGCAAGTCCAAATCAAAGCTGTGTTTGATTTGGAGGCTAAAAGTATCTATCAGTGTAATCAGGCTTATCAGTAAGGCAAATAAGCCCAAGATGAAATAGGTGCTCGGAAGTTTTTTGTGTGGATTTTGCCAAGAGGGCAGATGTAAGCCAAATGCGGCTGTCAATATGGCGCCACTGGCAGCCAAGCCTAAGACAATCAATTTAATGTCGTACGCTGAGCTTTGGTTGATAAAAAAGTAACATAAAGTCCAAACCGTTATGATGGGTACAAACAAGGCGACGACTGTATTTGCGGCGCGATACAACCACACCCCAAGCCCGACCAAAGCGATGATGAGTAGCCAAGTTGTGGCAAACACGCCAAACCATAAGCTTGGCAAAATCATGGCATGGATTAAGGTGAATGCCAAAGCGATTTGCTGGGTTTTGATTTCCCATTTGGCAGAATACTCTCGCCCTTGCCAATCTTGCCACAAGCCATACACCAAAGCACCTGCCAACACCAGCCACAATGTGCCGTAGCGATTGCCCCTTAAAATATGATCTTGTGCTTGTAGCCATGTTTGATAATCATCAAACCACAGCACGCTGCTACAGACCAAAACCATCAAGGCAAAACAGCGTGCCATCGGTGCTTGCTGTTTTAGACCAAACACATAAACCAAGCACGCCTGCAATGCCCATAGCCCAACGGCCAACTCGTCATCAAAAGCAAGCCCAATGCCAAGGCTGACAAAACCGCCAACCAATAGCCATAAGGCTTGCGATAAGGGGTTATTGGTGGGCAGTGACTTGGCGACAGCAAATGCAAATCCACCATACAGCACCGCCAAACCCCACGATAAATATAGGCTGACATAATCAAACCAACCTTTTGTCGCCACATACAAAAACAAAAATCCTGCCAAAGCACTGCCAAACAGCACGCTGCTGTCCAGTATGCCCACCTGCAGACCAAATTGTTGGTACTGATGGTAGATTTGTTTTAGGCTTGCCTGATTGGGCAAAGAGGGCGTGGATTGGGTGTGTTGCAGCTGCAAATGAGCATATAGGCACGCCACATAAGCATACAGCCCCACAAGATAAACGCCAAACAACACGCTTGCCAAGCGAGCTTAACCCAACTGCACTGTGGATAATTGCTCTTGCCACAAAAAGGCGATGGCAAACGTACCCAACAAGCTCATCGCATTTAAGCTGCGCCATGTTTTAAACTGAGCGATAATCGCAATCCCTGTATTGAGCAGTGCCAAATAAGTAAACAAAACAACATAATGATTGCTGCCTGATGAAGTCAAAATCGGTGTTGCCAAGCCGCCAATGAGTGCAATTTGAGCCAAAATTTTGGCATCTTGACGTAATGCCAATATAATCTTGCCAATCACCGCCATCAGCATTAACACAAAAGCTGTTGATGGCGTGATTAATTGCGGCAATTTTAATGCTACCAAAATGGTCAAATACATGACCGCCAAGCCAAAACCTTGCAAAATCAAGCCATATTCACGGCGTTTTTGAGCCAAATAAATCCCTGCTCCTGTCGCCCCCAAACCAGACAGTCCAACCGCCAAATAGCGTAACCATAACGGCGTGTCAATATAATCACTGGCAAATCGCAACAAAAAGGCAAGTCCCAAAAACAAAATCGCCACGCCAATTTTTAACATGGGATTGCCCGTACTAAACCAAGTCCAGATAGAATGTAACAATGTTTGAGCGGAACTTGGCGTGGTCTGAGCGGAACTTGGCGTGTGATGAGTGTTTTTGTTTTTGAGTGGAAATTGGTGTTTTTTTAATTTTTGGCGATTGACCTGAACAGGATTGACAGATGAAGCGCTATGCTTTTGTGCATTTACAGTGGCGTGCTCTTGGGTGCTTGCTGCGTTTGCATGGGTTTGTTTGGCTGTCATCAGCTCGGTTGCCAAAGGCTTGTTAAATTCTTGTGAGGGCGTTGTAGGTATTGTTGGGGCGGATGTGATTGTTGGAGCAGGATGGGCGGTTTTTTGAGTATTTGTGAGTGTATGAGACAAAGGGGTGTGCTGTGTGGTGGTTTGTTCAACTGGC
>JBHBMT010000120.1:0-13310 GCA_041773075.1 Moraxella sp.
AAATCGCCATCGCCGCCTTATCATACTGCCCGCCCGCACTGGCAACAATAGAAAAAAAGGCTGATAACATGGACAAGCTGGTGATTAAATTTGGCACCAGATACACACCACGGCGCACCTGTCTTTGCCCTTCGTGCACTTCTGTTTCTACCACCTCAAACGTAATGCCCTCATGCTTATCTTCTGGGCAAGTTTGTTTATTCATCACGCCCCCTATTCGCCCACTAGCCAAGTTACTTTTGCCATCTGCCCCAAGTGCATACTAGGCGCATCATTGGGTTGTAAAATTGGCGCTAAATAATCCAAAATCTCTTGCGCGCGCTCATCAAATTGCCACGGTGGATTGATAACCAATAGCCCCGTACCATTTAGCCCCACTGCCACGTCATTGGGGTATAAATTAAGCTCGCACACCAGCTGTTTTTTGATGCCTGTACGTTTCATTTTTTTGTAAAATAGCTCTACTGCCTCACTGTTTTTGATGGGATACCACAGCACAAATGTTCCTGTTGCCCATTTTTTATGACAAGCGACAAGCAATTCCACCAAACGACCAAAATCTTTGTGTTCTTGTTCAAATGGCGGATCCAGCAGCACAATACCACGTTTTTCTTTGGGAGGAATGACCGCAGGCACACCTTCAAACGCATCACGATGATGAATACCAATTGGCAACTGATACAACTGATAATTGAGCGCATCATATTCGTCCGCTTGTTGCTCAAAGGCTTCGGCGCGCAAGGGTGCATCAGCTGAATAAGAGTTGCCATGATGCGCAATCCACCATGGCGATCCTGGATAGACATGCTTATCATAAATGCCACGAGCCGTCGTTAATTCATCCAAATAATGACGTACCGCTTGTGGCACATCTTCATCAGGGTGTGCTTTGGTGTGTGCTTCTAGTGCCAACACACCTTTCTCTGCTTCATTAGTTTTGCCTGCTTCTATACTATTTAAGGCATATAAGCCGCGCCCCCCATATGCATCTAACACATAAAAAGGCTTGGCTTTGGCACTAAATTGACTTAATAATTGCAACAACAAAATATGCTTGACAACATCAGCAAAGTTGCCTGCATGATAGGCGTGTTTATAATTCATCTAAAATACCCAAAATGATGGTAGAAATAATAAGGATATGGTAGCATAAGCATTCTCAATTGGCGATGACTTTTATGCTTTAGCCTGAACAATTTTTTATAAAAATTACATCTTTGTGAATAAATTTCATTTTATGACCACATCCTCTTCTTATTTTCACACGCATTGGCACTCACTTATTGATGAAGACAAGCTCAATTTTTTTATTGATACGGGATATTTGCTGTTAGATGCGTGTTTTGAGGTAGCCGCAGTACACGCTTTGCAACAAGAAAGTGGTTTTGTCCACTACAAAGAAGCCACTTTGACCCAAGGGGAGCGCCTTGCGCACATTCGTGGCGATGGCATTCGCTGGATAGATGATGACTGCCCTGTGGGGCTTGGTTATTTACAAAGTATAGAAGCGCTGGGGGTGTTTTTTAATCAGATGCTATTTGCAGGGATTCGCCGTGCTGAAGCGCATTATGCGTGCTATCCTGCGGGGTTTGGTTATCAGTGGCACAGCGACAATCCCAAAGGGCGTGATGAGCGGGTGATTTCGGCGGTGTATTATTTAAATGACGACTGGGGCGCAGACGATGGCGGAGAAATTAGCCTGATTGACAAAACAGGCACGCAGCACAAACTTGCCCCCAAAGCCAATCGCTTGGTGATTTTTGACAGCAATTTGCGCCACCAAGTAGAAATCACCCACCGAGTACGCTATTCCATTGCCACTTGGCTGCGGCGTGATGATGGGGTCTTTCAAAACTAATGAGCCAATTTATTCCAAGTATCCTACCTGAACCACCCCAAGATACCACCTACCGTAGAGAACGACTAGCAAGGCTTAGAGGTGTTGTTACCACCTTTAATACATGGTTTCGTGAAACTTACACCCAAGTAACCATGACAGGCGAGCCGATAGATGTGGATGCAACTGGCTATCTATATTATGAGCAGCTGCTTTCGCCACCGTTCTTTGACGACAAAACAGATGTGTGCTTGACCACGGCGATGGTGCTTGGTGAGTTTTTGGTCAAGCATCTGGGCTTTGTGTGGTGTCGTAGTGCCCTACTGCCCAATTCGCCTTATCAAATCTTTAATGCCAATAACTATGTACATATTTGTTTACCCAGTTTAATTGCTCATTATTGGTATTTGCGTGGTGATATGAATGTGGATTTTAATGCCATACTTCATGACATTATTTTGATGGATTATAATCATTTTATAGATGACCACCCAATGACGGCGCTACTACATGGCTTTTGGGAAAAAGAAGATTATATTCGCCGTTTTGGTTATTATCCGCCTGATGATGTGGTGGCTTTATTTAAAGAATGTTATAACAAACAAAACGAAGAAGTCTTTTATGCGCTTGGATTTTCAGTATTTGGACTGACAGGTACCGATGGTGAATGGCAAAAAATTATTGAGATATTAACACCAGCTTCATAAAATTACAACCAGCTGCCTTGCTCGCAAAAAAACCCCAAACAGCCTTTGTTGCCTTATTGCCCCATACTCATGATGCAATCACAGTTTAATAGAAATAAACAGGAAATTCTATGACCCCCACCCTTTCTTTAAGTATTGAGTTATTAAAGCGCCCTTCTATCACCCCCAATGATGAAGGCTGTCAAGACTTAATTGCCGACCGCCTAAGTCGTCTTGGCTTTTGTAATGAAGTGATGTATTTTGGCGAAAAAGACGGCATAGGTGCCCATGCCCAAGTCAAAAACCTATGGTCAAGACGAGGCAATGACGCGCCTTTGGTGTGTTTTTTGGGGCATACCGATGTGGTGCCTGTTGGCGATAAAAACGCATGGACTTATCCGCCATTTAGTGCCACTGTACGCGATGGCATGCTGTACGCTCGCGGTGCCGCTGATATGAAAACAGCCATTGCCTGTTTTACGGTGGCGTGTGAAAATTTTGTTGCCAAGCACCCAAGCCACAAAGGCTCTATTGCTCTAATGCTAACCAGTGATGAAGAAGGCGTGGCAACCAATGGTGTGGTCAAAGTCGTTGAAACGTTAGAAGCACGCAGCGAAAAAATCACTCATTGTTTGGTAGGTGAACCCTCCAGCACGCACAGCCTTGGTGATGTCATCAAAAACGGGCGGCGCGGCTCACTGGGTGGCGTCTTGACTGTGACAGGTAAACAAGGGCATGTTGCCTACCCCCATCTTGCCACCAACCCCATTCATCACACCATGGCAGCACTGGCAGAATTTTGCGCCAGCACTTGGGATGATGGCAATGCATACTTTCCTGCTACCAGTATGCAGCTTTCCAATCTGAACGCAGGCACAGGCGCAAACAATGTCATTCCTGCCACCTTAACCGCTGAATTTAATTTTCGCTTCTCCACCCAAAGCACCCCCGACTCACTAATGGCAAAAACGCACGCCATTTTTGATAAGCATTTTAAAGACAGCCCTGCCACCTATCATATTGAGTGGCGTTTGTCAGGCTTGCCATTTTTGACCGAAGAAGGTGATTTGGTCACTGCCTGTCGCCAAGCCATCAAAAGCGTGACAGGCACAGACACTAAGCTTTCCACTTCAGGAGGAACGTCCGATGGGCGGTTTGTTGCACCTACAGGAGCAAATGTGGTAGAACTTGGGGTGTGCAATGCAACCATTCATCAGGTTAATGAATGTGTGTTGGTGGAGGATTTGGAAAACTTAACCCTAATTTATGAAAAAATTTTAGAAAATTTATTAACTTAAAAACAACACCCCTAAAATTGATAAGATTTTAGGGGTTTTAAATCATGTTATAAAATGAATCAGGAATATACTTTGACATGTGTGGTGTATATTTTAGAAAAAAATGACTTTTAAGCGCTTGTGCGAGTTTGACAAACGCGACCAACAGGCTTACTTCATTCAAAACTGCACTCAAATCATACCTCCTAGATGTAATACTTTACCTTGAGTTGATTGGTATGAGCTTGGGTAACGTTAAATTTTAGCTACATAGTTTTGGGGATTGGTTTTTAGGGTATTAGCACACCAGCGCACCCTGTAAATAAAAAAGCAACCTATGATACTCATAGATTGCTTTTGCTATATGGTGGGGTCGGAGAGACTCGAACTCTCACAGGTCGCCCCGCTGGAACCTAAATCCAGTGCGTCTACCAATTTCGCCACGACCCCATTTGGGTTTTAGTTGATAGTCTTTGACAATGATGGGAGGTAAGCTCATCTCAACTAATGGTGCGTATTATATAGTAATTTTTATGCTTGGCAAGTACTTTTTTGCACTTTTTTTTATTTTTTTTATATCTTATTGATTTTTAATATTTTTTAATGTATTTTCATGGCACACCATGACAACAAAAATACCAAAGTATTTGACCATTGCCAATGCTGTTGGCGTTGTTTGATGGTGGTTGGCAATGATTATATTGCTATGCTTATAATGATGGGCAAAATTTGGGCAAAAAAAATGACTTCATCAGCACATCTTCGGCACACTTTGTATCTACTACCGTTGCTACCTTCCGGTCCTGGCGGGGTTCATAGTACACAGTTGCGAAGCTACCGATGAAGCCAAAAGCCATTATACACTTTTTTTTAACAAATACAAGCCCATTCACAAAACCAATACAATAAAAAAGTAAAATTCCTGTTGGCGCTACACATAAATTTGTTATGATGGGATATTTATTATGGAGAATGACTTTATGCGCACGATTCCTCTAGCCCTTACAACCTTTGCTGTTTTGCTTAGTTTGGGCATGGCAACCGCCAACGCCACAACCCATGCCGACAGCGCAGGCAATATTGTTAATTTTAGTGTCGCAAGCAGTGCCGATGTTAGCAATGATGAAGCCACCGCTCGCTTTAGCAAAGACGCACAAGCCAAAGACGCCGCCGCCCTTGCTGTCCTATTAAACCCAACCATCAACAAAGCCCTTGATATCACCAAAAAATATCCCAGCATTCGTGCCAGTACAGGCAACCAAAGCAGCTATCCGCGTTATGACAATAAAGGCAAAATCATCGGCGTACAAGGCAGTGCAGGCTTGGTTCTCAAAAGCCAAAACATCGATGACTTAAGTCGTGCAATCGCCGAAATTCAAACGCTAATGACTTTAGATGATTTAAGCTTTCAGGTATCTGATGCTCAGACTGAACGTGTCAAGCAACAGCTGATGGGCGAAACGGTTGCCAAATTCAAAAGCCAAGCCAACGCCCTAAGTCATGCTTGGGGTGCAAAAAGCTATCGCCTCATCCAAGCGGATATGAACACCAGTGCCCATCAGCCTGAACGCCCATACTATGGGGTTGCTATGGCAGAGGTTGCCGCTGATGCCTCTGCTCCTCGTCAAGAGCTACAAGCAGGTGAAAGTACCATTCGCTATACCATCAATGGAACCATTCAGCTGCTTTATTAAATTAGAGAATGTTGATGATTTACTATATGACAACTTAGTCATGGCGATGTGGTGGCTATTACTTGGCATTGAACGGCTTTAAGTTTTGGTGTTTTAAGCTAGGGCACCCTGACATTTCGTATTTGCATTAAACTCAAGAAACATCGTAGAAGTTTTTAGTAAAAATTGCGCCATTGATATTGAAATATCAACAAGCAATTTGACAAATAAACTCAAGAGTTAGCCAGTTTTAAGGCAAAAGTGTTATGAAGTGTCAGGATGCCCTAATTACTCCTTAACTTTATAAATCAGTCGCTCATTAAGGCAAGGCAGCCTTATGTTGATATTTAAAAACGCACAACCCATTGTTTTTGCTGTCAATATGATGAATCATCACACATCCCACAAAGATAAATCACTCAAAAATACACAAAAAAGATTGCCATTTGTCCACTTTCTTTGCATAATAGTGATTTTTGGGTAGATGCCCTAATTAATACCTTTATATTTAGAGTATGTTTACTATGCCATCACAAAAAGCCATTAGCACACTCACACTGGCGATTTTTTTTGCCAGCTCTGTCAGCTATGCCAGTCAAGACACCACACATCGTATTCCTGTCATCATTCCTAATCAGGACAGCGAAAATATCACGCCCGCCCCCACCATTACACCCATCGCAACAGTCAGCGAAGAAATCAGTGATGGCGAAGCAGTGGCAGGCACAGGTGCGACAGATGACTCTGCCATTAACAGCATTCAAAAAGACGGCAAAACCTATACCACACTCAACCTATCTGACTATGCTCGCCAAGTAAATGAATCTACATGGTCACCACAGATGAAAGTCAATAGCGCCATGACTGTCAAAATGCAAGCACTGCTAGACTGGAACCATGCAAGCCCCGGTCCCATTGATGGGGGTTGGGGCATGAATAGCAAAAAAGCCCTAACAAATTTCCAAAAAATCAAAGGCTTGCCTGCAACAGGTCGCTTAGATGCTGCTACCTGGGAGGCGCTTACCAAGTCCATTCCTAGTGATCAGCCTGTATTGGTTTCTTATACCATTACTCGCGATGATGTTAATACCTCCTTTGCCAGACTGCCTGAAAGTGCTGAAGCGCGCTCCAAAACCAAAGGACTGTACTACGAAAATATCCAAGAAATGCTTGCTGAACGCTTTCATATGGACATTGGCTATCTAAGAAAGCTAAATGCCAACAAAGCGTTTAAAGTCGGTGATACCATCACGGTCATCAATACAGGCAAGCAACTGAACAGCCCCATCACGCATGTTCATGCCAGCATCAGCGACAAAGTGCTCTACGCCTATAATGGCAAACAACTGGTAGCTGCCTACCCTACAACCATTGGTAGCACTGCTACTGCCACACCCAATGGCAGCTTTAAGGTGGTCAATAAAGTCAAAATGCCGTGGTACAAAGCAACCGTAGGACGTGGCACTGACAATCCCAAGACCTATATGCTCCCCCCTGGACCTAATAGTCCTGTTGGTGTGGTATGGCTAGGATTATCCAAGCCAAGCTATGGCATTCATGGCTCGCCAATTCCCGAGGGCATTAGTCGCCAAGCCTCTTTGGGATGTGTACGCCTAACCAACTGGGATGTACTAGAAGTCTTTGACAACATCAAAGTTGGCGCAACGGTAGAGATTAAATAACCATTGCATAGCAAACACCCCAAAAGTTAGACGACTTTTGGGGTGCAGCTCATTATGGCTTGGGTGCTTTGTTTATTATCTTACAAAGATGACTAAAAATGTTTGGAAAAATAGGGCATCTGACATTTCGTATTTGCAAGAAAAATCGCAGAAGTTTCAAGGATAATTGTGCTGTTGGTATTGAAATATCAACAAGCAATGTGACGATGAAAACGAAGAATTAGCCCCGCTTTTTAACAAATGGGTAATGCAAAAACGCTGTGTTTTTTTTCAAATGATTGCTAGATAGCAATGAGTGTTGCAAAGTATTAGGGTGTCCTATATTAATTTAAGGACCAAATTCCTTTTATGCTCTTTGCTTGACCATCTATTAGTACAATCATGTCATATTCCATGATAGGTGCCTTTAGATAGGCATAACTATCCACTGTAGGGTGCTTACGCAAAATATCTTGTTGCTGAGCTTGGGTTAAAGTCTGCAAGCTTTCGCTTTTATTCTTGATAATTACCCAAGTATCATCATCAATTGGCTTATACAGATCAGCTTGCATACTAGGTGCAATTGCCTCTTGCATCTCTAGGCGCATACGACGCTCCTGCTCAGTGACATTCTCATAAGGTCGTATCGCTATCCATTGTGGCGATAGCCATGGATTCGCCCTATATTGAGGTAATATATTCTCATGTTGGCTACGAATAACGGTATCTGCCTGCACCACTTCAAAGACCCCTGTATCAAAAGCGATATATACAGGGCGACTGACAGCAATACTGTACATACCATAGACATAAGCTGATACTTGCAATAGAGCAATCACTACCAAATCAAACTTTAGTGTTTTTTTGGCAGGACTACTGGCAACCAATAGTGTCAAAATCGGACCTAGCACCATATCTATTCCAAGCATCAACAATGTAATACTTGTTACCCCCACAGCTTTTTGCAAAGGATTTGGATGCCACACCAAAAACACCAATGCCAAGGACATCAGTGCAACAGACAATGAGATAAGCAGGTGAACGCCCGCAGCCTTTAATCTAAAAGGAATATTGGATATCATTTAAGTTTATAAATTTAATACTAGGTATGATTATCGACAGCTACTTGGCAAATATTTGTTTGCAATAGTGCCACCACACTGCCACTGAATGATCTGTACATTATTTGCTGTGTTTAGGGTTGGCGTAATTGTCAATGTCGTGCCCGCAACAACTCCTGCATCAAAAGGAACGGTAATAACACCTGTATCTGCCGTCACTGTGACACCGCCATTTTGTATATACTTACCATCTATAGATCTGGCAACCATGCCAATATCCCCTGTCGGAGCAACCATAGCGGCTGTAGGAAATGCATCTGTATCTGCTGCTATGGTGGCAATATCATCTCTGATGCCACTAGTCACCTTAAAGCCCTCTACAGCTTGAGCCCTACCAGTATAATCCATGTAGGCAGGGATTGCAATTGCTGCCAAAATACCAATAATAGCAATCACAATCATCAGCTCTATCAAAGTAAAGCCCTTTTGAGTCGCCATGTGAATCACCCCTATAAAATTCCAATTATGGCATTCACAAAAACCCCCTAAACAGGGGGTTTTTGTGAATATTGTTAATTCAATCAATTAACGGCAGCTAGCTGGTAGGCGGTTAGGATTGTAGTTACCACTCCAAGCACAGGTCCAACGAGCGATTTGACCAGGTGCACCTAGCGCTGGAGTTAAGGTCATTGTTTGACCATTGTTAGCACCTGAATTGAAAGCAACGTTAATCACACTTACAGTGGTAGGTGTTGTAATAGTAGCAGCATCACCACCGGTCAATGTTACGCCACCTGCAGCAAAATATTTACCTTCTAGTAGGGCAGCTTGTACACCTACATCATCAGCAGCTTGTGGCCAACGGTTTTTATCAACCAAGAAAGTAGCGATATCAGCTTGTACACCAGAAGTTGCTTTGAAGCCTTCAGAAGCTTGCGCACGAGCGGTGTAGTCTTGATAAGCAGGTAGAGCAATCGCAGCCAAGATACCGATAATAGCGATTACGATCATTAGTTCGATTAGGGTAAAACCTTTTTGAGCGTTCATGGTGAACTCCTTATATATGGCGATGTACGCCGTGGTTAATTTAGTATTTTTACATCTTAGGCTAAGTGGCTCTTTATAATTTGCCTTGCCTACGCCTATACTGTTGCAGAGAGTATGCCAACTTTTTTGGCATGGCACGTCCATTTGTCCAAATTTAGGCAAAAAATCGTGATTTTTGGCAAAATTGGCATGAGTTTGATTAATTTTTGAGCAAAATGGCAGAAACTTTTTTGATTTTTGTGCTTATTCATGGCATTTGGCACAGCGGTTTTGGTATATTGACAAAAATTGTCAGTTTTTTGGGGAGAATTTTGGTCAAAATCCTACACTGTGTTTTGACAAAAAATTACCCTTATTTTTGTGACTACAAAAAATGGTAAGTCCCACTGTCAAAAAACGGCTATCTATGGTCAAAAAAGGTAAGTTGGCATAGAATACCCCAACATTTCATCACACTCATGGCAATTTGGCGGTCATTTAGAGCCAAACTAGTAGAGTCAAACTGGCGTTTTTGCGTTAAACTGGCTAGCTCATCATTTTCATCGTCAAATCACTTGTTAATATATTCATATCAACCAGTGAGTTTCCTTGAAGCGCTGCATTTTCTTGAGTTTAATAACAAAAAAAAGTCAGAATGCCCTAATAAAAAAAAGCTTGAGTTCATATTCTCAAGCTTTTTTGGATATGATGGTGGCTATATTGCCCTTTATAGAATTTGGTGTCTATAGAATTTGGTGTCTATAGGATTTGGCGCTTTCCTGAAGAATCGGGCTTGGACAACAGACCTGCTGCCTCCATCGCCTCCACCAGATTGGCAGCGCGATTGTAGCCAACTTTTAATTGGCGTTGTACCGCCGAGATGGATGTCTTGCCCGATTCTATCACAAATGCCACTGCCTCATCATACAAAGCATCGCCCTCACTGTTACCACGATGACTTTCAGGTGATTCAAAGGGCGTCTGACTGACCGTATCTATATAGTTGGGTGCGCCACGCTCACGCCACGCATCACAGACGCGATTGACCTCCTCATCAGTGACATAAGCACCATGCACACGAATAGGCTCGTTTTTGCCTGGACCCAAAAACAACATATCCCCATGCCCAAGCATATCCTCTGCACCACCTGCATCCAAAATGGTGCGACTATCCACCCTTGAATTGACGCGTAATGCTGCACGCGCAGGGATGTTGGCTTTAATCAATCCTGTAATCACATCCACTGAGGGGCGCTGCGTTGCCAACACCAAATGAATGCCAGCGGCACGAGATTTTTGCGCCAGACGTGTAATCAACTCCTCTGCTTGTTTGCCCACTTGCATAATCATATCAGCAAACTCATCTGCCACCACCACAATCAAGGGCATACAAGTCAGCTTGGGCACCTCTGAAATACTGACGCTGTCATTGGGGCGCCACAAGGGGTCTATGATGGGGCTGCCTGACGTCTCTGCGGCGATGATTTTTTTATTAAATTCAGATAATTTACGCACCTTTAATAAGCTCATCAGCTGATAGCGGCGCTCCATCTCCCCCACACACCATGACAGTGCCGAGGCTGCCTCGGTCATATCCGTCACCACAGGTGTTAATAGATGGGGAATGTCGCCATAATTGGCAAGCTCTAGCATTTTTGGATCAATCAAAATCAGTCGCAGCTCATCAGGCGTGTATTTTAATAGCATAGACATCAGCATGGCATTGACCAGTACAGATTTGCCCGACCCTGTTGTCCCTGCCACAAGCATATGAGGTGCTTTGGCAAGGTCAGCAATCACCACCTGACCACCAATATCCTTGCCCATCGCCATGGCAATTTGCGTATTTTCATCTTGGTATTCAGCAGATTGCAATAACTCAATTAATTTGACTGTTTGCTTGTTTTTATTGGGAATTTCAATGCCAATATAAGGCTTGCCTGCAATGACTTCTACCACACGCAAGCTTGCCATAGATAATGAGCGCGCCAAATCTTGAGCAATACCTGTCACCTTACTGGCTTTAACTCCTGCTGCCAGCTGCACCTCAAAGCTTGTAACCACAGGACCTTGAATGACGTTCATCACTTGCGCTGTGATGTTAAATTCTTTGAGTTTGATTTCAAGCAATTCTGATAACTGCTGTAGCTGTGCAGGCGTATAGCCAGTTTGCCCCTCCAATGCACGATCTAGCAAATCAAGGCTTGGGATGGGGCTTAAGCTTGCTCTATAAGCAGCTGTGTGCATAGCAAAGGACTGCGTGGCAAAGATATCATCGTGCACGTCTCTTTTTGGGATTGGACTCTCTTCTGTTTGTGCTTTGATAGGTTCTATCTGCGTTAGCACCTCGCTCACCTCTTCTGCCCAAGGTGCCTCTTCTGCCTCTTGCCAATCTATCATCTCATCGGTCAGCTGTGGCAGTACAATCTGCGCTTGCTCAATAGGCTGTGCTTGCTCATCTGGCAGTGTTTGCGTCAGCATATCCTCTACAAATGCAAACACCTGCGCTGACTGCTCATCAGCCGCCCCACCCTGATTATCATCAATCTCTGCTGTATGGCTATGATACATCGCGGTGGCTGATTGGATTGGTGTGGATGATAGACTATTATCTGGCATGATAGTCTCTGTTATCTTGTTTTTTGAGGTGTCGCCAGCTTCTTTGACAGTATTTAACCCTTGTACCTCATGAGGTGTATCAGCACTGATGGCAGGTGTCTTGCTTGATGCCTTTTCTTTGGGTTGGGGTGATAGAGCGTCTGCATTTGTGACGGAGGAGGTTTTAGGTGCTTCAAACACCTGCGCTGCCACCCCTGTTTGTTCTTGCTCTTTCATTTGTGCTTGCAAGTCATCTTGCAATCCTGAATGCCTCAAAAAACTTGCCAATGCGCCTTTGTGCTCATGTGGCTGATACACAGAAGGCTTATCATCACTCTTTGTGGGTGCAGGTGGCGCAGCTTTAGGCTCTGCCTCCCAAGAAGGTGGCTCATCAGCAACCTTCTGAACGGAGCGATTACGCCCAATAAAGCGGCGCACATCCAACAACAATGCAAGCACCGCAAGCAGCGACACCAACGCAAATAGCCACGCCCCTACTACACCCAACACGCCTGCAAGCGCCTGATAACACAGCCAGCCAACACGACCACCCCATAGATTGGTGGTATTCTCTGTTAGCACCCCACCCATGGCATATAATAAGGTGCAAGTACACAGCCATAGCCACACATACGCCAAGGCGCGCAAAGGCGCTCTAACACTCTGATGGCGATGATAAGCGCAATAAGCCTCATGCGCTAGCCACAGCAATATCGCCCACGCCCCAAACCCAAAAAACACCTTAAGCACATCTGCCAAATACGCCCCATAAGCACCACCAATATTTTTGATAGTGCCTGTTGTCACGCCATCATGACGTGCCGCCCAATGCGACCATGCAGGATCAGCAGGGTGATAAGATAATAAGCACAAAAACACATAGACCAACAATCCACAAAACATCGTCACAAAGACATATTGTCTAATTTTTAGCGCACGATGAGCAATGGCTTGAATGGGCTTAAGTTGAGTAAAAAAAGCAAGTGACTTCATAATAATTGATTAAATTGTATCAGTAATGTTGGGACTTTATAAAAAGCCAAATTTTTTATTATACAATGAGATACTCTATCTTTTTCAAAAAATTTGTCTTATCTTTGTTATTTCTCAAAACCACCTTTATTGGTGAGTGATTAGCAAGCTTATTAGTACAAGAGCCAAACATTAGTCAGCATTAATCAAGCATAGTCAAGCTTTTGAGATGTGCAATTTTTGAGACGCGCAATAAGGTGATTAGCCCCTGAATACTTAATACACTCTATATCATAATAAGTCAGCCACTTCCCTTGTATTATGCTAAAATGGCACAATTAACTACCAACCTTTATCATCTTTTGGATAAAATCAAATCCTCTACCAACATTAGGAAGATACTATGACACACCATCGTTTAATCATCTTAGGGTCAGGTCCTGCTGGTTTTTCTGCGGCGGTCTATGCAGCCCGTGCCAACCTAACTCCCGTTGTCATTACAGGCTTACAAGTCGGTGG
>JBHBMT010000121.1:0-4488 GCA_041773075.1 Moraxella sp.
GCTTAAAAAGCAAGAAATTTTAAAAAAAATGTAGTTTTTAACCTTTCGCTTAACCTTTTAGATTTAAAAAGATGAAATACATTATTGGAACTATTATAGTGCTGATTATTTTGTCAGTTGGTGCTTACTTTCTGGCAGATTTATGGAACTTTAATACACTAATCACTCCCGAAGAGTTTAAAAAAAGTGCTATTACGGTGGCAATTGTGGGTGTCGTATCGGTTTTATTACTGATTCTTGTGCCGTTTTTCTTTAAAGACCACGCCAAAGGCTATGATAAAAACCACGACGGAATTGCACAATCAAAAACAATTTCTCAAAAACATAAAAAGTAATCGCTTTTTCTTACTTGAGAATAAAAAAGGAAGGGCTGAATTGGATTAAATTAAATTTCACACCATTTTCTTATATTGTTATAGAATCTATTCTAATAACAAGCTGATAGTATGCAGCATCTATTTGGTTTCGTTAGCGCAATTCCTTAACATTTTCTCAAAATTTCTGCTAAAATACCTCAAATTTCCCAACCAATAAGGCAAAAAGTCATGAACATTCTTGTACTCGGCACAGGCGGACGTGAACACGCACTGGCATGGGCGTGCGCCAAAGATGAGAAAGTTAATACCATTTTTGTTGCCACAGGTAATGCAGGGACAGCAAACGAACCCAAATTGCAAAACGTTGCTTTGACGGTCAGCGACCACAGTGCGGTGATTGATTTTTGTCAAAAAAATGATGTTGCCTTTGTGCTGGTTGGTCCTGAAGCGCCTTTGGTGGCAGGTGTTGTGGACGATTTAAGAGCGGCAGGCATTAAGGCGTGGGGACCTAGCAAATATTGCGCCCAACTGGAAGGCTCAAAAGCCTTTGCCAAAGAATTTATGCAAAAGGTTGGCATTCCTACCGCCTTTTATCAAGTGTTTACCGAAGTAGCAAGCGCCAAAGACTTTGTACGCCAAAAAGGTACGCCCATTGTCATCAAAGCAGATGGCTTGGCAGCAGGCAAAGGCGTGGTGGTTGCCATGAATGAAGCAGAAGCCTTTGGAGCGATTGATGATATGCTTTCTGGCAACAAATTTGGGGACGCAGGCAGCCGTGTGGTGATTGAAGAATTTTTAAGCGGTGAAGAAGCGTCATTTATTTGTATGATTGATGGCGACAATATCCTACCGATGGCGACCAGTCAAGACCACAAACGCATTTTTGAAGGCGATACGGGCGCTAATACAGGCGGTATGGGGGCGTACTCTCCTGCGCCTGTGGTTACAGACAGCGTTCATACCAAAGTCATTGAGCGAGTAATCCGCCCTGTGGTGGACGCCATGAAAGCCAATGGCACGCCTTATACGGGATTTTTGTACGCAGGGCTGATGATTGATGACAAAGGCGACCCTTATGTGATTGAGTTTAATTGCCGTTTTGGCGACCCTGAAACCCAGCCCATCATGATGCGCCTTGAAAGCTCTTTGGTGGACTTAATCCAAGCTGGACTTGATGGTAAATTGCCAAGCGCTGCCAAATGGTCAGACAAAGTCGCCCTAGGTGTGGTACTGGCAAGTCGTGGTTACCCTGAAAGCAGCTCAAATGGCGATGTGATTACAGGACTGGACACCCAATTTGGTGATGACATCAAAGTGTTCCACGCTGGCACCAAAGCAGATGGCGAAAACATCGTTACCGCAGGTGGTCGGGTTTTGTGCGTTACTGCCCTAAGCGATGACATCAAAACCGCCCAAGAAAGTGCCCTAAACGCCATCGCCACCATTGATTTTGCAGGTAAGCAGTTCCGCCGTGATATTGGTTGGCGTGCGATCGGACGATAAGTCTTTATTCCACAAAACCCTTAATATTTATTAAGGGTTTTTATTTATGGCAATGATTTATGACGCACATTTCTGAATTAATACCTTATATTGATGATTATTTAGACGACCATATTTCACAATATGAGTTTATTAATTGTCTTAAAAGTTTATATCCTAATATACCCATCAACGACATATTACTTGATTATTTTTATTATACCATTAAAAACAGGGATAATAAACAGTTAGAAAATGCCATGCTTTTAACCCATCTTTTCGACAAAAAAGTATATTTACCTCTTTATGAAACACTATTTTTGGAAAATTGGCATACGTGGCATGAAGATATGATTATTGAGTTTGAGCGTTATGGTAATATGTCCAATACTGATATACTAATTAGAGGATTTAATCTAAGATTGGATTATATGAATTATAATGATAGCTATTCTTTTCATTATAAGCTAATGTGGGCAATTTATAAATTAAATCCGCACCATGCTTATGAATTATTGTCTGGTGTTAAATCTAAAATCACTCCCGAACTATGCCCAACATTTCAGCAGTTTTTGGGTGATATTCGTCAGCGTAGAAAATAGTTTTTTATTTTAAAAACGGTAAAAGCCATACAAAATATACAAGACATTAAAAACAAAAATCTTAAAATCTAAAGGATTGAAAAACTATGCGGATTTCAATGATCGCCAATACACTTAGATAAACCAAAATATCTTGATATATCAGGTAGTTATGCTTACAACAGTTGAAGTAAGACAACCTTCGTTTTCTAAGATGGCGCTAACATTTGCATAATAATTGTTGTATAATAGACAACAATTTTTTTAGATTGCACACAAAAGGTGTTTCATGCAGGTGATTGTACTAGGTGGTGGCGTTATTGGGGTAGCAAGCGCCTATTATTTGGCTAAGCAAGGTGCGTCTGTCACAGTCATTGAGCGTCAAAGCGATGTTGCCGAAGAAACCAGTCATGGTAATGCTGGTCAAATCTCCCCTGGGTATTCAACTCCATGGGCAGCCCCTGGCATCCCCCTAAAAGCCATTAAATGGCTGTTTCAAAAACACGCTCCCCTTGCTATTAGTTCTGATGGCAGCTTATGGCAAGTGTCATGGATGTTAAAAATGCTCGCCAATTGTAATGATACGCGCTACGCCATTAACAAAGAACGTCTGATGCGTGTTTCTGAATATAGTCGTGATTGCTTGCGTGCCTTGCGTGCTGATACAGGCATTAGCTATGAGCATCGCTCCTTGGGGACGTTGCAGCTGTTTCGCTCCCAAGCACAACTTGAAGCGGTTGGTAAAGACATTGATGTTTTAAAAGAGTGCAATGTTGCTTATGAATTGTACGACAATCCCACTCAATTAGCCCAAGTAGAGCCTGCTCTTGCTCGTGCCAAAGGGTTGGTGGGCGGACTTCGCTTACCAAATGATGAGACAGGTGACTGTAATTTATTTACCAAAGCGTTGGCAAACTTAGCCATGCAATTGGGCGTTGGCTTTAAATTCAATCAACATATTGACCACATTCACACTGATGGTAAGCGCATCACAGGTGTGGTAGTCAATGGACAAACCCTTACTGCTGATACCTATGTTTTGGCGTGTGGCAGCTATTCACGCAATCTTGCCAAACCATTAGGACTGGAGTTGCCTGTCTATCCTGTCAAAGGATATTCTTTGACTATTCCTATTATTGACAAAGACAATGCGCCTGTCTCTACCATTTTGGATGAAACCTATAAAGTTGCCATCACACGCTTTGATGACCGTATTCGTGTAGGTGGCATGGCGGAGTTAAGCGGTTTTGACTTATCCCTAAAACCTGCACGGCGTAGCACGCTTGAGATGGTCGTGGGCAGTCTATTTACAGGTGGTGACATTGCCAATGCCAAATTTTGGACAGGACTACGCCCCATGACACCCGATAGTACGCCTATTATTGGCAAAAGCCCCATTGACAATCTATTTATCAATACAGGACATGGTACATTAGGCTGGACGATGGCATGTGGTGCAGGTAAGCTTATCAGTGATATTATTTTAAATCGTGAGACTGACATCAGTCTTGAGGGCTTGGCACTAGACAGATACCAATAACAACCTACCGACAAAACCCACTAGCACAAAAAGGATACCTTATGAGCGACATTCAGCATTTTGAAACCACCCCAACCTTAAGTGATGTCACTGTTTATGGCAATACTGTTTATTTGGCAGGACAAGTGCCTGATGATGATAGCCTAGACATCACAGGACAAACTAAGCAAGTTCTTGCTAATATTGATAAAATGCTAGCATTGGCAGGTACGGACAAATCGCGTATGTTATCCGTACAAGTATTTATCAAAGATTTAAGCGACTTTGAGGCATTTAATGCCGTTTGGGCAGAGTGGGTAGCAGACATCACACCTCCTTCACGCGCCACCATTGAAGCCAACTTGGTCAATCCCAATTGGCTGATTGAAATCATGGTTGTTGCCGCCAAGCCTTAATTGAATCCTACAAAAAAAAAGCTTGAGAGTACACTATGGGGTACTGATTATTCCTGCATATCCCAAAACAAGCCCAACTAAAAACAAAGCCCTTGATTTGATTAGCCCATAGGGGGATTGGTGAGATAACTATGCACAATTTAGCGTGATGGCAAAATGAGCGAAAATGATAA
>JBHBMT010000122.1:0-7398 GCA_041773075.1 Moraxella sp.
AATTACCTGTGAAGATAAATCAGGCATTGTTCAAGCTGTTTCTGGCTTTTTATATCATCAAGGTGCCAACATTACAAGCCTTGACCAATATACCACCAAGGCACAAGGAGGGCGCTATTTTATGCGGGTGGAGTTTGAACTACCCGACTTACAAACACGCAAAGATACCCTAGTTAGCACCTTTGCCAATAATGTTGCCGAACGTTATGGTATGCAGTGGCGCTTATCATTGGTGAGTGAACTAAAAAAAGTAGGTATTTTGGTTTCCAAATTTGACCATGCGCTCATGGAATTACTATGGCGCCATGCACGTGGACTGCTGCCTTGTATCATCACCCATGTCGTCTCCAATCACCCTGATTTAAAAGAAGCAACAGAAAATTTTGGCATTCCCTTTAGCGTCATCCCTGTTACCAAAGACAACAAAAGTGAGGCTTATGCAAAAATCAATGAGCTTATGCAGGGTAATGACTTATTGGTACTAGCGCGCTATATGCAAATTTTAAGCCCTGAATTTGTGCACAACTGGCAAATGAAAATTATCAATATTCATCACTCTTTTTTGCCTGCATTTGTGGGCGCCAATCCTTATCAACAAGCTTATGATAAAGGCGTAAAACTCATTGGCGCGACAGCTCATTATGTGACTGAAGAGCTTGACCAAGGTCCTATCATTGAGCAAGATGTAGAGCGTGTGAGTCATGATTACGATGTTGCAGAACTTAGAGAGCTTGGCGAAGATGTTGAGCGCAATGTTTTGGCACGCGCAGTCAAATGGCACTTAGAAGACCGAATTATTGTTGATGGTAATAAAACAGTGGTTTTTTAATTGGAATGCATTGACAATTCACACGCTTTTAAAAAGTTACATTTTAAGCATTGATTCTCTTTTGATAAAAATAAGCCAACTTTTGTCTTTGGTTATTTAAGCTTGTCAATATTGACATATTAAGGGTGTTTGTCACCTAAAAAATTAGAGGCTTATCCAAATTTTTTAATCAAACTGGATAGTTATTATTTGTTATATAAGTACTTGTTTGTTATCAAAGTATAGTGGCATAAACCTTTGTATATCACTGGGTTAAATTGTTGCAGATTAGGGTGTCTTAATAATAACACACCATCAAATCCAGCCCTTGCGCCAAACAATAATCCATATTATCTATCATGCCTTTGATATGAATATAAGCTTCACCACGCTCTTTGTCTTGTTCACTCGTACTTTGTTGCAAGGCATCAATCTGCGCTTGATAAATCACTGCTTTTTCAAAAATCGCTCTAATACTTGCCAAATCAACATTGCTAATCAGTCCAATAAATGGAAAATCATCAATTTTAGGAATCAAAAAAGGGTGTGTACAACCCAATAAATGCTGTACCAAATCCACATTCTTAATATCAAAATCACTTGCCAAAAATTTTTTTATACCATCTGTTCCCTCACCCACCCTAATTTCTTGCAAATAAGGCAAGGATTTACCTAACTTTTTGGCAAGCTCTATCAGCGCATATCCATAAATATACCTTGCAGGATTATTTAAGGGTGCACCATAAATAATATCCATAATCGCATAACTGACATTAAAATTATTTTCCTGTATATCTTCATAATAAGCCACATCTTCTGCATCAGAAAACATAAGTTCAATCAATGCCTTATCTTTTGAACCAAATGCTTTTTTGATGTCATCAGCATAAGTGCCATACATATACACATAAAAAGCCATATCATCACCAACAAAAACATAACAGTTTGTAATAAGTTTGGCACAATTTTTAACCATTAGCAAGATAATTTTACCAAAACCACACCATAATAGTTGACTTTCTTAATGTTTTCAAATATAGAAAATAAGCTTGCTATTTTTGGGTCTTATTTTTTGTTAAATAATCTGTATAATAAGGTATTTATGCCAAAAAGTACTGTGCCATCGCTTGTTTTGCCAGTACTTGATGTCCACCTTTCTTGTGCCTAACTTAAGGATTGTTATGAAAAAACTACTTTGTTTTGCTTTGGCTACCCTTGCCGCTTCAGCAACCGCCGCTACCTATGAAATTGACCCTAAGCACACCAATGCGCGTTTTGCCATTGACCATTTTAACACCAGTACCAATGTGGGTGGATTTTATGGTGTGACAGGCACTTTAGAATTTGATGCCCAAAAACGCACAGGCAGTCTTGATGTCACCATTCCTGTATCAACCTTGCAATCTAGCTCCAATGAGTTTACCGCACACTTATTGTCAGCTGATTTATTTAATGCCTCACAGCATCCCACCATGCGTTTTGTTTCCACCAAGTTTAATTACTCTGGCAAAAAACTTAAATCTGTTGATGGGCAATTAACCTTGTTAGGCAAAACACACCCTGTGCGCTTGACTGCCAATAAGTTTAACTGCTATGATAGTCCTATGCTAAAAACCCAAGTTTGTGGCGGTGATTTTTCAGCAACCATTGACCGTACCAAATGGGGCATGGATTACTTGGTAAATATTGGCATGAGCAAAACAGTTAAAGTGGACATTCAAATTGAAGCTGCCAAAAAATAACCCGTTGTTCAAATTATTTAAATTCAACACAGAACAAATAAGATAGTAAATCTGCGTTGAGCTTAACTAACCTGAGCTTAACTAACCATAGGTAAATGGCAACAAGCGTTGTTCCTACTATTAGGAGCAGCGCTTATTTTTGATTGAGCCAAACATTGGAGGAATATTGTGATACTTTCTATCATAAAAAAGATAAGCTTGGTTGTGTTGGTGCTTTTGGTGCTACTTGGTGCCACCTTATTGATGATACGTCAAGACTTACCTCAATGGACAGCCATACCAAGCCAAGCCAGCACCCCAACAGCGGACAGTACGCTGACCCAGCATTTTGCAGCGCAGCTTAACACCCACCAAGGGCAAAGCGGTATTTATCCACTCCAAAACGGGCAAGATGCGTTTGTTGCTCGTTTGGGCTTAAGCCAAGTTGCCCAAAAAACCCTTGATGTGCAATATTATATTTGGCATGATGACATCACTGGCAGACTGCTATTACAGCAGTTATATCAAGCTGCTAAGCGGGGCGTAAAGGTGCGATTATTGCTTGATGACAACAACACCAAAGGCATGGATAGCCTACTGATTTCAGCAGATGCTCATCCCAATTTAGAAATCCGTCTGTTTAATCCTTTTATGCAACGAGATAATCGCCTGCTTGCCTATGGCTCTGATTTTGCCAGACTCAATCGGCGTATGCACAACAAATCCATCACCGCTGATGCCACCGCCACCATCATTGGTGGGCGTAATATTGGTGATGAATATTTTAATGCAGGGTCAGGGGTGATGTTTGCTGACCTTGATGTTTTGGCAATTGGTCAAGCTGCCCAAGATGTTAGTGCCGATTTTGAACGTTATTGGACCAGCCAATCGGTGTATCCTGCCCAAAGCATCATCACAACACCAGCCACGAGCTTTGACACCACACCCGCTAAGGACACAGACACCCAAACGTATCTAACACAATTATCCACATCAAACCTAATCAAACAGCTACAATCTGGCGACTTACCCCTTGTCTGGGCAAAAACAACCTTAATTAGCGATGACCCCGCCAAAGGACTGGGACAAGAAAACCCTCAAAACACCGTCATTGCTCATATCGCCCCGATAATGGACAACACCCAAACGGAACTAACTATTGTTTCCCCTTATTTCGTACCAACTCAAGATGGCACAGACAGATTAACCGCCATCGCCAAATCAGGTAAAAAGGTCAATGTGCTTACCAATGCGTTATCTGCAACAGACGTTGCACCAGTACATGCAGGCTATGCCAAATACCGCAAAGAGCTACTTGCCAATGGGGTAAACTTATTTGAACTTAAACCCAATGCCACTATCCATACCAATGACCATGGCGGGCTCTTTAATAGCAGTGGGGCAAGTTTACACGCCAAAACCTTTACGGTGGATAATCAGCGTTTATTTGTTGGCTCGTTTAATATGGACCCACGCTCTGCCAAACTTAATACTGAAATGGGCTTGGTGATTGACAGCCCTGAACTGGTTGGTCAATTAAGTACTGGACTTAAGGACTACTACCAAACCACCACCTATACCGTCAGTCTCACTGATGGCAACCTCTCTTGGCAAACCCAAGAAAATGGACAAACTCTCACCTATGATACAGAACCTAATAGTAGTGCTATGAAACGCTTTTTTGTGTGGATTTGTGCGTTATTGCCGATTGAGTGGTTGTTATAGGAGTGATAATGAAAGCAATACTCTCCACTCATGGCAAGCCCGCCTTGATTGCGCTTGGTTATGGGGCGCTAGCAGGAGCAATCTCTGCAATCACACTGTTTTTAATGACCAGCCTTCAACATCATCTTTGGGCGCAGGATTGGGCAAATACGCCACTGGGCATTGCTACAGTGATTATGGGAGGTGGCGTCCTACTTGCTGTGCTACATCATTATTATCACGCAAGCCCAACCCATCAAGGCTTGTCTGATGAGCTGTCTTTTATACCCAACCCAAAAACATTGATATTTTTGGCATTGTCTGCCATCATTGCTGTAGCATTTGGTGGGGCAATTGGTCCTGAAGCAGGGCTGCTTGCTGTGGTGGCGGAATGTTCGTTGTTAGTGGGCGGTTTATTAAAAAACAGCTACCACGCCCATCTGATACACCAAACAGGGGTTATGGCAAGTTTGTCAGGCTTATATGGTTCACCTCCAGCTGCCCTTGCCTTGAATGATGATGCCATTAAGTTGCCTATGGCAATTAAACTTTTGGCAGGATTGTTGGGGTTGATTGGGTTTTGGGGTATGCACCAGTTATTGACGGATAAGACGTTTGCCCAATTGCCCATTCCTGCACACACCGCTCATCTAAGTGATGTGTTTTATGCTATGCCTGCCATTATTTTGGGGGCAGCAGCAGGCGTGCTTTTCCTATATTTGCATCATCATCTGCCCAATTGGCTTAGCAAAACCAGCAGGCATACCAGTGTACAAATTTTATTTGGTACTGGTATTTTTGCGCTAATTGCCAGTGCAGTGCCATTGGTGCGCTTTTCAGGTCATCATGAAATTGAGCACGCTTTGGCACACGGGGTACACGGTGATGTTGGATTTTTTGTGGTGTTGATTATTGCTAAACTTGTAGCAATGGCAGTGTGTCTGGCAAGTGGCTGGCGCGGCGGTGAATTTTTTCCTGCAGTGTTTGTTGGCTTTGCGGTGGCGTATATGATAGCACTGGTTTTGCCCAGTGTGCCATTGACCGTTGCCATCATGGGCGCTGTTGGCAGCACGGTGGTGGTCTGCATGGGCAAACCTGTGGCAGCAATCCTCATTTTATTGCTCTTGGCAGGTGTGCATGCCCCCACAGCATTAATTGCTGGAGTGCTCTTTGGGGCGTTTGTACGCCAATTAATGACTACATCATCTTAACTACATGACACCTTAACGCCCATCATTCCATACAAACCACCTTAATCCAAGTACCCCAAGCTAACGCAGACTCAACCTAAACCATCATCCAAATGCCAATCTACCCATTAAAGTGTGGATTTGCCTATGAAAAACAAAGACACAGAAGTAGAGTGCGTTTGGATTGTTGCCAAAAGCTTGGGGCGTCACCGATGTGATTGTTAGCAAACTCCTTAGAGTGATTAATTCTAAAATGTTCAAAATCATTGACATTTAACACATTGTAACTTAGGTAAGTGTCAGTACAAACAATAACTTTATTGGTGGTGATAGGCGTAAGAGTAGCTTACTATGCCCTTAACGCAAACAGCATAAGCCTTGCTGACTCACTTTAAAATACAAATGCTGCTGCTCTACCACTAGCCTCACGACCACATCTGCTTTTACATCTTCCACCAAAATAACTTTCATCAAGCCCCATCTTGCCATCCAAGAATGCTTTGGCTTCAAGGATTGGATTGTAAATTCAAAGGTAAAATAATATAGCAGAACTATATTGGATATTAAGCAAGTCTGCCGATATTTTGACAGTAACCTCTATAAACACAATCAAGCGGTCTAAGTTAAATCTTTTTATTTAATTTACAATGAATTATTTTCATATTTGTAGTATAGTGGCTACCAATCTACGCCAGCCCCTTAAATAATGTACGAGACAATAAAATGAAAAAATTGCTAATGTTGTTTTTTGTGTTAAGTGGTAAATTGGTTTACGCTAATATTGATGGCTACTATGCAGTAGTCAATGACAAAGACGGTTATGTGAATATTAGGCAGAAAGACAACCTAAATTCGCCTATTGTGGCTAGACTTAACAACGGAATACCTGTTAGTGCCAATTGTACTGATGATTATGTTGCAAATAAAAACTTTTGTTTTGTAATTTTTGGTGATGGTAAATATGGGTTTGTATACAAAAATAGACTTACGTTTTTAACACCTAACGAAACCTTTCTCAAAATTCCATTAACTCATATTTCGGCTAACAAAGCCGAAGGTGTATTTAGTAATCAAGCTGTCAAAATAAATATTCAGTTTGCTCCTGCAAACATTGATACTCATAACTTCAATAAGCAACCAACAAAAAAATTTGGTATTTATACAAAGATACCAAATGCCAAATTTTATAAAATAGAGAATATAAAAGTTGCTATCAACAAGCATAGTATTGTTTTGCCTGATTCTGCCAAAAAAGACATCTATCTTGATTATTATTTTTTGTCACAACATGATGAAATTGCTAATAATATGGCTGTGTATCAAAATAAAAAAGATCAACATATTTATATAATTGGTAGACTTGCTGATGGTGCATTCATGTATTCTGTCATTTATGAGATTAAACATGGTAAATATTTTAGAAGGAGTGTTTGGTCTGAGGCGATATAGTTTCATTGCTCTACCCCAAAATAATTAACATTTCCTTAACTGTGTCATCGCTTATAATACTTTAGCAGATGAATTAGGACGCGCTGACATTTCAATTTGAGTGAGCCATTGAGGATGTGTTGAGCGTTAAGAAAAAAGAGTGTCATCAAAAAATAGCAAGATAATAAACATTAAGCTTTGACCCAAAAAAGGGGAGCTACTCACTATGACCAAGCCTAGATTCATGCTTAATAATAAACCTTAGATTCAACTATGGTACACCATCACAAAAGCTAAAAACTTTGAGGAAATGATGTGGAATTTGAATCTTATCTAGTCAGCCCCATTTCCCTACAAGAAACTCATTTTTATCAACACCCCCTAACACCCCACTTCCACCAAATCCCCACGCTCCACACGAATTTGTCCATAAGCATTAAATATCACCTTAAAGCTTAACCGCGCCTCTTCTGAGCTTGAACAGTATTTTAAATGCCCAAAGTGTCCTCGTGGTTTTGCTGTATCACCCATATAGCGTATATAAGGT
>JBHBMT010000123.1:0-5215 GCA_041773075.1 Moraxella sp.
CTGCAAAGGTGCAAATATAAAGCTGTTTTGCTGTTGGACACACCTTGCCTTGCATACCTGCTAATTCAATCACCACCTCTTCCATTTGCCCTAATGCCCCTGTTGGCTTGGTTAATTGGTTTTGGCGGTCTTGTGCCCCCTTGCGTGCGGTTTGGTTGATTGGTTTAATAGGGTTTAAATACCAGTTCATTTTCATTCCTTGTTAATCGTTATCAATAATGATAGACTAACCATAATATTGCAAATTTGCTATAAAATTCAAGGATAAAATTATGTTTTATAAATTATTTATTACTTCAATGCTTGCTTTAACTGCTATCAGTACATCAGCAAAAACAACTCGGCTACCACAAGCTTATTCTACTATACCTGATGAGCTTACTATTTTGGATAAATTAGCCAAATTTGATGAACAAAGAAAAACTTTTGATGAATGGGAAATGAGTGATTTAACTCATACTTGGCAATTATATTTAACAACCACTAGTAAATACCAATTAACTGGCACGCCATCTAGCTATTTTGAGCCACCTATTAGTCTTACATTTAGTGATAATCAATTTGTTATCAAACAAGGTTGTCAATATATTTCTGGAGATTACAGACCTTTGGCAACAGAAGCAGGTATGCTAGCCATAGAAAATATATCCAATAAAATTAATCATTGCAAAATCTCTGATAATGCAATTCAAACCATCATTGGCTTTGATACTCTTAATGATTTTGATTTTGTTACTATTGAAATTATTCCCATTCAATTAAATGACAAAAAAGAAAAAATATTGAAAATCTCACATGAATTCCTTGGTGGTGATAAATACAATGTTTTTGTTTTTAGAAAATCACCCTTTTAACACCATCGGTAACCCTGCCACACAAAACACCACTTTGTCCGCTATTTGAGCGATGGTTTGGTGTAGCCAACCGCTTTCATCCACAAAGCGTCGTGTGAGCCTACCCATAGGCACAACGCCAAGCCCTGTTTCATTACTCACCAAAATCACGGTGGCACAGGTCACTTGAAGCTCATTTAAAAATTCATTTTTATAGGTTTGAAATTGACCATCATCTTGGCATAATAAATTTGACAGCCACAGCGTCAAGCAATCCACCAAAATCACGCTTTGCTCATCGTTATATTGAGCGAAAATTTTGGCTAAATCATATTGCTCTTCTATTGTTTGCCAGTACTTTGGTCGGCTGTTTTGGTGATGTTCAATGCGTTGTATCATTTCATCATCATATCGCCCTGCGGTTGCCACATAGATGATACGCTTGCCTTGCTGTTCATACGCTTTGGCAAGCTGTTCGGCATAACATGACTTTCCCGACCTTGCCCCACCTAGGATAAAATACACCATCTTGATTCTCTATTACTTAAGCCAAATTGTTTGATGGGTGGTGAGCCTTCCTTGTAGTTGGTTTGGATGAAATGTTGCAAAAATCAGTCTATCTACTTGAATCTGCATTGCTTCTACCGTGATTTGGCGAAGTTGATTGATGACCCTCTGAAAATCAAACGCTTGTTGATACATCCCCAAGGTGATGTGTGGTATATAATCACTTGGAGCAATTTCTTGGTGTGTATAAGCAAGTACAGCACGAATCCGCGTTAGAATATCAGACGGTGCCACACTCAAATACGCACAATTTAAAAAACTGCCCAATTCTCTTGTTGTTAGGCTAAATTTGGGCAACTGCAACGCCTGTATGGCATTGATTTGATGCTGCAAAATTCCATCGTCAAAATCATCCTCATACCGACACACATCCACATAAAAGCCATTGACAAACACTGTGATATGCCACTGTCTATCATAACCTTTGGCAAATAAAGGTGACAATGCCGCTCTTAGTTTTTGACAGCACTCTGCCACCCTCATGTCTTCAATGGGTATATACCACAGCCCATATCTTAGTCGCCCTTTGTGCCACTTAGGATATTCTGTTTCAACCAAAGGAATGACATGGTTAGGTAAATTTGCCGTCTTTGCCATCATGATGTCACTAAGGATGTCATCAGCTTATCACTTGTGATTTTGCCTACGCCACTGGCTGTCATCTGCGCCCACGCCTGCTCAAGTGAGCCATTTAAATCAATACCACGGCACGCATCTTCAATGACCACACACTCAAACCCTGCTGCGATTGCATCCATTGCCGTCCATGCCACACAAAAATCTGTCGCAAGTCCAACCACAAACACGCGCTGAATGCCTTTTTCTTTTAAATATCCAGCCAACCCTGTATGTGTCACCCTATCCGCTTCCACAAAGGCTGAATAGCTATCTATCTGCTCATGTGTGCCTTTGCGAATAATCAATTGCGCCGTTGTTGTCTGTAAGTTGGGGTGAAATTCTGCGCCCAGTGTCCCTTGCACGCAATGTGTCGTCCACAATACCTGCTCTCCATAAGGCAGCATGATAGTGCTAAAGGCAGGCAGATGGTGATTGTCTGCAAATGAGCTATGGCTGACAGGGTGCCAATCTTGGGTCAATACCACTTGGCTAAAATACGTCATCAACTGATTAATCACTGGTACAACAGCATCGCCATCGGGCACAGCAAGCGCCCCATGAGGACAAAAATCATTTTGCACATCTACAACAATCAAGGCATCGCTTGGGGTAATGTTACGCATAGAATCTCCTTGAGATGATGGTCTGCTAGGGTGTATGACATTTCACACGCCCTAGCGAAATTATAGGTATGACACTGTTTGTGCTGTCTTATTTTATTGTGTTGTTATCTGGTTGCTGCTTTTGAATACGATGGTGCTTGTTTTGACTTGATTAACCTACACCCTAAAAGCCTTCCATGTATTTTGATAAAATAGCCTCAAAAAATCCATGCCAACAGGCTTAAGATGTATCTTATTGTTCACTTTTTCCAAAATCAGCATACAGCCTGCCTCTAATTGACCTTTGGTATTAAATTCTAGCTCTTTGATTTTAACAGACTGGGTAATGCCATTCTCCGCCAAACTGATGTGAAATGGCTCGCCTGTATGCCCATAAAAATGATAAGAAAAAGCAATATGATTGAGTACATCGGCAATCTCTACTAAGCCATAGCCTCGAATGCTCTCACTGGTTTTATCATGACTAATTAACACATCCAACTTGTCATGCTGTTTATAGAGCTTTTTTAATTGCTGTCGCTCGTATTCTTGGATAAATTTTTTATCATCGCGCCCTTTTCTATCACCAATTCGTCCAATACCCACAAGGCTAATACTGTCAGTGTCATGACTTAATTTCAGGACAAAGCCTGTTTTTAATACCCAAATTTTTTGATAACAATCAATGCTAAAATAAGGTGACTGTTTGTCGCTGTCATTTTCCAAGCTGTCCAAAAATGTATGACATTCGTGATTGCCACGCACTGCATACATAGGGATATTAAGCTGTGTTAAAAAGTCGTTGATTTCTTTTTTGGGCTTGATAAAATCATCCATAAACCCAAGCTCATCTCTATCATAGCGAGCGTGCTTTAAAGTGGCTTTGTCCATCGCATCTTTGCTAGGAAATGCTCCCATGTCGCCACATTGCAAGATATAATGAATGCGCTCTTTTGTCAGTTTTTGATAGGCATCCACCATCTTAAAAGGCAATAAAAACTTACCATGAATATCAGCGAACAAAGCAATTCTTAACATAAACAGCCTCGCTAAGAATATTTTTAATGTGGCTTAACCACCGTACCTAGCAGCCCCAAAAATCCTTGCATATATGCCAAACTTGCGCTCTCACTACGCGTGGCAGCATACAGCTGACAATACACACCCTCACCTAGCGGACGCGACACCACCCAGCCTTTGCGCTCATACTCTGCCACCACCCAATCAGGCAATGCTGCTACGCCACGCTCTGATGCGACAAGCTGAATCAGCATGGCGGTCAGCTCCGTGGTGCGAATATGTGCAGGCGTAATATTAGCAGGCAACAAAAAATGCGCCATAATATCCAAGCGATGCTCCTCCACAGGATAGCTAATCAAGGTTTCCCCAACCAAATCTTCTGGCAAAATACTATCTTTGTCTTTTAGGGTGTGGGTGGGCGAAAGCACCAAGCGACTTTCATACTCAAACAATGGTAAATACTCCACCCCTACCATCGGCAAAGGACTGGCTGTAATCAGTACGTCAATGTCCCCTTCTAGCAATAAGTAGTGCGGTTCAGGCTCAAACCCTGTGGCAAAATCCAAATCCACATCACCCCACTCACGGCGATACCGATTTAAAATCGGCATTAACCAATCAAAACAGCTATGACACTCACTTGCTAGGCGCAATCGCCCTGTTTGACCGTGAGCAAGACGCTTAATATCAGCTGTGGTACGCGCGACTTGTGGCAAAATGCTATCAGCCAACTTTAGCATCTCAAGACCTGCTGGCGTAAAAGACAGTGGACGCGAGCGCCGATTGACAAACACTACCCCATAATAATTTTCTACTTCTTTTAATTGGTGCGATACAGCAGAAGCAGTCACGTGCAGCTCTTCTGCAGCCGCCGCCAGTGAGCCTTGTGAGCGCAGTGCTGTTAGCATTTGCAAATGGCGTAATTCTAGCATCCGTTATCCTTTGCTTGCTTTTCCACGCACCGCTTTGATGGCGTATGCCGTTGTAAATAGTCCTGATAGTGCATATACCACCCCAATGGCAAGTACTCCCACAGGAATATCATACACAAGCGCTCCCATGATAAGCACTGCCAGCATCAAGACCACAAAGGGGACTTTTTTCTTATCAAACTCCTTAAAGGAATAGTATTTGATATTACTAACCATTAACAATCCACAAATCACCACCCACCCAGCAAACAACAGCGTCAAGGCAAGCTCTGTACCACTTGGCGCACTCATAAGGTATCCAGCATGATCAATGGCTACCATCACACTAGATGCCACCAAAATAGCTGCCAAAGGCGATGCCAATCCAATAAAATATTTTTTATCTACTTTGCCAATTTGTACATTAAAACGCGCCAAACGAAAAGCAGCACACACCACAAACACAAAAGCGCACGCCATACCAATGCGTCCCAACTCATGCAATATAAAGTGATAAGACAATATTGCAGGTGCAAGTCCAAAAGCAATCATATCAGCAAGGCTATCATATTGCTCACCAAAGGCACTTTGCGCCCCAAGCATACGCGCTGCTCGCCCATCCATACCATCTAAAATTGCCGATAAAAAAATCGCCATCGCCGCC